>DASURA010000032.1:0-9230 GCA_036280295.1 Hyphomicrobiaceae bacterium
GTCTTCGCCATCGGCGTCTCCTCCGTACCGATGGTCGGCATGGCCGTGGGCGCCCGCAATCCGGAGCGTGCCCGCGACGTCGCCTGGACAGCGGCGAGCGCATCGGTTGTCGCTCTCGGCGTCATCGGCGCCGTCGTGACGCTGCGGCCCGACCTCTGGTCCAGCCTTTTTACGAGCGACCCGGCGGTGCGCGCCGCGGCCAACCTCTACCTGCGCTCCACCGGCTGGGGCTTCGCCTTTCTCGGCTTGGGGCTGGCGCTCTATTTCGCCTCGCAGGGCGCGGGTAGGGTGCTGCTGCCGGTGATCGCGGGGAGCGTGCGACTCTGGGTGGTGCTGGGGGGCGGCCTTTGGCTGGCGACGGCGACCAGCGCGCCTCTACAGGCGCTGTTTGTGGTCATCGGCGCGGCCATGGCGGGCTACGGGCTCAGCATCGCCGCGGCGGTCTACCTGACGCCTTGGGGCGACAAGCGTCCGTCCTGAAGCGGTGCCGCGCAACCGAGCGCTGGTCGCTGGCCTGCAGCGTTCTCCGAGCCGATGCTACAAATTTGCGCAATGGAAGAACGTTCGTTCTGTATTTTCGAATAATTCAATATAAATTATGCGTTGGATCGACTGATCGTGGGACTGCGATGACAACCGGAGCCTCAAGGAGCTTCGGCAATGACATCGCAGTCTGGATTGCAGGTTGGCGGCCCGGTACGGACGCAGAGGCATGGCACCAGGGATAGCAGAACCTCCAGGTGGATCCGGGGGCAGCACGGCGCCGCCCTGCTGCCGGGCCTGCTCCTGGTCGCCGCCATCGTGGGAGCGGCGTACGCGCTGCGCCAGGTTCCCGGCCTGGGGCTGCTGAGCCCCATGATCATCGCGATCGTCCTCGGCATCGGTGTGCGCAATGTGATTGGCCTGCCCGCCGCGGCCAAGACCGGCGTCACCTTTTCCATGCGCCGGCTGCTGCGCCTCGGCATCATCCTGCTGGGTCTGCAGCTCACCGCGGCGCATTTCTTGACAGTCGGCGCGGCCGGCATGGCAATTATCGTTGTTGCGCTCGTCGCCACCTTCGCCGCCACGCTCTGGGTCGGACGCCTGATCGGCGTGGACGCCAGGCTGGCCCAGCTGATCGCCGCCGGAACCTCGATCTGCGGCGCGTCGGCCGTGATCGCCGCCAACTCCGTAACCGAGGCACCCGAGGAGGATGTGGCCTATGCCGTGGCGTGCGTCACCCTGTTCGGCTCGATCGCCATGCTGGTCTATCCGCTGCTGCCGGGCGTCCTGGAGCTGGCGCCGCACAGCTATGGCCTGTGGGCCGGCGCCTCGATCCATGAGATCGCGCAGGTCGTCGCCGCAACCTTCCAGGGCGGCACGCAGGCCGGCGAGTACGGCACCATCGCCAAGCTCTCCCGGGTGATGATGCTGGCCCCGACCGTGCTCGCGCTGGGCTATCTGGCGGCGTGCCGGGCCGGCGGCGAAGGCTCGGGCAAGGCGAAGGCACCGGTGCCGTGGTTCGTCCTCGGTTTCGTGGCGATGGTCGGCGTCAACAGCATCGTGAGCATACCCTCGGAGGCCACCGCCGCGTTCGGTATAATTGCTGTCGTGCTGCTGTCGCTGGGTCTGGCGGCGATGGGGCTTGAAACGGATATCGGCAAGCTGCGCGCCAAGGGCGCCAGGCCACTGCTGCTCGGGCTTGTGGCCTCGCTGTTCATCTCCGGCCTCAGCCTGACGCTGGTGAAACTGACCACCTGAGCATGACGCTGGAGCAGCTCCGCATCTTTGTCGCCGTCGCCGAGCGCGAGCACGTCACACAGGGCGCCCGCGACCTCAACATGACGCAATCGGCCACCAGCGCCGCCATCACCGCCCTGGAACGGCGCTACGCCACGCAGCTGTTCGACCGTATCGGCCGGCGCATCGTGCTCACCGAGGCCGGCCGCCTGTTCCTCGTCGAGGCGCGGGCCGTGCTGGCGCGGGCGGCGGCGGCCGAGAAGGTGCTGACCGACCTGGCGGGACTTGAGCGGGGATCGCTCGCTGTGGCCGCCAGCCAGACCATCGCCAGCTACTGGCTGCCGCAGATCATCGAGCGCTACCGCACGCGCTATCCGGGCATCGCCATCACGCAGACCATCGGCAACACCGAGTACGTGGCCGGGCGCGTGCACGATGGAGCGGCAGACCTGGGCTTTGCCGAGGGCGCCATCGACGATCCGGCGCTGAGCGTGAAGCCGGTCGCCGAGGACGAGTTGGTGCTGGTGGTGCCAAGGAAGCACCGATGGGCCAAGTGCCCGCCGCGCACAGCCAGGGAGATCAGGGCCGGGCCGTGGGTGCTGCGCGAGCCCGGATCCGGCACCCGCGCCATGTTCGAGGCGGCATTACCCCGGCTCGGCCTGGCACCGGGTGATCTGCAGATTGCGCTCGAAGTGCCGTCGAACGAGGCGGTGCGCGCCGCGGTCGAGGCCGGCAGCGGCGTGACGGCGATCTCGCGCCTGGTCGTCGCCAGCGCCATTGCCGCCGGCACGCTCGTGCCCGTCAAGCTCGCCCTGCCGCGGCGCCACTTCTTCGTCCTGCGGCATCGCGAGCGCTACACAACCAAGGCGGCGCAGGCTCTGCTGGACTTGGTATCCGGCCAGGCGCCTGGCCACGCATCCGGGGTGTAAGCCGATCATGACTGCGATGGTGCTGCTGGCGCTGCTGCCGGTTACGCTGCTGATCGGCCTCGGGTACCTCCTCAACCGCGCAGCCTTCCTGTCCGAAGGCTTCTGGTCCGAGGCTGAGCGCCTCTGTTATTACATCCTGCTGCCGGCGCTGTTCCTGTACGGGCTGGCGACGGCCGACATGGCCGCTTTGCCGGTGCGGGGCCTCGCGTCGGTGCTGGTGGGCTCCATCGTTGCGGTGGCGGCATTGGTGGTGGCGGCGCGGCCGTTATTCCGGATGGACGGCGCCGAGTTTACCTCGGTCTTCCAGGGCAGCATCCGCTTCAACAACTACATCGGCGTCACCCTGGCAGCCGGTATGTTCGGCGCCGAGGGCATCGCGCTTGCGGCCGTCTGCAACGCGGCGATCGTGCCGACCGTCAATCTTCTGTGCGTGCTCGTCTTCGCCCGCTACGGCAGCGTGCGCTTGAGTGCCGGCGCGGCCGTCAAGCAGCTCGCCGTCAACCCGCTGCTCGTCTCCTGCCTCGCCGGCATCGCCGTGCAGGCGCTCGGGCTCGGCCTGCCGCCCGGCATCGGCACCGCACTGAAGGCGCTTGGCGCGGCATCGATGCCGCTCGGCCTGCTGTGCGTCGGCGCCGCTTTGCAATTCGGTGCGGCGCGGCAGTGGCTGGCACCTGTCGTCACCTCGTCGACCGCCAAGTTCCTGGTCATGCCCGTCGTCACCTTCCTGGTCGGCCGGGTCCTCGGACTCAGCGCCCAGACCATGCTGGTGGCGCTCATGTTCCAGGCCCTGCCCACCGCCTCCTCCTCCTACATCATGGCCCGCCAGCTCGGCGGCAACGCCCCCCTGATGGCCGGCATTACCGCGACGCAGACCGTGCTGGCGGTCGTGGCGATTCCGCTGGTGCTGTTGATGTTGGTGAGGTGAGCAGGGGGGCGCAGCGGCGGCGGGTTAGCGCGCAGCGCGCAATCCGCCATAGGCGCAAGCGGCGGATTACGCTTCTCCAATCTGCCCTAAGCGCTAGCCTTGATCATCTCGACGAAACGAACGCCCCCGCGCCACCGCCGCCGACCGTCCCACAAGCTCGGCGACTTGCATCAGTTGCCCCGCGAGCGGACTGGTCTTGCGCCAGATCATGCCGATCGTTCGCTCCGGCTCCGGCGCCTGGAAGCGGGCGACCGAAACTGCGGCCGAGCGCGTCTCGACCGCGACAGCCATCTCCGGGATCAGCGTCACGCCCATGCCGGCGCCCACCATCTGCACCAGGGTCGAGAGCGAGCTGGCGTCCAGCATCTCGCGCGGCTGCGCCGATTCCATCTTGCAGAACGCCAGCGCCTGATCGCGGAAGCAGTGCCCCTCCTCCAGCAGCAGCAGTCGCATCTCACGCAGCGCCTCGGCCCTGGGTACCGGCGCCGCGGCCTCGGCACCGGCGCGGACCAGCAGGAACTTCTCGCTGAACAGCGCGATCTCGCTCAGCGACGGCTCCGACACCGGCAACGCCACGATGGCAGCATCGAGCCGGCCCTCCTCCAGCTCCTCGATCAGCTTGGACGTCAGCGCCTCGCGCACGTGAACGTCGAGCTCGGGGTGGTGGCGCGTCAGCTCGCCGATCACCGCCGGCAGCAGGTAGGGCGCGACCGTGGGAATCATGCCCAGCCGCAGCCGGCCGATGAACCCGTCGCACGAGGCCCGCGCGAAGTCTTCCAGCTCATCCACAGATCGCAGAATCTCGCGGACCCGCAGCGCCGTCTCCTCGCCGAATCGTGTCAGGCGCACCTGTCGGACTCCCCGCTCGATCAGGATGGCCCCGAGCGCCTCCTCCAGCTGCTTGATCTGCATGGACAATGCCGGCTGGGAAATGGCACAGGCCGCTGCCGCCCGGCCAAAGTGACTGTGGCGCGCCAAGGCATCAAAATAGCGCAGTTGCCGGAGCGTCATTTGCATCATCAACAGATCTTATCGGAGCAATCACTAAAGTCAATTTTACCTGATCGCAGCTGTAAGATAGGAGCTTGGAACCATTGCAATTTTCCTGGACCACAATGAGGTGAGGCGACCAAATGGCTGATGGTAGCGCCGATGCTGGCAAGTGCCCGTTTCACGCGCCCACGAAGCAGGGCGGCGAGGCAAACAGAGGCTGGTGGCCGAACCAGCTGAACCTCAAGTACCTGGCGGCGAACTCGGAGAAGTCCAACCCGATGGGCAAGGACTTCAACTACGCCGAGGCGTTCAAGACGCTCGACTTCCAGGCCCTCAAGAATGACCTGACGGCGCTGATGACCGACTCGCAGGATTGGTGGCCTGCCGACTTCGGCCATTACGGCGGTTTGTTCGTCCGCATGGCCTGGCACGCCGCCGGCACCTACCGCATCCATGACGGCCGTGGCGGCGCCGGCGCCGGCCAACAGCGCTTCGCCCCGCTCAACAGCTGGCCCGACAACGTCAGCCTCGACAAGGCCCGCCGCCTGCTGTGGCCAATCAAGCAGAAGTACGGCAACAAGATCTCCTGGGCCGATCTGCTCGTCCTCACCGGCAACGTCGCGCTGGAGTCGATGGGCTTCAAGACGTTCGGTTTTGCGGGTGGCCGCGCCGACGTGTGGGAGCCGGAGGAAATCTACTGGGGCCCCGAGACGAAGTGGCTGGACGACCAGCGCTACTCGGGCAATCGCGAGCTGGAGAATCCGCTGGCCGCCGTGCAGATGGGCCTCATCTACGTCAACCCGGAAGGCCCGAACGGCAAACCGGATCCGCTGGCTGCCGCCCACGACATCCGCGAGACGTTCCGCCGGATGGCGATGAACGACGAGGAAACCGTGGCGCTGATCGCCGGCGGCCACACGTTCGGCAAGACCCACGGCGCCGGCCCCACGACACACGTGGGCGCTGATCCTGAGGCGGCAGACCTGGAGATGCAGGGCCTCGGCTGGGCAAGCAGCTACGGCACCGGCAAGGCCGGCGACACCATCACCTCGGGCCTTGAGGTGATCTGGACCTCGACACCGACCAAGTGGAGCAACAACTACTTCTGGAACCTGTTCGGCTATGAATGGGAGCTGACCAAGAGCCCCGCCGGCGCCTATCAATGGGAGGCGAAGGGCGCTCCGGAGTCGATCCCCGATCCGTTCGATCCCGCCAAGCGGCGCAAGCCGACTATGCTGACCACGGATCTGTCGCTGCGGCTCGACCCGATCTACGAGAAGATCTCGCGGCGCTTCTACGAGAACCCGGATCTGTTCGCCGACGCCTTCGCCCGCGCCTGGTTCAAGCTCACCCACCGCGACATGGGCCCCAGCTCGCGCTACCTGGGCCCGGAGGTTCCGGCGGAGGAGCTGATCTGGCAGGATCCGGTGCCCAAGCAGTCAGGTCCGCTGATCGACGCCAAGGACATCGCCGATCTCAAGGCCAGGATCCTGGCCACGGGCCTCTCGGTCTCCGAGCTGGTCTCGACGGCGTGGGCCTCCGCGACGACCTTCCGCGGCTCCGACAAGCGCGGCGGCGCCAATGGCGCGCGCATCCGCCTGGCCCCACAGAAGGACTGGGAGGCCAACGAGCCGGCCAAGCTCGCAAAGGTGCTCTCGGCACTCGAAGGCGTGCAGCAGGCCTTCAACACTGGCGCCAAGAAGGTCTCGCTTGCCGACCTGATCGTCCTCGGCGGCGCCGCCGCGATCGAGAAGGCCGCCAAGGCGGCCGGCGTCACCGTCGAGGTGCCATTCGCGCCGGGGCGTACCGACGCCACGCAGGAGCAGACCGACGTTGAGTCGTTCGCCTTGCTGGAGCCGAAAGCCGACGGCTTCCGCAACTACCAGAAGCAGGCGTACGCGGTGCCGCCCGAGGAGCTCCTGATCGACAAGGCGCAGCTGTTGACGCTCACGGCGCCGGAGATGACCGTCCTGATCGGCGGCCTGCGCGTACTGGGCGCCAATCACGCCAATGCCAAGCACGGCGTCTTCACCAAGACGCCCGAGGTGCTGACGAACGACTTCTTCGTCAACCTGCTCGACATGGGCACGGTGTGGAAGGCGACCTCGCCGGCCAAGGACCTCTACGAGGGCAAGGACCGCAAGACCGGCGCGCCGAAGTGGACCGCTACCCGCATCGACCTGGTGCTCGGCTCCAACGCCCAGCTGCGCGCGCTGGCCGAGGTCTACGGCCAGAGCGACAACAAGGAGAAGTTCGTTGCCGACTTCGTGGCCGCCTGGAACAAGGTCATGAACGCCGACCGCTTCGACCTGGCCTGATCGATTTTGCACGACTCTCAGGGCGGCGCTCCCGGGCAGCTTGGGGCGCCGCTCTGTCGTAGCCTCCGCCAAGTCCTGAGGGACCGGACAATCGCTGCGGGGAGCGAGCGCATCGATCTGGGCCGTTTCGGGCGAGAAAAACGTCGTCGCGAAAAAACTGCCGAAAAAGAAGCCCGCCCTCAAGGAGTAACAATTGCGCGCACGCCCTGAAGTATTGTGAAAATGAATGTGGGTTTACGGCGAAATCGCGGCAGCCCTTGTAAATGCCGGCGTTGGAGCGGGCCCTTCGGCCGGCTGAGCTATCAAGCTGCTGATTGCTCTCCGCGATCAAGCGCAATATGGGATGTTTTCTGTTTCATGATAGAAACTGAGACACAGACACTGAGACGCAGAAACTGAGACGAATTGACGGGACGAGGGCGTGTACGTCGCAGCGCGCGAGATGCATGCTCCATGGCCGCAGGCCGACGATCAGCCCACGCGCACCGCAGACGCTGGCAAGCGCCGCCCCACGCGGTCCGGTGGGTAGCGATCGCGCCGCATCGGGCTGAGGCATGAGCCCGATCAGGGTTTGACCTGATTGCCTAGCTGATCCGCGACGCAATGTTATCAGCGTACGCGGGTTAGCACGTTGGCGCCCTCGAAAATACCCGCCGCCGCCAGCGGAGGCGCTGACAGCAAGGGCAACTGGGCTTCGGAGGAAACACGGCTCCGCAAGTCCAGAACAACAGTCTCAGTGAGGTTCGGTGCCATCCCCACAATTGCGGAAATTCGTGCTCGGGCGCGACAGCCGGCGATCCTTCTTGAAAATGGTGGGGTGCGCGGGGCTCGGCGCGGTCTCGGTGCTACCGCCGCCGGCGTTATTTGCCAGGTTCGTCGCGGCCCAATCCCGCCGAGCTGACGCGGCACCGCAGCCTCTCATTCAACCGCAAGAGATCCGCAGCGAGAACGGCCTACTCCGCGCGACGATAATGGCCGAGCCGGGACGGGTTCAGTTGGGCAATACTGCGTTTCCCGGCATGCTCTACAATGGCGCATACCTGCCGCCGCTGCTCAGGCCCCGGCTCGGCGATACCATGCGGATCACGTTCAGAAACGCTCTGCCCAGTGGTCGCCCCGACCTGCCACTCTGCGGTTCAGCGCTGTCGGACAATACCTCCAACATGCATTTCCACGGCATGGCCGTATCTCCGAGAGGCAGCAGCGACAATGTCTTTATCTGCGTCGAACCGGGTCAGGAATTCGAATACGAGGTTCACATCCCTGCTGAAGGTCGCCAGCGACCCGGCCTCTTCTGGTATCACCCGCACGCACATCGCGCCGTCGCCAAGCAAATCCTGGGCGGCATGTCGGGCGGGCTCGTTGTGGACGGCTTCGAAGATCTCTTCCCATTCACAAAGGACTTGCCGGAGCGGTTCTTCCTCATCAAGCATGCGGAGCTCCCCGGCCAGAGCGAGATCATCTCCATCAATGGCCAGCTGAACCCGATTGTACAGATCCGCCCCGGCGAGATGCAGTTCTGGCGCCTTGCCAATATCGGCGCCACGCTCTTCATCAAGTTCCGAATCGAGGGTATGCCGCTCTACATCCTGGCGATTGACGGTCATCCCCGATCGCGACCGGAAAGGGCCACCGAGTTCTTCCTTGGACCAGGTCAGCGGCTCGACACCATTGCAATCGGTCCACAAGCCGGCGCGTACGCCGTGCACACCGTGCCGTTTCAAAACCAGGCATGGAAAAAGCCCGATCCGCCGCAGGAGTTGGCGATGATTGTCTCCGAGGGGGCCGGCGCGGCAGGACAGCATGCCGAAGCAGGGGTTCTGGCGCAGCGCGTCGCGCGCGCGCGTTGGTTCGACGAGGTGCGGTCCACGCCCATCGCCCGGCGCCGGACTTTGGTGTATTCGAGAACACCCGATCGGCGCGTTTTCATGATCAATGGACGCACAATGGACGAGAACCGCATCGACGAGACTGTGAAACTCGGCGACACCGAGGAGTGGACCGTCGTCAACACCGACCAGCAGTATCACAGCTTTCACATCCACCAGACCGGCTTCCTGGTGACAGAAATCAACGGCATCCGTCAGAACGAGGACAGCATGCGGGATACGTTCTCGATGCTGCCGGCAACGGACGCCGGGCCGAGCATATTGAAGGTGGTCATCCCATTTACTGACCCCGTGATCGTGGGGCGCTTCGTCTACCACTGCCACGCGGTCGATCACGAGGACAAAGGGATGATGGGCGTCATAGAGGTCGTCCAGTAGGCCGCACGCCGTCGTTGCATCACAACATCGTTCCCTGCCGATTGGCGCCGCGCTCCGCGCAC
The DNA here is from genome assembly GCA_036280295.1 of Hyphomicrobiaceae bacterium. Lineage (GTDB taxonomy): Bacteria > Pseudomonadota > Alphaproteobacteria > Rhizobiales > Hyphomicrobiaceae > AWTP1-13. Next base: position 9,214 of record DASURA010000032.1, read on the forward strand.
GTCGTCATTGACCGGCT
>DASURA010000033.1:0-9710 GCA_036280295.1 Hyphomicrobiaceae bacterium
ATTGCCGGCGCGGGCGTGGTGCTGTCGCTGGCCGCCAGCCCGGCGATCGCCATCAAGCGCGGCCTGCCCACCTACTACTTCGTCGAGCGGCAGCTCGTCTTCATCGCGCTCGGTGTCACCATCATGCTCGCCCTGTCGCTGCTGTCACCCGAGCACATCCGCAAGGTGGCGTTGGCGATGGTGGCGCTCGGCCTCGCGCTCCTGGTGGGCGTGCTGCTCGGCGGCTCGGAGATCAACGGTGCGCGCCGCTGGGTGCATCTGGGCAGCTACTCGCTGCAGCCGTCCGAGCTTGCCAAGCCGGCGTTCGTGGTGGTGTCGGCGTGGCTGCTGGCCGAGGTCAACCGGCGCCCCGACATGCCCGCAATGCCGCTGGCCGTCGCGTGCTATCTCGCCTTCGCCGGCCTCCTGGTGCTGCAGCCAGACATGGGACAGGCGCTGCTCGTCAGCATCATCTGGTGCGCGCTGTTCTTTCTTGCCGGCGGACGGGTAGTGTGGTTCGCCGCGCTGCTCGGCATGCTTGCCGCGGCCCTGGGGGTCGCCTACGCGTCGCTGGGCTACGTGCAGCTGCGCATCGACCGGTTCCTCAGTCTGGGCGGCGGCGAGAGCTACCAGGCGGCGAGGGCCCGGCAATCCTTCATCGAGGGCGGCCTGTTCGGGCGCGGCCCAGGCGAGGGCACCATCAAGAGCGTGCTGCCGGACGCCCACAACGACTTCATCTACGCGGTGATCGCAGAGGAATACGGCGTTCTGGTCTGCCTGGTGCTGCTCGGCTTGTTCGCTCTAGTGGTGGTGCGGGTCTTCACGCGGGCGGCGGGCGAGCGCGATGACTTCCAGCGCCTCGGCGCGATGGGCCTCGCCCTGTTGCTCGCGCTGCAGGCGATCATCAACATGGCGGTCAATACCGGCTTGCTCCCCACCAAGGGCATGACGCTGCCCTTCATCTCGATCGGCGGCTCGTCGACGCTGGCCGTCGGCATCGGGCTCGGGATGCTGCTCGCGTTAACGCGCCGCAGAGCCGGCGATCTCGCCCACACGAAAAAGCCTGCATTCATGCCTATGCCGGCCCACTCCGAATCACTTTAGAGAATGCCCAATTGGCAACCGTGATGCCCGTCTCAGTTATGCTCGCTGCCGGCGGAACCGGCGGACACCTGTTCCCGGCCTTCGCCCTGGCGCAAGAGCTGGGGCGACGCCGGATCGTCGTCGATCTCGTCACCGACATGCGCGCCGACCGCTATGATTCCGGCTTTCCGGCACGTGCGGTCTACCGCGTGCCGTCGGCAAGCGTGGCCGGCAAGTCGGTGGCAGGGATTGGCCGGGCGGCAGTCTCGCTGTCGCGCGGCGTCGCCGCCTCCCTGAAGCTTCTGCGCACCGTCAAGCCGAGCGCTGTGGTGGGCTTCGGCGGCTATCCGGCGTTTCCGCCGCTGGTCGCGGCCAGGCTTATTGGCGTGCCGACCGCCTTGCACGAGCAGAATGCCGTGCTCGGGCGCGCCAACCGGTCGCTCGCCCGCTTCGTCTCCGCAATCGCCGCCTCGTTCGAGGAGACCAAGTTCCTCACCGGTCCGAGGCTCGGCAAGGTCCGGGTGACGGGCAATCCAGTGCGCGACCAGGTGGTGGATTGGGCCACCCAGAGCTACCGGCCGCCGCGCCAGGGCGGGCCCTACTCGCTGCTGGTGTTCGGCGGCAGCCAGGGCGCACGCTTCTTCTCCGACGCCATCCCGCAAGCGCTGGCGCTGGCGCCGGACTGGATGCGCGAGCGCCTGTTCGTGGTGCAGCAGTGCCGCGAGGAGGACCTGGAGCGCGTCGAGCAGGCCTACCAGACGGCCGGCATCCGCGCGCATCTGGCGGCGTTCTTCACCAACCTGCCGGAGGAGATGGCCAAGGCGCACCTGGTGATCGGCCGCTCCGGCGCCTCGACGGTGGCGGAGCTCACCGTGATGGGCCGACCGGCGATCCTGGTGCCGTTGCCGCACGCCGTCGACAACGACCAGCTGCAGAACGCACTCAGGCTGTCCGATGCCGGCGCCGCGTGGTGTCTGGAGCAAAAGAACTTCACGCCCGAGTTTCTTGCCAAGGCGGTTACCGATCTCTTGACCAACCCGGACGAGCTGGCGCACGCCGCCGCGGCAGCCAAGGCGCAAGGCCGTCCGGACGCGGTAACCCGTCTCGCAGATCTCGTCGAGGAGCTGGTAGGCCGGAAAGCGCGAAACGCGTAACATCGGCCCAATAACGAACGCGGCGCGTCGCCAGCGAGGGAAGAAAAACCATGCAAATGCCCGCCGACATCGGCCCCGTGCATATCCTTGGCATCGGCGGCATCGGCATGAGCGCCATCGCCGAGATCCTGCATTCGCGCGGTTATACCGTGCAGGGCAGCGACCAGAAGGACTCGGCCAACGTCAAGCGGCTGCGCGCCAAGGGCATCCGCGTGTTCGTCGGCCACGATGCCGTCAACCTGGTGGGGGCGCGCTATGTGGTGATCTCGACCGCCGTGAAGCCCGGCAACCCGGAGCTGGAGGCGGCGCGCGCCAAGGGCCTGCCTATCATCCGCCGCGCCGAGATGCTGGCCGAGCTGATGCGGCTCTACGCCACCGTCTCGGTAACCGGCACGCACGGGAAGACCACCACCACCTCGCTGATCGCCCACGTCTTCAACATCGGCGGCCTCGACCCGACCGTCATCACCGGCGGCATCATCAACGAGTGGGGCTCCAACGCTCGCCGCGGCGACGGGGCGTGGATGATCGTCGAGGCTGATGAATCCGACGGCACCTTCACCAAGCTGCCGACCCAGATCGGCGTCGTCACCAACATCGATCCGGAGCATCTCGACCACTTCGGAACGGTCGAGAACATGCACCGGGAGTACGAGACATTCTTCCGCGGCATCCCGTTCTATGGTCTCGCCGTGGCGTGCGCCGACCATCCGGTGGTGAGCCGGCTGATTGACCGCCTGCAATTGCGGCGCGACGGTCGTCGGCTGCTGACCTATGGCACCATGCCCGGCGCGGACCTGCTGCTGAAATCGGTGCACGCCGACGGAGCGACGACCATCTTCGATGCCCAGCTCGGCCCCCGCGTGCGCGGCGGGCAGCGGCCGCTCAACGGCTGGAGCATTCCGCTCGCCGGCTACCACAACGCGCTCAATGCGCTGGCCGCGATCGCGGCGGCGAGCGAGGCCGGCGTCCCGGACGCCACCATCCGCGAGGCGCTGGCGTGCTTCTCGGGCGTCAAGCGCCGCTTCCAGCTCACCGGCACCTGGAACGGGGTCGCCATCTACGACGACTACGGCCACCATCCCGTCGAGATTGCCGCCGTGCTGAAGGCAGCGCGCGCCGGCGCACGCGGACGCGTGATCGCCGTTGTGGAACCGCACCGCTACTCACGGGTGCGCGACCTGTTCCACGAGTTCGCTGCCAGCTTCGGCGATGCCGACAGCGTCATCGTCGGGCCGCTCTATACGGCCGGCGAGGCGCCGATCGACGGCATCACTCACCGCACGCTGGCAGAGGCGATTCGCACGCACGGCCACAGGGAGGTGGCCGCCGTCGACAGCGAGCGCGACCTGGCGCCGCTCATCCGCCGCCTGGCGGCACCGGACGACATGGTGGTGTGCCTCGGCGCCGGCACCAGTACGGAATGGGCACACGCGCTGCCGGAGGCGCTGGCGGTGGAGCCGTTGCGACTGGGAGAGCGGGCGTGAGCTTCCCCGACCTCGTCCCAGAGCTTGCCGCCGCGCTGCCTGAGCTGCGCGGCCGCCTGGCAGCGAACCAGCGGCTTGCGGACGTCACTTGGTTTCGCGTCGGCGGCCCGGCGCAGGTGCTGTTCCTGCCGGCGGATGCCCAGGATCTCGCCTATTTCCTTGGCCACATCCCGGCGGAGCTGCCGACCACCGTCATCGGCCTCGGCTCCAACCTCCTGGTGCGCGACGGCGGCGTGCCCGGCGTCACCATCCGCCTTGGCCGCGGCTTCGCCCAGATTGCCGCCGAGCCGGGCCACCGCATGCGCGCCGGCGTGGCGGTTCCGGATGTCAAGCTGGCGCGGGCGGCCGCCGAGGCGGGCGTTGCGGGGCTGGCCTTCTACCGCGGTATTCCCGGCTCGATCGGCGGCGCCCTGCGCATGAACGCCGGCGCGCACGGCCGCGAAACCAAGGATGTGCTGATCGAGGCGCAGGCGGTCGACCGCAAGGGCACGCTGCATCGTCTGGCCCTCTCCGACATGGGGATGACCTACCGCCACAGCGGCGTGCCGAGGGACTGGATCTTCACCGAGGCGCTGTTCCAGGGCTCGGCCGGCGACGCGGCGGTGATCCTCGCCGAGATGAACGAGGTGGCCGCCTATCGCGAGGCCAACCAGCCGGTGAAGGAACGCACCGGCGGTTCAACCTTCAAGAATCCGCAGGGCGGCAGTGCCTGGAAGCTGATCGACGCCGCCGGCTGCCGGGGGCTCAAGGTCGGCGGCGCCAAGGTCTCGGAGCTGCACTGCAATTTCCTGATCAACGAGGCCGGCGCTACCGCCGAGGACATCGAGCGCCTGGGCGAGACCGTGCGCGCCCGCGTGAAGGCGACCAGCGGCCACGAGCTGCAATGGGAGATCATCCGCATCGGCGTGCCGCTGGACGGGCGGCCGACGGGTGAGGCGTTGGCAATGTAGGGTGCAACAAGCGGAGCGCATTGCACCAGACAACCAAGTGGCGCCCGCAATGATTTGACCTCGGTGCAATGCGGCTTCGCCCTATTGTACCCTACGATTGAATGCAGGAGCCGCATCATGAGCAAGCGCCGGTACAATCATGTCGCGGTCCTGATGGGCGGCCTCTCGGCCGAGCGCGAGGTGAGCCTCAACTCGGGCAAGGCCTGCGCGGAGGCATTGACGAGCGCCGGCTACAAAGTCACGACCGTCGATGTCGGCCATGACCTCGCGCAAAGGCTCCATGAGATCGCGCCGGATGCCTGCTTCAACGCCCTGCACGGCCGCTGGGGCGAAGATGGCTGCGTCCAGGGCCTGCTGGAGCTGATGGGCATTCCCTACACCCACTCCGGCGTGCGCGCCTCGGCCGTGGCCATGCACAAGGAGCAGGCCAAGAGCGTAATGCGCGCGGCCGGCGTGCCGGTGGCGGAGGGCAAGATCGTGACCCCGGCCGAGGCCGCCAGGGCGCACGCGCTGCCGCGTCCATACGTGCTGAAGCCGGTGGCGGAAGGGTCGAGCGTGGGCGTCTTTATTGTCCGCGGCGACCACGAGCACCCGCCGCAGGAGCTCAACGATCCGGGGTGGGCCTATGGCGATCTGCTGGCGGAGCGATTCGTTCCGGGCCGGGAGCTGACCTGCGCGGTGATGGGTGACAGGGCGCTGGGCGTCACCGAGATCATCCCGTCGCAGACGCTCGGCTTCTACAATTACGAGGCGAAATACGCCGATGGCGGATCGCGGCACGTGCTGCCCGCGCCGGTTTCATCGAATATTTACCAATTGGTGCAAACCCTTGCGCTGACTGCCCATAAGGCTTTGGGCTGTCGGGGTGTGTCGAGGGCGGACTTTCGCTACGACGACACCCCGGATGGATCGGGCGAGGTGGTCTGCCTGGAGGTCAATACCCAACCAGGCATGACGGCAACCTCGCTGGTGCCGGAGCTCGCCGCGCACGCGGGTCTTTCGTTTGCTGAGCTGGTGAGCTGGATGGTCGAGGAAGCGAGTTGCAACAGGTAGGGCCCAGGCCGGACGACTGGTGGCGAGCGGACACTCCGCGAACGCCCCGTCCGGTCTTGCAGGGTCCTGCCGATCCCTCGCTGCGGCGCCACCGGCTTGGCCTGTGGGTGCTGGGCGCCGCTGCCTTCCTGCTGCTCGGCAATCCCGAGCTCCGCGCCGCTGCCCTCGGCCAGATCGAGCGAGGCGTCGAGCTCGCTGGCTTCGGCCTGCAGGAGATCACCCTCAGCGGGCACCGCTATTCGGCTGACGTGGACATCTACGCGGCGCTGGACCTAGACAACACCCGCACCCTCCTGAGCTTCGATGCCGCCGCCGCCAAGGCCCGGCTCGAGAAGCTGCCGTGGATCGAGACAGCGAGCATCGAGCGTGTGGCGCCCTACGGCATCGACGTGCACGTGACGGAGCGTGCGCCGTTCGCGGTCTGGCACACCGAGGGCCGCGGCTGGCTCGTCGATCGCAGCGGGCACAAGCTGCAGCCGGCGCCTGCCGATATCATGCCGCAGCTGCCCCGCGTCGCCGGCGATGGTGCCGCCAGGCAGGTGGCAGGGCTGACGGCGCTGCTGGCCGCCTTTCCCGCGATCGCCCACAAGGTCGAGGTGGCCGAGCGCGTGGGCGGCCGGCGCTGGACGCTGCGATTGGCGGAGGGGCCCAAGGGTGGACTGAGCGTCGAGCTGCCGGCGACCGGCGAGGCAGAGGCGCTGACGCGGCTTGACCGGCTGCTCAAGATCGGTCTCGGCGCTGCCAGGCGCATTGATCTCAGGGCATCGACTCGAACCCTCGTCGACGGCCTTGATCCTACCGGCACCGCGGCAAGCCGGTCGGCAGTACTGCCGGCCGGGCGTACTTGAGAGGGAGGGCGCGGTGCAGACACTGGCTACAGCCTCGATCCGGCGCAGCGACGCGATCGGTCTGCTGGACATCGGCACCAGCAAGACCATCTGCCTGATCATCCCCCCACCCGGCGCGCAGGGCAGCGGCCTGTGGCGCCGCGATGGAGCCGGCGTGATGGGTTGCGGCGTTGCGGCCACGCGCGGCCTGAAGGCGGGAGTGGTGATCGACATGGAAGGGGCTGAGCAGGCGCTGCGCGCGGCGGTGACGCAGGCCGAGCTGGCAGCCGGGGTGACCTTGAACCAGGTGCTGGTCGCGGTCACGGGCGGGCGCCTCAAGTCGCTGTCCTTCGAGGCGGAGGCGAGGGTTGCCGACGGCATCGTCTCCGACGCCGACGTCGACCGCCTGGAGGACGCCGGGCGCGACTATGCGCAGCACGACGGCCACACGCTCCTGCACCTGGCGCAGATCGGCTATCGCCTCGACGATGCCGGCGGCGTTTCCAACCCGCGTGGCATGGCCGGCGATCTGCTCGCCGCCGATTTCCACGCCGTCACCGCAGAGGAGGGGCCGCTACGCAACCTGCTGCACGTGGTCGAGCGGGCGTTCCTGGTGCCGACCGGCATGGTGCCGGCCCCGCACGCCAGCGGACTGGCGGCGACGTCGGACGAGGAGCGGCGGGCGGGCGTCACCTGCATCGACATGGGTGCCGGCACGACGACGCTGTCGATGTTCGCCGAGGGGCACCTGCTGGCCGTCGATACGGTGGCCGTGGGCGGTCATCACGTGACGTTCGACATCGCCCGCAGCCTGGCCACGCCCATCATGGAGGCCGAGCGCATCAAGACGCTGCACGCCAGCGTCGAGGAGGGCGCCGCCGAAGACGACGAGCTGATCTCGTTTGCCGCATCAGGCGCCATCACGGGCGAGAGCGAGCGGGGGCTCAACGAGACCACCAAGGCGGAGCTGCATGAGATCGTAGCGCCCCGCATCACCGATCTCCTCACGCAGGCTGCCGAGCGCATCGAGCGCTCCGGTGTCGCGCACCTGGCAGCACACCGCATCGTCCTGACCGGAGGCAGCAGCCAGCTCAAGGGGCTCGGCCAGTTCGCCGAGGACCTGCTCGGTCAGCCGGTACGGGTGGGCCATCCTGAGCTCGCCGACGGCGTGCCGGTGGCCTACTGCAACCCGATCTTCTCGACGGCCATTGGCCTCATTCCCATCGCCCTCGATCCCGCCGCCCGCCTCACCGGACGGAGCGCGCGCGGAGAGCGGGAGAGCGCCGGATATTTGGCGCGTGTCAGCCAGTGGTTGCGGCATGGATTCTGAGGACCGTGTCATGAGCCAGCCACAGTCACCCAAATTTGCGGCGTTGAAGCCACGCATCGTCGTGATCGGCGTCGGCGGCGGTGGCGGCAACGCCATCACCAACATGATCGCGGCCGGCCTCGAAGGGCCGAAATTCATGGTCGCCAACACCGATGCGCAGGCGCTGGCGCACTCCGCCGCGCAGTACCGGATTCAGCTCGGCGCGCGCCTGACTGAGGGCATCGGCGCGGGCGCACGCCAGGAGATCGGCGAGGCAGCCGCCGAGGAGGCGCTCGACGAGATCCGCGCCGCGCTGGAGGGAACACACATGGTGTTTATCGCCGCCGGCATGGGCGGCGGCACCGGCACCGGCGCCACGCCGGTGATCGCCCGCGTGGCCAAGGAGCTCGGCATCCTGACGGTGGCGGTGGTGACGAAGCCGTTCCTGTTCGAGGGCAAGCGGCGCATGCGTGCCGCCGAGGCCGGCATCGCCGAGTTGAGGCGTCACGTCGATACGCTGATCGTCATCCCCAACCAGAACCTGTTCAGGATCGCTGACGAGCGTACCCCGTTCGCAGAGGCGTTCGTGCTGGCCGACCAGGTGCTCTACTCTGGCGTTGCCTGCATTGTGGACCTGGTGGTCAAGGACGCCCTCATCAATCTCGACCTCGCCGATGTTCGGACCGTGCTCAGCGGCATGGGCACGGCGATGATGGGGACCGGCGAGTCCTCGGGCGAGCAGCGCGCCGTGCAGGCCGCCAGGGACGCCATCTTCAATCCGCTGTTGGACGACGTCTCGCTGCGAGGCGCCAGGAGCCTGCTGCTGTCGATCGCCGGCGGGCAGGATCTGACGCTGTTCGAGGTGCACGACGCGGTGGATATCGTGCGCCAGGAGCTTGACCCGGAGGCCAACATCATTTTCGGCGCGACGCTGGACGACGCGCTGACCGGCCGCATCCGTGTCTCGGTAGTGGCCTCCGGCATGCACGCTGAGCAGGCGCGGGAGCGCGCGGGCACATCCGCCGCGCAGCAGCAGCAGGGCCAGCCACCGAGCCGCGGGCGCGAGCCGGCCGCAGCGGCGTCACGTTCGGACAAGGCGGCAAGCCGCGAGGAGGCCCGCCTCCCTGCCGCTGCATCGCGCCGGAACGGCCGCGACACATCCGGCGACGTCGTCATCCGCGAACGGCCGCCGCAGCTGGCCGTGCAGCCCACTGCACCTGTCGCCACCGCGACGGCCGGCCGAAAGAGCTTGCGCCGGGACGACCTTTCGCGTCTGGCTGACGCCCAGCCGCCCGGCTACGGCGAACGTACCCGCAGGCCGATGCCAACGGTCGCGGACTTCCCTCCGATCGGTCAGCGCGAGTATTGGGCCAAGATCGGCGATTCGCGACGCGCGCAACAACCGCCTCAGCCGGCCCCGCAACCGCGCCGTGTGGGGCTCTTGCATAGGCTGACGGGCGGCGCGCGTACAAGGTCCGGTGACGACAGCCGGATGACCGAGCGGACCAGCGATGAACAGCTTGAAATGCCCGTATTTTTCCGGCGCGAGCAAAGAGACTGATGGCGGCACGGTGGCGCAACTGGGGCGAAACAGTAACAGAGCGTAAGAAACCGTGATTTGTCCCCAGTCGCCCCCCCACAGTATCGTCCGATTCATCCACTGGCACGGGGCGCTCAACTTCCTAACCTGCGTCCTGCCAAGGCTATAACAAGACCGGTGGTCGCAGACGGGGTGATCTGGGGGCTTGGGGTGCGCGGTGACGGGCCGGCATTCCAGCGACGGGGATCGAGGGACGTCGGAAAATGTCGAAGCGATTTGTTGGGTCGCGACAGACAACGCTTGGCCGTGAGATCGAGCTGTCGGGCAT
>DASURA010000034.1:0-2931 GCA_036280295.1 Hyphomicrobiaceae bacterium
GATCTTGCGGTCCTTGATGGCATTGACGCTCTCCGCCGCGCCGAGCCGCTCGCGCGTCATGTCCTTGTCAGGGTTGAGGCCGGCGGCCTCGATGACGCGCAGCGCGAACACCTCGGTCGCGCTGCCCGGCGAGCCGGTCGACACGCGCTTGCCCTTCATGTCCTCGATCTTGGTGATGCCGGTGCCATCCACCGTGACGACGTGCATGTGGTTGGCGTAGAGCACGGCCAGCGCGCGGATCGGCAGCTTGCCGTTGGCCTTGAACTTGCCCTTGCCGTTGATGGCGTCCCAGGCGGCATCGACCTGGCTCAGTGCAATATCGGCCTTGCCCGAAGCGATAAGCTGCAGGTTGGCCACCGAGCCGCCGGTGACCTGGGCGGTGGCGGTGACGCCCGGCAGCTCCTTGCCAAGGATATTGCCCAGGCCGCCGCCCAACGGGTAATAGACGCCGCCGGTGCCGCCGGTTGCAATCGACAGCTGCTTGCTCTGCTGCGCCTGGACCATCGTTGTCCCGATCGCGACGGCCAAGGCGGCCGACATGGCGACCGACATGGCGACAGCCAGTAGCGTTCTGAGTTTCATCGCCTAGAACCTCCCTGCTTTTGGGATTTTTGGGACACGAACGCCCACGGACCGTCCATGAGGCCGCAAACTCCCCTTTCTGCTTAACCGATGCGCAGCGTCGGCCGCAAGTTGGACAGACGGCCAAGACCGATTTGCCTCGCTTTGTCCGGAGGTTGATCTTTTTCAAGATGCGGGATTTGGCTGCAGGCTGGCCCGCGGTGTCTATTTCAGCCTGTTGCAGCGAAATTCGCCGGCGATTGACGGGCAGGCCATGCTGGTGCCAGACCCGGAGGGCTTGATGCCGAAAGGAGCGCGATGCCCGAGCCAATCCCAGCCCCCATGCAGCGCGGCTACTTCGCAATCGGTGCCGAGCGCATCTCCAAGGCGCTGAACCTCGGCAACCTGATGCGCTCGGCGCACGGCTTCGGCGCCAGCTTCACGTTCACCGTGGGCGCCACCTATCAGGCGCTGGAGGCGCGCGCCGATACATCCAAGGGGGTGCTGCACCTGCCGCACTACAACTGGGCGAGCCCGGCCGAGCTGGTGCTGCCGGCGGGTTGCCGCCTGGTTGGGGTGGAGTTGCTGGACGAGGCAATCGAGCTGCCGAGCTTCCAGCATCCGCGCTGCGCCGCCTACGTGCTGGGGCCGGAGCGTGGCTCGCTGTCGGAGGGGCTCATCGCCCGCTGCGACTACGTCGTGCGGATTCCGACAAGCTTCTGCGTGAACCTGGCCATGGCCGGTGCCATCGTCATGTACGACCGGGTGCGATCGCTGGGCAGGTTTCCGCCGCGGCCGCTGCTGGAGGGCGGTCCGTCGGGCGGACCACCTGCCCGCGTCAAGGTGGGACGCGGCACCAGGGGGTAGGTCATGTAGTCAATTCCAGGCCTCGCCCCACGGCCTCGGGAACGGCCGCCCCCCAGGAGCAGACATCGATTCATCACTGCCGCCCCGGTGAATGGGTGCCAGGAGCCGACGAGCCAGACGGCGCGAATGGTGCGCCGCAAAATGATTCCGCCTATCCAGCAGCGGACCTTCTCCTGCGTTGCGAGGCTGCGCGGGTCGTCTCACCAGCCGGCGCCGCCTCCAGCCTGCAAATTTCCTCCATGAAGGCTGAGCGCAGTTGCGCGGCTTCCTCATCAGGCAGCCAGTTGGTCATCTGCGGGAAGACGGTCTTCCAGAAGGCGACCTCCTTCGGCGTCCACGGCATCTCCCTGGCAATGCGAGCTTTCTCCAGAACCTTGTTGACCTCGGCGCGTACCGTAGCGAGGGACGGCGCGTAGGACTGCTTCGGCGGCGGGCCGAACAGGTCAGCCTGCATGCCGAAAAGGTCGGTCTGACTGCTGCGTGACATGCTGCGGGACATGGCGCTCCACGAGGCAAGTGCGAATCCCCTGCATCTTGCCCCACCGCGGCCTGCGAAGGCGCATCCGGCCCCTAGTTATCCCCAGCCTCTTGCGCCGTCTCCGTGGTGCCGAGCGCGCCCGCGGCGACCAGCTGCGCATGCTCCAGCAGGGTCGCGCCCAGGATGTCCTCCAGCACCGCGGCCTGCGCGGGCTCGAGGGCGACGAGGCGGCCGAGCACGTGCAGGAGGTCGATGAGGTCGCTGGTGTACTCGGGGAGCCAATGGTCGGGCTGGATGTCGGACAGCGGCGAGGGCGGGCGGCGGTCGCCGATGATCGCGCGGCGGCGATCCTTCTTGCGATAGCTGAACCATTGGTTCAGCACGTTCATCACCTCGCGACCGAGCGCCTGCTACAGTGAAATGCTTGCATCGGGGTCTCCCGCGGCGAGGGCCGAGATCCAGGCGAGGCAGAGATCGCGCGAGAGATAGCGGCCGTGCTCCCGCGTCTCCTGCTCCTCCACAATCGGGAAGGTCGAGTAGATGTAGCGCACGTCGTCGCGCTTGGTGACGCCGTAGAGGTGGAAGAACACGGCGTCCAGCTTGGCCCGCAGCTCCAGCCGGCGCCGCTCGTCCCAGGCGAAGGGCGGCTCGACGTTGCCCTTCTTGTCGACATGGCCGAGGTCGCGGGCGAACGGGGCCATGTCGTGGGCGGTGTAGGTGAGCTCCAGGACGATCGATCGCACGATATCCTCTGCCGACTTCGATCCGAAGCGTTTGGCAGAGAAATGGTCTTTCGGAACCACGGGCAATTGCTCGACGATGTACCAGTTCAGGTGGGTGCTTTGTGCCTTCTGCCTGGTGACAAAATCGAACACGATCGCGTTGAGATTGGCGAGCAGCAGCGCCGCGTCCCTGGCGGCAGTGCCCTCTGCGAGTGAAAGGAGGGGAGCGGTATTTCCCACGGCTGCACGAGGAATAGCGGTCGCAAACATTGTCCGCGAGTCGACAGAGCGGGCGATATCACG
>DASURA010000035.1:0-13078 GCA_036280295.1 Hyphomicrobiaceae bacterium
GCCGTGCAGGTCGCCGAGCAATACCTGCAGCGGTGCCACGACGGCAATGAAGCCGACCGCCATGCGCAGCATGGTGCGCGCCTCCTCCACATGGCGGCGGGCGAGGAGATAGCGCGCCCCCACGGCCAGCACGACGAATGAAGTGGTGAGGTAGGCAGCCGTCACCATGTGCGCGAAGCGGTACGGAAAGCTCGGGTTGAAGATCGCGCTCAGCCAGTCCACCGGCACCGCAATGCCGTCGCGAATCTCGTAACCGGCCGGTGTCTGCATCCAGCTATTGGCAGAAAGAATCCAGAATGCGGAGATGGCTGTGCCGACGGCGACCGCGATGGTGGCGAACACATGCAGCCAGGGCGGCACGCGGTTCCAGCCGAACAGCATCACGCCGAGGAAGGTTGCCTCCAGGAAGAACGCCGTCAGCACCTCGTAGCCGATCAGCGGCCCCACCACGTTGCCGACAATCATCGAGTACCGGCTCCAGTTGGTGCCGAGCTGGTAGGAGAGCACGATGCCGGAGACCACGCCCATGGCGAAGGAGACGGCGAAGATCTTGGTCCAGAACCGCGCAAGCTGATGGTAGCGATCGGTCCCGGTCCGTAGCCAAAGCACCTCCAGCGTCGCAATGTAGGCTGACAACCCGATGGTGAAGGCCGGGAAGATGATGTGGAACGAGATCGTGAAGGCGAACTGCAGGCGGGCGAGGAGGACTGGATCGAGGCCCATCGGTCGGCTTCCCTTGGTGCCCGGCGTCTTGCGAGGCTGCACAATCGGTTGGTGGCGAGCTTAGCGGCTCAACGCCGAGATCGAGGCGATATCCGCTGTGTTTTCCTTACTTACCGGCCATCACTTGCCAAGAACCTGCCTAGCCCCTGCAAGCGAGGGCGGCGGCTGTCTGACACTGCAGACATGTTTACGAATACGTCAACGAGAGAACGCCATCAGAACCGATTGCGTGTCCTTCGCGCTCCTTTTGGCCCGCCTACATGGCCATGTCCCGCTCCACGGGCCGCCAGGCATTGAGCCGGCGGTCGATCTGCACCAGCAGGGCGTTGATGACCAGCACCAGTGCCGTGGATACCACCACGCCGGCAAACACGCCGGTCGTGTCGAAGTTCTGGCGCGAATTCTCGATCAGGAAGCCCAGCCCCTCGTCGCCGACCAGGAACTCGCCGATGATGGTGGCGCTGATAGCGCGTGGCAGCGAGATCTTGAGCGAGGCGATGAAGAACGGCAGCAGGGAGTTCCAGACCACCTCGCGCGAGATGGCGACCTCGCTCGCGCCCAGCACGCGCGCCATGTTCATGAGGCGCCGATCGACATTGCGGATGCCCGCGAAGACGGCGATGAACACCGGATAGAACACCAGGAGCCCAACGAGCCAGAGTTTGGGCGCGTCGTCGATCCCGAACCACAGGATGAATAGCGGCACCAGCGCGTACTTCGGTACGCCCACCGACGCCATGACGTAGGGTTCCACGGCATTGGTGAGCCGCGGCAGGCGGCGCAGGGCAAACGGCAGCGCCACCCCGATGAAGCAGCCGATGGCAAAGCCGATGCTCGCCAGGCGCAGCGTCACGTAGATATGCCGGAGCAGGGCGCCAGAGCCGGTGTCCTCGATGATCCTCTGCGCCACCAGAATCGGATCGGCAACATAGAGCGGGCCCGCCCTGTCGGCGCCGATCTTCCAGCCGGCGAGGAGCAGCAGCGCCAGGGCGATCCTGCCCAGCGTGACCACATAGTTCCGCCCCTTTGCCGGAGCCGGCGCGTCGACAATATCGAGTGCGCTGTCGGTCGTGCTCATTGCACCTGAGTCCGGATCGCCTGGTAAAGGGCACCAAAGTCCGGATGCCCCATGATGCCGCGGATGTCGCGCGGGCGCGGGATGGCGATGATGTGCTCCCCGGCCACGCGGGCCGGCGCCCGCGAGAGCACCAGCGTGCGGTCGCCGAGCGCGATGGCCTCGCCGATGTCGTGGGTAACGAAGATGATAGTCTTGCGGCCAAGGTTCCAAAGCCGCAGGAGATCCTCCTGCAACTGCATGCGCGTCTGCGCGTCGAGCGCGCCGAACGGCTCATCCATCAAGATGACGGGCGGATCGTAGACCAGCGTGCGGATCAGGGAGGCGCGCTTGCGCATGCCGCCGGACAACTCATGCGGAAAATGGTGCTCGAAGCCGGCCAGCCCGACCGCGCGGATCAGCGTCTCGGCGTGTGCGCGCGTCTTGTCGTTGAGACGGCCCTGCACCTTGAGCGGAAACAGCACGTTCTGCAGGGTCGTGCGCCACGGCAGCAGGTTGTCCTCCTGCGTGACATAGCCGATCTGACAGGAGAGGCCCGGGTTCAGCGCCTTCGGGTCGTTCACTGGCGCGGTCTGGGACTGGAAGCGCACCGTGCCGCTGCTGGCAGCGTCGATCTGGGCGATCATGTTGAGCAGGGTCGTCTTGCCCGAGCCGGACGGGCCGATGATGGTCAGGAACTCGCCATCGGTCACGGAGAAGCTGAGGCCCTGGATCACCCACGCCGGGGCGTCGCGTCCAGCGCGACCGGCGAAACGCTTGCCGAGATCGCGCACCTCGAGCAGGGACCCGTTGGTCATTGTTGCCGTCATGGTCGCAGTCATGCTTGCGGTCATGGTGTCAGCTCCCCAGCTCGGCCTTGGCATCCGCCGGCGGGCGCCAGCGCAGCAGCCAACGCTCGACGATATCCACGCTCCCATTGCAAAGGAAGACAATCACGGAGGTTGCCACCACGGCCACGAACAGGCCGATGGTATCGAAGTTCATGGCGCTGAGCTGGATCAGATAGCCGAGACCGCGGTTGGCAGAGATCAGCTCGGCGATGACGGCGCCGCCGATGGAATACGGCATGGCGATGCGGAATCCGGTGAAGATGTAGGGCACGGCACCTGGAAACACGATGTGGCGGGCAACGGCACGCTCGCTTGCGCCCATCACCTGCGCCATCTGCACGAGCCTGGCATCGAGAGCGCGAATGCCGGCGAGCGCACTGAAGTAGACGGTGAAGAACACCGTGATTGCGACCAGGGCGATCTTTGATTCAACGCCGATGCCGAACCACAGGATGAACAGCGGGGCCAGCGCCAGCTTGGGCGCGCCATAGCCGCCGACCATGAAGGGATCGAGGATCGCCGTCACGAGAGGGAAGCGGCGCAGCGCAAACGGCAGGGCGGCGGCCGGAATAGCGCCGATCAGGAAGCCCGCGACGGCCTCCATGAGCGTATAGGACGCGTGCGTGAGCAGGTCGCCGGAGATGAGGCCGTCACCCAGCCGGAGCGCCACGCCCCATGGCGAGCCGATCCAATAGGTGCCCAGCACCTCACTGAGCACGGCCCAGATTGCCACCAGGGCAACAAGAACGATGAGCTGGTCGCCACGGGCGCGCAGCACGCCCGCTCCCCGCGCAGGAGCAGCGGATGATGCGGCCGCGTCAGACCGCTCGGCGTCCTGCCAGGTTGGCATCTCTCTCCCCAAACCGTTCTTGCTCACGCGGCTTCGACGCGAGGGGCCCGAGCGGCCGTAGGCGTCACGCCGGTGGCGCTGCGCGTTGCAGCGATCTGCCTCGACGATAGAGCGGCAGAGTCAGATGTTCAAATGGCCAGTGCGACCACGCGCTGAAAACCAGATGCCGGCATACGGAACATGTTGAGGGCACCGTGGCGCCGGCATTTGCGGCCATCGTATTGTGGCGGAGTGCTGTTTCTTGTTACAGGAGTCACAACGATAAACGACAATAGGGGAGGATAACATGCGCAAACGGCCATTGCTGGCCGCGGTCGCTGCTGCAGTGGGCCTTTTCCCCATCGGCGCCCGGGCCCAGGAGGAGATCGCGACGATCTTCGCCATTCCAGCCCAGACGCTAACATTCAGCGCTCACTTCGTGGCCCACGACGCCGGGTTCTTCAAGAAGGAGGGGTTGAAGGTCACCGACAAGAATCTGGTGGGCGTCAACTCCCCGAACGCGGTTCTGGCTGGCAGTGCCGATTTCACGATGGGGACCGGCCCAATCTTCCTTAGAGCGGCCTCGCAGGGACAGAAGTTCAAGGCGATCGTCAATCTGGTGGGCAAGCCGCTGGTCGAGCTGGTCCTGCGCAAGGATGTGGCCGCCGCGGCCGGTATCACGGCGGCGACCCCGCTAAGGGAGCGCGCCAAGGCGCTCAAGGGCAAGACCATTGCCATCGACTCGCCGCCAAGGATGCTCTGAAGAGCTTCGACGACTTGTTCACGGACGAGTTCGTGAAGTGACTGCAGGTGTCAGGCCCTCGGGATCTGGCACCACTCGACTTCGACAACATACGGGGAGGAACAGATGTTGAAATGGACATCGCTGGGGATCGCCGCCTTTGCAGCCAGCCTCTGCTTCACGCCTGTCGCAAGGGCGCAAGACGCCGAGGTGATCTTCGCCATTCCGGCGCAGACGCTGACGTTCAGCGCCCACTACGTCGCCCATGATGCAGGCTTCTTCAAGAAAGAGGGTCTGAAGGTCACCGATCGCATGCTGGTCGGTGTGAACTCTCCCAACGCCGTGCTTGCCGGCAGTGCCGATCTCACGATGGGGACCGGCCCGGTGTTCCTGCGGGCGGCATCGAAGGGGCAGAAGTTCAAGGCGATCGTCAATCTGGTCGACAAGCCGCTGGTCGAGCTGGTGATGCGCAAGGACGTGGCCGAGGCGGCCGGCATCACCGAGAAGACGCCGGCCCTGGAACGAGCCAAGGCGCTGAAGGGCAAGACCATCGCCATCCAGGGTGTCGGCTCGATCGTGCACGCGTGGCAGCGCTACGTCACAGCCCGCGCCGGCCTCGACATTGACACCGATGTCCGCATCCAGCCGATGGACCCGCCGGCCATGGTCCCGGCCCTCATGGCCAAGGCGATCGACGGCTACACCACGTCGATGCCCTTCACCACGCAGTCGATCGTCAAGGGCGCCGCGATCATGGTGGCCAGCTCCACCTTCGATGCGCCGGAGCTGGTGCCATTCGCCTACGCCATGGTCTACGGCAAGCCGGATTTCTGCACACAAAAGCGCGACGTGTGCGCCCGCGTTGCCCGCGCCTACCAGGGTGCCGCCAAGATGATCCAGGAGCAGCCTGACGTCGTGCTGGAGACCATCCTCAAGAAGCGCTTCCCGAAGCTGGACCCGGTGCTGCTCAAAGCCGCGTGGAAGGTGGCGCAGACGGCGCACGCCAAGGACATCCGGGTAACGAAGGCGATGCTGGAGAACTCGCAGAAGGTGAGCCTCGTCGCCAAGCTGCTCGATCCCAAGGATGCGCTGAAGAGCTTCGATGACCTCTACACGGACGAATTCGTGAAGTAAGATTGCAGGTTCAGGTTCTAGGTTTCAGGGAGGCAGCGCTGTCGCCCTGAAACCTGATCCCTGAAACCCGGAACCTCAAACCGCCATCGTGTGGCACCTGCCGTCGTGCGGCTCCAGCGCGCAGGCCACGGCATCGTCGACCGTCTCCAGCCAGACGAACTCCATCGACTTGCGCACCTCCTCGGGGATGTCCTCGAAGTCCTTTCGGTTGCGCGCCGGCATCATAACCCTCTTCAAGCCCGCGCGGGCTGCTGCCACCACCTTCTCCTTGATGCCGCCCACCGGCAGCACCAGGCCGCGCAGGCTGATCTCGCCGGTCATGGCGGTGTCGCTGGAGACGGTGCGGTCGGTCATCAGCGAGGTGAGCGCCAGGAACATGGCGACGCCGGCGCTCGGGCCGTCCTTGGGGATGGCGCCCGCCGGCACGTGCACGTGGATGTCGATCTTCTCGAACACCGCCGGATCGATTCCCAAGGTGGCGGCGCGGTTCTTGACCACGCTCAGCGCGGCCTGAGCGCTCTCGCGCATCACCTCGCCGAGCTGGCCGGTGAGAATGAGCCGGCCGCTGCCCGGCGTGCGCGTGGCCTCGATGAACAGGATGTCACCGCCCACGGGAGTCCAGGCGAGCCCGGTGGCCACGCCCGGCACGCTGGTGCGCATTGCAGCCTCGCTCTCGAACTGGCGTGGGCCGAGGATTGCGGCCAGGTCGCCGGTGTCGATGCGGATCGGCCCCGGCGCACCCTCGGCGATGCGCACGGCGGCGTGGCGCAGCGCCTGGCCGATCTCGCGCTCCAGATTGCGCACGCCGGCCTCGCGCGTGTAGTCCTGGATGATCTCGCGCAGCGCCTCGTCGGTGATCTCCACGAGCTCCGGCTTCAGGCCGTTCGCCTCCAGCTGGCGCTTCACCAGGTAGCGGCGGGCAATCTCCAGCTTCTCGGTGGCCGTGTAGCCGGTGAGCTGGATCACCTCCATGCGGTCGCGCAGCGGGCCCGGGATGGCGTCGAGCACGTTGGCAGTGGTGATGAACACCACCCGGCTCAGGTCGAACGGCACGGCCAGATAGTTGTCGCGGAAGGTGTTGTTCTGCTCCGGGTCCAGCACCTCAAGCAGCGCGGCATTCGGGTCGCCCTGATAGCTGGCGCCGACCTTGTCGATCTCGTCCAGCATCATCACGCAGTCGCGCCTGCCGGCCTTGCGGATGGCCTGGATGATGTTGCCGGGGAGCGCACCGATGTAGGTGCGCCGATGCCCGCGGATCTCGGATTCGTCATGCACGCCGCCGAGGCTTACACGGACGAACTTGCGCCCCATGGCACGGGCGATTGACTGTCCCAGCGATGTCTTGCCGACACCCGGCGGGCCGACCAGGCACAGGATCGGCGCCTTGCCGTGCGGAGCGAGCTTGCGTACGGCCAGATATTCGATGATACGGCGCTTGATCTTGTCGAGACCGTAGTGGTCGGCGTCGAGGATGCGGCGCGCCTCGCCGATGTCGATCGTCGGCTCCTCCTCGGGCAGCGCCCAGGGCAGCTCGATCAGCCAGTCGAGGTAGGAACGCACCATGCCGTGCTCGGCCGAAGCCTCCGGCATCCGCTCCAGGCGGCGCAACTCCTTGCGCGCGTGCTCGTCCACGTCTTTCGGCATGTGCGCCTTGGCGATCGCCTCGCCGAGCCCGGCCATCTCGGCCCTGCCCTCGTCTCCCTCGCCCAGCTCTCGCCGGATCGCCGCCATCTGCTCGCGCAGCAGCACCTCGCGATGGCGTTCGTCGAGCGCCGCCTGCGTCTGCCGGCCAATCTCGTGCGACAGACGCAGCACCTCGATGCGCTGGGCCAGAAGGTGCGAGACCTTGTCCATGCGTCCCGCCACCTCGATGGTCTCCAGGACCTCCTGCTTCTCCTCGGGCTTAAGGTCCATGTAGGCGGCGGAAAGATCTGCGAGCTGAGCGGGCGAGGTGATGGATTGGATCGCCTGCAGCAGATCGGGCGGCACCTGCGGCAGCAGCTCCAGCGCTTCCACCGCCTGGCGCTTCAAATTGAGGAATCGCGCCTCGATCTCGGGGCTCTGGCCCTCAGGCTCCGGGATGCGCGCGACGCGCGCGACCAGGAATGGCCAGCCGTCGAGGAACTCCAGGACGTCGAAGCGCTGCTCGCCCTGGCAGGCGAGATGGTGCGTGCCATCCTGGGCGGTGACATAGCGCATCAGGTTGGCGACGCATCCAACCCGATGCATGTCGACAGGCTTCGGATCGTCGGCCTCGTGATTGCGCTGCATCAGAATGCCGAGCTGGCGCTGCTCGCGCAGTGCCTGCTGCGCCGCGGCGACAGAGCCCGGCCGTCCTACCGTGATCGGCAGCACCAGACCGGGGAACAGAACGGTGCCGCGCACCGGCACGATGATGAGGGCGTCGGACGGTGGCGGAGCGTAGCTCACGGTCGCGTGGGAGCCCGCTTCGCCGGCCAGGGCTTCTGCTTCAGCCAAGGGAGGTCTCCACCTTTTCGAGTCTTATCAGCAGGCAGCCGTTGGCCGCTGAGCGGCGCGGCTGCCGGAACGAGCCTGCCGGCAGCCGCACACGGCGCTCGAAGCGGCCCTGCGGAAGCTCCAAACGGTGAATGATGGCCGTCTGCAGCTCGCGCGGCAGCACCCGCGTGCCGGCGATAACCAGCTCGCCTTCGACGAATGCGGCCTCGGTCTGCTCCGGATCGACGCCGGGCAGGGCGACGACGATGAGCAGTTCCGAGGTGGTCTCCAGGATGTCGACCGGCGGCTCCCAGGCCGGCGAGCGGCTGCTTGACGAAACCGGCCGGAAAACCTCGCGATGCATGCGCTCGGCCTGGGCCAGAAGCGCAAACGCCTCGGACCACATCCAATCGGGCGGAAAATCACGGTCCATGGGCTTCGACCTCGGAGGGTGCCAGGGCCTGCGGGTCTGACACCATTGCTCGACGCCGGCTTTGTCGCGGTGTCAGATCGCAAGGATCTGCATCGGATGCGCCAACAGGGTAACGCCTCTCGCGGCGCGAGATGCAGCGCGCGCAGGAACCTATGGTTAAGTTGGAAATGCTGGTGAGCACAGGGCACGCCCTAAGGACCTGCTGGCGCCGCGGACGCCCGGCACACACACCTTGACGTTCGTCAATGCCGGCGGAGCCCTTTGGCTGCAATTGGGCCAAAAGAGGTTGAGGCTTCGCGTTCCGCCGTTGCTCAAGGAGCAGTACCATGACGCTTCCCGCCACGCTCAGCCACGCCGTGCAGCAGACCCAGGAATGGCTGAAGGAGCTTCGCGACAACGGCGACCTTGCCGACGAGGGCACGGCCTACAGCGTGCTGCGCGCCGTGCTGCACCAGTTGCGCGACCGACTGACACCCGAGGAAGCCGTGGATCTCGCCGCCCAGCTGCCGATGATCGTGCGCGGCATCTACTTCGAGGGCTGGCAGCCGGCGCGCACGCCCGAGAAGGTGCGCAGCAAGCGCGAGTTTCTGGAGGGGGTGGCGGCGAAGCTGCGTCCGCATCCGATCGCACCGGAGCCGGCGGCGCGAGACGTGCTGGCGCTGTTGGCCCACCACTGCGACCCCGGCGAGATCGCCGATGTCGTCGCACAGTTGCCGGGCGAGTTGAAGGACCTCTGGCCGGAAACTGCCCGTGCTGCGCATGCCGGCTCGCGCGGTCCTTGAAACGCATGCCACGCATGGTAGGGCGGATGACGTTTCGCTCATCCGCCCTACAGCTGAAAGTGTAGACCCGCGGAGGCTTTTGAGACCCGGGCTGCCGAGCCGGGGTCTCCTCGTCGGAGCAACAACCTCAGAGCTCCCGACGCCAGCCTCCGCCTCTCTCATTCAGCTCCCGCCGCTGCCGCCGGGCTGCTCTAAGGCACGCTGCGCCCATGAGGGATAGCCGTCATAGGGACCGAACGTCTCATCTGGTTGCGCCGCCTGGGCCGCAGAGGAGAGCAGGCCGAGGGTCAGCAGGGCAGTAGCAATGAAGATCCTCATGATTCATCTCCAGGGAGTTGGCTTGTTTTAAGCTGCGCGGCGATTGCCGCCGCGCCCTGGAGATACGCCACAAAAGCGATGTGTACAGGCGCTCTCGCGCAGACGTGAGGCTGTGTGCGACCGGGTCAAGTACCCGTGACAGCCCGCGCGATCCGAATTGATCGAGCTCATCGCCTCTCGTGCGACGTCACCGATCCATCCAAAATGCGCTCCTGATCCTGCAGCTGCGCGCCGCTGCGTCGAAGGCATCGCGGATGGTCACATGGGCGTGCCCCTCATCCGGCGCGGCTCGCGCGTCACGTCGATGTGCTTGCCGGCAGCAGCCCAAGATCGATGCGTAACGCTGTAAGCGTCGCCCTTGTGGCGCTTGTGCTGGAGCCGTCGATGACCACGCCCGCGGTGGTGCGGTCGTAGAAGCGCTCAAGCTTCTGCGCCTCCTTGCTCACGCCATCTCGAGGGCGTTGGAATGCTCCAGGTGCTTGAAGACGATCCGAAGCGGTGCCTGCATGGCTTGCCCCTCAGTTCAGGTTTCAGGTTTCGGGGATCAGGTTTCAGGAAGGAGCCCGAGCGGTCTTCCCTGACCCCTAGAACCTGAAACCTGAAAACCTTCTATTCTTCTTCGTCGGCATAAAGCGCGTCGGCATTCAGAACGTCGTAGATCTGCGCCACCTTCCCGCTCATGGGATGGCCGAGGCGGTCCACCTTGCTGCCTTCTCCGCGCAGGTAGCTCGCCGCCACCTCCAGCTCCTCGATCGAGGGCTCGAACTTGAGGACAGAAGCGACAGTCGCGTCGGTCACCGGTCCGGCCAGGTGGCGCACCTCGTCTGCCGTCGCGGGCCGAGACTTCAAATCGCCGTTGGAGCCGGGCATGACACCTCACTGAGCCGTAGGGCGGATCAGCGAAAGCGTAATCCGCCGTCTTGCGGTTGGTATCGGCGGACCACGGTCTTCACCCTGATCCACCCTAAGCTGGGCCTCGCGCTTTTCGTCGCCCTCACCTTCGGCACGCCGCAATCGCGGTTGCACGGGATCTCAAGCCGGCGGCGCAAGACGCAGCTCAACGCCTGTCCATCAAAGGCCGCCGCTCTCGAAATCGTCGCAGGAGCCGCCCATCATCGATAGCCCCTCGTCCAGGTAGTCGCTGAGCAGCGGCATGCCGAGCAGGTAGTCGGCGGTATGATTCGTGCGCGTACGGTAGGCCCGTTGCGCCTCCTCCCGCAGCGGCAGCCAATCCTCGAGCGTATTGTCGTCGCGCCCGAGCCAGGCAAGTGCGACCAGGTCGATCTGCTCGTCCTCGGTGAGGCTTGAGATGAACGACGTGAGCTCCTGCAGAACCGGGTCGTCGCCGTGGTCCTCCAGCACAGAGATCATGTTGTCATCGGATGCGTTGGAGCCGTCATCAGGGTCGGTCACCGCATCCTTGGCGTCGAACTCGCGCGCTTTGAAGATGACGAAGCAGACCTTCTCCGGCGGGATCGTCAGGGCTGGCAGGTCAGCGGCCTCGGCATCGTCGGCGGGGCCCGGCGGGGTATCCTCTTCCACGCGTTTGGAGCTGGGCATCGCACAACCTCCTGCAAAACAAATGGCAGCTTTGCGCACGTCCGGGCGTCCCAGACGCCCGCATCGCGCCGCTGCTTGATCCTGGTCAATGCGGCAGGGGCCGTAAAAGTTCACAATTCGCCATCGTCGCGTGGAGACCAGGTCGGCGAAGCACGGCGGTGAAGCGTCATGGGGCGTGGATCCTGCCCAGGCGACGGACCGATCGGCCGCCGAAGCGCGATGGGCGAGCCCGCGATCGCCATGCCTTAGCGCCCCAGGGGCGACCCAAGGGTAGAGGGCAGGTGACGCGGGTTCTGCCGTTCCGGGCCCAGGTTCAGGCCCTGGACCCGCCTTAACCAGGACGGCAGCACAAGCTTGGCGGCGAGGCAGGCGCGGGGCCAACCGTGTCGCGATTCAGCTCCGGCACCAGAGCTCATTCCCGGCGTTCGAAACGAGATGCGCGCCTTGACGCCGTTACAAGGCGTTACAATCTCTAACCGGGAGCGCGAACAACTGCGACGGGCCGGTGGTTGAGTGGGCACAAGCAAGCAAGGAGCCCGACCCCATGCAGACGCTCTCTCTCCAGCCCACCATTCAGGCCCCTCAGGCCCGCCCGATGACGTCCGAGTCGGGTGCCCTGGAACAGGCCCTCGCCTTGGCGCAGGCGTCGCTGCGTCGTATCGAGGCCAAGGAGTTGCTGTTCGCCGAGGGCGACCCGACCACCCATGTGTTCCGCGTCGAGACCGGCGCCATCGCCCTCTACAAGGTGCTGGCAGATGGCCGCCGCCAGATCGTAGGCTTCGCCTATCCGGGCGACTTGATCGGCCTTGGCGCCCAGGGCGAGCACGTCATGAACGCGCAGGCCATCAAGCCGACGCGGCTTCGCTGCCTGCCAATGGCGGCGCTGCACCGCTCCGCCGCCCGGGATCCCGCCCTCGGCTTCAAGCTCTACGAAGCGCTGGCGCGCGAGTTGGCCGCGACCCGCGATCTGATGCTGACAACCGGCCAGCGCAGCGCAACCGAGCGGGTGGTGAGCTTCCTGCTGGCATTCTCGCGGCGCAGCGCCCGCAACGGTCAGGACCCTGCCAAGTTCGAGCTGCCGATGACGCGCGCCGACATCGGCGACTTCCTTGGACTGACCATCGAGACCGTCAGCAGGACCTTCACCAAGCTGAAGACCCTTGGCCTCATCGAGCTGCCCCAGAGCAACCACGTCCGCCTCGTCGACCGCTCTCAGCTGGAGAGCCTCGCCGCCGGCGCCGACGAGCACCAGTGTTGAGCGGTCCGGCCATCGCGGCCTTTTTGCGCAGCGGGCGTAGCACAATGCCACGCATGTGCTACGCATGCACTCCGTCCAGCGCAGCTATTACGTCCTCGTCGCTGAGCTGGTGGAAGTCGCGGTAGTGCAGGCCGATGGCGACGAAAGGATGCGGCGTCTCCAGGCAGATCGCGGCGTCGACCTCGGGGCGCAGGGCGTCGATCGTATCGGCTGCCGCCACGGGGACAGCCAGGATCAGCGCCCGCGGATTTCGCCGGCGCAAGGCCTTCAAGGCCGCCCGCATGCTGGCGCCGGTGGCGATGCCATCATCGACTACGATGATCGTGCGGCCGTCGAGCGGCACGCGTTCCCGGCCCTTGAGGTAGAATTCACGCCGGCGCTCGATCTCGGCCAGCTCGCGGCGGGCGTAGCGGGCAATGTCGCCTGCGGTGAGGCCGGTCGCCGCCATCACATCGTCATTGGTGACGATCTCGGCCGCGCCGCCATCAACCACGGCAGCAGCCGCCAGCTCCGGCTGCATCGGGACGCCGATCTTGCGTACCAGCACCAGATCAAGAGGCGCGTGGAGGCTGCGGGCGATTTCGGCGGCGACCGGCACACCGCCGCGTGGCAGCGCCAGGACCACCGGATCGACCAGCTCTCGCCCGGCGAGAGCCGCCGCCAGCTGGCGCCCCGCTTCCTGGCGATCGTCAAAGACAGGGTGTGCCTTCTTCATGTCCTCGGCGCCTTAAATTGGAGCTCAGAGTGATGCGCCTTCCAGATTCGAAAGCTCCAGCCACGGGCCGTCGGCGTCGTTGACCGAGGTCAAAACCACCGCCGCAATGGCCGGACGCAAGCACGCAGCCCGCTGGTACGGGTGGCGGATTGATTCCGATCAAGGCGGCGGTTGCGACAAGCTGCACTCTCGCCGATCCGGGAGTGGGAAGCTCTGGCTGAA
>DASURA010000036.1:0-11121 GCA_036280295.1 Hyphomicrobiaceae bacterium
GCTGCTGCGCCGGCAGCTGGAGGCGATGGAGGACGGCGGCACCGTGATCATGGCGGCGCCGGCCAACCCGTTCCGCTGCCCGCCCGGCCCCTACGAGCGCGCCAGCCTGATTGCCCACTACCTCAAGACCAGGAAACCCAAGTCGAAGCTCATCGTCCTCGACGCCAAGGACCGGTTCTCCAAGCAGAGCCTGTTCCAGAGCGCATGGAAGGAGCTCTATCCCGACCACCTGGAGTGGGTGGGGCTGTCGCAAGGCGGAAAGGTGACCTCGGTCGTTGCCGCCGAGCGGACCCTCGTCACCGATTTCGGAAAGCACAAGGCGGCAGTTGCCAATGTGATTCCGCCGCAAAAGGCCGGCCGCATCGCCGAGATCGCCGGCATCGCCGACAGGACCGGCTGGTGTCCGATCGATCCGGTGACGTTCGAATCGAGGCTCGTGCCCAACATCCACGCCATGGGCGACGCCATCATCGCCGGGGCGATGCCGAAGTCGGCGTTCTCCGCCAACGCCCAGGGGAAGGTGTGCGCCGTCGCCATCGCCGGCCTGCTGGCCGGCCGGAAGCCGGACGAGCCGCGACTCATCAACACCTGCTACAGTCTCGTCGCCCCCGACTACGGCATCTCTGTCGCCGACGTGTACCGGCCGGTCGGCGGCGTCCTCAAGGCGATACCAGGCGGCGGAGTGAGCCCCGCCGATGCACCGCACGCGTTCCGCACCCAGGAGGCGCAGTTTGCCAAAGGCTGGTTCAACACCATCACCGGCGAGGTGTTCGGTTGAGCCGGCGCGGCTCAATGCTTGCGCGCGTCGCGCTCGTCGTCCTCGTCCCGGCGGCGTCGCTCCACGCCGCG
Organism: Hyphomicrobiaceae bacterium; assembly: GCA_036280295.1. Lineage (GTDB taxonomy): Bacteria > Pseudomonadota > Alphaproteobacteria > Rhizobiales > Hyphomicrobiaceae > AWTP1-13. Next base: position 850 of record DASURA010000036.1, read on the forward strand.
GACGGGCTGAGACCATTCACCGTCGTCGGCGATGCCATCCCTGCCTCTCTGACGGGCGCCAAGGGTGACCCGAAACGCGGCCGCGCCATCGTCACCAACCGCCACGTCGGCCTCTGCCTGCTCTGCCACTCCGGGCCGTTTCCGGAGGAGCGGATGCAGGGCACGCTGGCGCCGGACCTCAGGGGCGCCGGCGCGCGCTGGTCTGAAGGGCAGTTGCGGCTCAGGATCGTCGATGCCGGACGGCTCAATCCCGACACCATCATGCCGCCCTACTATCGCACCGGCGGCCTCAACCGCGTGGCGCCGAGTTTCCGCGGTAAACCGGTGTTGAGCGCCGAGCAGATCGAGGATGTGGTAGCGTTCCTTGCAACGCTACAGAACTAGACAGCGGGTACGAGACCCATGACGTCCGATGCCGGGCAGGACTGGAAGGCGACACGGCGCGAGGTCCTCAAGGTCGCCGGCGCGCTGGCGGTGGGCTGCACGGTGCCCGCGGTCGCGGTCACACCTGCGGCCGCCACGCCGGCCGAGATGCAGGCGGCGGTGGGAAGCGTCATCGGCGACGCGAAGATCAACGACGGCAAGGTCAATCTCGACATCCCACCGCTGGTGGAGAACGGCAACACGGTGCCGTGCACGGTAACGGTCGAGAGCCCGATGACCGCGGCCGACCACGTCAGGGCCATCCACGTCTTTACCGAGAAGAACCCGCAGCCCTACGTGATCAGCGTGGCACTCGGGCCGCGCGCCGGGCGCGCCAGAGTCTCGACGCGCATACGGCTACGGGATACCCAGACGGTGCTCGCCGTCGCCGAGATGTCCGACGGAACGTTCTGGTCGGACCGCGCCCACGTCATCGTCACGGTCAGTGCTTGCCTGGAGGACGTTCTTTAATGGCACGCGCGCTCATCAACGCTCCGGCCAAGGCCGCGCGCGGCTCAGTCATCGAGATCAAGACGCTGATCTCGCATGTCATGGAGACCGGCTTTCGCTACACACAGAGGGGCGAGCCGGTGCCGCGCGACATCATCACGGCGTTCACCGCCACCTACAACGGCGAGGAGGTCTTCCGGGTGCGGCTCCATCCCGCCATCGCCGCCAATCCGTTCATCACGTTCCACACGGTGGCGACCGAAAGCGGCACCATCGAGCTGAAGTGGACCGGCGACAACGGCTTCTCCGCCGTGGAGCGCATCAGGATCACGGTGGAATGAGCGCATGCTGCGGGCTGCCGCGCTGACCGCCGCCTTTTGCCTCGTGGCTGGGCTGCCCGTCTCCGGCGAGATCTCCCTGTCCGAGCGTCGCTCGACCTATCAGGACATGAGCGCCGAGACCCGCGCCATGCAGGATGTGGACACCGGCAACCCCGGCATGCTGTGGGTGCTCGACGGCGAGGCCCTGTGGCGCGCGAAGGCGGGCAAGGCCGCCGTCGCGTGCGCCGGCTGTCACGGCGACGCCGAGCAGAGCATGAAGGGCGTTGCCGCACGCTATCCGGCCTACGACGCCAAGCGGGAGACGGCGCTCGACCTTGCCGGCCGCATCAACATCTGTCGCACCGAGCGGCAGCAGGCGCCCGAGCTCGCGCGCGAGAGCAGGGAGCTGCTCGCGCTCACGGCGCTCATCGCGCGGCAGTCGCGTGGGCTGCCGATCAAGAGCGACGACGCGCGGCTCAAGCCCTTCATCGAGACCGGGCGCACCATCTTCAACAGCCGCCAGGGACAGCTCGACCTCGCCTGCGCCCAATGTCACGACGACAACTGGGGCGGGAAGCTCGCCGGCATCACGCTGCCCCAGGGGCATCCCACCGGCTACCCGCTCTATCGCCTCGAATGGCAGACGCTGGGCTCGCTGCAGCGCCGCTTGCGCAACTGCATGATCGGCATGCGCGCAAAGCCTTATGCCTACGGGTCGCCCGAGCTCATCGCGCTGGAGGCCTACCTGAAGTGGCGCGCGCGCGGCATGGCCATGGAAAGCCCGGCGGTCAGACCGTGAGGTACGTCACGGCCGTGGCGCTCAGCCCAGTCAGAGAAGACCCGCCGCCAGCGCGCATGACATTCTCTCGCCCGCTCCGAGAGCGCCTCGGCCAGGTCGTCCGTTGCCCGCTCGATCAGCTCGTCGGACAGCGCAATCTGGTGCCGCTGGCCATCGGGACTGAACGCCGCGCTCCAGACTTTGCCGGTATGGCCGTCCGAGGCGGCGGTCTGTGGCCCGTGGCCGCATCTGCATGACCTTTCCATCTGCTGGTGCGCAGAGCACGGCAGCTCTGCTTAAGACCGGCCCCCCCTAGCGGGTTCAGGTTGCGACACTGGGGGAAGGCGATTTCGTCTCTGGCATGAACATCAAGAGGATTGCGACGGCCAGCAACCCGACTCCCGTGACGCTCAGGAATCCGGCCATGGATCCGCAGCTGGCCACGACAACCCCAGATACCGAAGTGCTCAGCGCGGCGCCAATGCCAGAAACAGTGCCGACAAGTCCCTGGGCTAAGTTGAACCGGCCGGTTCCTCTTGTGACGTCTGCGATAACCAGCGCCGTGAGCACGCCGAGCGTAGCTCCGGTCAAGCCGTCCAGCGCCTGCACGACGACGAGCGGCAGCCACGCCGGGAAGGTGCGGTGGTGTGTGCGGCCTGGAACGCACGCGCGAGCGCGTTTTGCGTCGAGCCCGGCCATAGCCAATCATTGAAGTCGCCGAGCACCACTGTTGTAAGCGGCGACTGATGGGAAAGTGTCGCCATCTGCCGGCACTGGCGACGGCGCTCACCGAACGCGAGGCCAAGGTGTGCGGCCACCACGAAGAGCTTGCCACCGGGTGCGTCAACAACGGTGGCGATGGCCCGGCGAGGCTCGCGGCCCGGTACGGAGATGTCATGGACTTCGGTCTTCGACAGGGGCCAGCGGCTCAGCAGCACTTGGCCATAGTCGCCATCGGGCGTGGTGATCGCCGCCGCGCCGATCCCGTGGTGGCCCAGGACGCGCCTGAAAGAGCGAGCGGATGCTCGGCTCCGCGCAGGCGGCGCGAATCGATTTCCTGCAAAGCCAGGACGTCCGGATCGGCCCGCCGGACGAGCGCAAGCATTCTGGCGAGATCATGCCTGCCGTCCGGCCCGAGCCCGCCATGAATGTTCCGCTCGGGCGGGATGAGCCGAGTTGCAGACAGTGCCTGCAAGAGGCCGCGGTTAAGCTCACCCTGGAAGATAAGCTGATGGCGCGCGCGGCCTATCTGCCATAACGCTTCGTGCAGTGGGCATGGACGCTTTACAACAATGGCGCCAGCTCCGAGGCGGTCCCACCGGCTCGACCATCTGGCAGTTTCATCAAGCCGCGCGCAATAGCCACCGTAAGGAACTTGGACAATTCAGTAAATCTTGCGGAGGCACACCCTGCGGATTGATGACGATCAAGGAAACCAGGCATGACGACCGAAACGATTCGTGTCGGCCGTCGCTAGCGGGGTGCAACCGGATGCGGATATCGCGTCGATCTTGGCTGAGGGGTGGCGTGTCGTTGCTTGCCACTCTTACGCTGCCGGGCCTGGGCCATGTTGCGCAAACGTCTTTGCGGATATCTTCGCTTCGCTTCGGATCCTTGGGCTGGCTCCTCGACACGATCCGGTATTATGGCATTGACGCGAAGCTCGGGATCGACCTTGACGTGGTCGATGTAGCCACCAGCCAAGCCGGTCCCGTCGCACTCCTCGCCGAAGACGTGGACATCATTGTCAGCGATTGGCCGTGGGGGATGAGGCAGCGCTCGGAAGGCAGAGACTTCCTCTTTGCCCCCTATTCCTCGACCCTCGGCGCCCTGATGGTGCCCGCCGGATCGCCGGTACACAGCCTCGCCGACCTCGCCGGCAAGCGGCTCGGCGTTGCCGGCGGGCCGATCGACAAGAGCTGGCTCCTGCTCCGGGCCTATTCACGCCGCACCATCGGCCAGGACATTGCTCAAGTGGCCCGTCCGGTGTTTGCCGCCGCGCCGCTGCTGACCGAGGAGCTGCGCAACGGCCGGGTGGACGCAGTGCTCACTTTCTGGACATTTTCGGCGCGTCTGCAGGCTGGCGGCTTTGTGAAGCTTCTCGACATGGCTGAGGTTTTGACGTCTCTTGGCATTGATCCGGTGCCACCGCTGGTCGGTTTCGTCTTCAGCGGAAGGACGCTGAAGGCCAAGCGAACGGCTTTCGAGGCCTTCTTCAAGGCGGTGGGCGAGGGCAATGCCGTACTCGCGCAGTCGGACGCGGCCTGGGAGCGGCTGAGGCCCCTCGTGAGGCCGGCTAACGACGCCGAACTCACCGCGCTTCGCACGTTCTACCGCGCGGGCATTCCAGGTCCTTGGGGCGATGCAGAAACGCAGTCGGCCCAGCGAATGTTCGACATTCTGGTCGCGCTGGGTAACAAGGAGCTGGTTGGTCCGCGCACACGCTTCGATGCCAGGCTGTTTCATGGCACGGGTTAGCTCGATCTTGGACAACGATGCCAGCCCCCTGGCCCGCCTCGGATGGACGCTTGTCTCGCTAGCGGTCCTGGCGGCGATCTGGGAGTTCGCTGCAACCTTGCTGGAAAGCCGCGTGCTGCCAGGCCCGGTCGCGGTGGCAGCCACCATTCTCGAAGAGCTCCGGACCGGAGAGATGGCGTGGCATCTCGGTGCCACGCTCGCGCGCGTCGCGGCAAGCTTCATTCTGGCTGCGGTGATCGGCACGGCGATCGGTATAGCATTGGGGCGACTCGGCCGTATCGACCGCTTCTTCGACAGCTGGCTGATCCTTTTCCTCAATCTGCCGGCGCTTGTGGTCATCATCCTCTGCTATGTCTGGTTCGGACTGACCGAGGTCGCCGCCATCACCGCGGTTGCCATCAACAAAATCCCCAACGTTGCCGTCACTATGCGTGAGGGAGCGCGCAGCCTGTCGAAAGACCTGGCGGAGATGGCCGAGGTCTACAAGTTCGGCCGCTGGCGCACGTTGAGGCACGTCACCCTGCCTCAGCTCACCCCGTTCTTCCTGGCGGCTGCGCGCTCCGGTCTTGCCCTGGTGTGGAAGATCGTGCTGGTGGTTGAGCTGCTCGGCCGCTCGAACGGCGTTGGCTATCAGCTCAACGTCGCCTTTCAGCTTTTCGACGTATCCCTGATCCTGGCCTATGCGATCGCCTTCGTTTTCGTCGTACAGGCAATCGAGCTTGGCATCCTGCAACCGCTCGAGATGAGGGCTCAGCGATGGCGTCGCTGAGCTCTGCCATCCATATCCGCATCGACGACAAGACATACCGGGCTGACGGCCGGCACGGACCCGTCCCGGTGCTCCAGGACATCGAGCTGTCGGTTGCCTCCGGCTCCTTTGTTGCGATCACCGGCCCATCGGGCTGCGGCAAGACTACGCTGCTGAACATCGTCGCCGGGCTCGACCGCGACTATGACGGACGCTTGGAGTTTGGCGCCGCCCAGCCGCGCCACGCCTACGTCTTCCAGACACCGCGACTGCTTCCCTGGCGCACGGTCTCGGAGAACGTCGCACTGGCACTGCCGCCAGGCGATCCGAGGGTGACCCGGGTTCCAGAGATGCTCGACCGCGTCGGTCTCGGCGAGGTGGGCACTGCATACCCCGAGCGATTGTCGCTCGGCATGCAGAGGCGCGCGGCGCTGGCGCGCGCCTTCATCCTGGATCCGGATATCCTGCTGATGGACGAGCCCTTCGTTTCCCTCGACGAGGCCTCCGCCCAGGCCCTGCGCGCGTTGCTGCGGAAATTGTGCTCTGAGCGGACAGTCACCGTTCTCTTCGTGACCCACAACACCATGGAGGCGGTCGCGCTCGCCACCCGGATCATTCGCCTATCTGCGCGACCGGCGACCATTGTCCAGGACGTTGCGGTCGCGCTGCCGCAGAAACCGCCCGCAAGCGCCGATGCGATAGCCGCGGAGCACCAGAGGATATTTGGACACGATTTGGACCGAGGACCTTGAGATGCGTGGTTCCTTGATCCTTCTGCGCCACTCGCGCGGCAATGCCGCCGCAATGACGTCCGACTTTCGAGCGTCGGGCTGGCAGCGAATCCCAGACCCGACGTCCGGAAAGCATCGCGCCGTTGCTACCCATCATGGTCCGTCCGAGGGCCGGCTTGGCGTCGTCACTGACCGGCTGTGCGACTGGATGACGTGCTCCTTGTTGACCGCCCAGTTGACCGCGACCGCTACCTTGAGCTCCATCGGCTCGCGCGAGGCGGAGACGTAGATCTGCCGGGGCATTGCTGCGGTTCGAGCCCGATCCGGCATTGAAGCCCGCAGTGACCGCCTGCCTCGGCAGCTTGCCCCACCTGCCTCACTTGATGCGAGGTCGGCGGTTGCCAGGCGCGCGTTCGAGCTCAATCCGATGATGGGGAGGGGGATCGGCGACCGGTTTGACGTCTACGCCCGAGGCTGTTGTGCAATATCTAATGTGCGCCGACCAACGCTGAGCGCGACCGACAATACAAGATGCGGTCTGCACGGGCTTCCAGTCTAAGATCGGCGAATACAGGCGGTTCGGGATCGTCAGCCTAACGCAGTTCCTCCTCGGTCGAGAGTTGCCGCAGCACATCCATGAAGGTGTTGAACTGATCGTTGCCTACTTCGCTGGACCACTCAGCCTGTAGTTGGCGCAAGCAGGCGTAGATCGTCTCTCCGACCCTCTTTCCATGCTCACTGAGATATATCCGGCGCCGATCGCTGCCTGGGGGAGCGCGGCGCTCAAGGTACCCCGATTCCTCCATTTGGACGATCAGGTAGTTGATGGCCTGCCGCGACATCCGCATGTTGCGCGCAAGCTCGGAGGGCCTGACGCCGTCCGGCAAGGGATAGGAGAAGACTGCAAGATGTGCCTCGTCGAGATCCGTAAAGCCGGCTTCTCGAACGGCTTCGTGGATGCGGCTGCGAACGCGTTGCCACGTGAGCCGCAGCAGCGCCCCGATGAAGGGCGGCCGCGAATTCTCGCTGAGCTCTGGGTGTCGCTTCTGCTTGGGCCGGCTTGACATATCACGTAAAGTGGCTTTACTGTTTGTAAAGGCATTTTACAGCAGGGAGTTCGCTCATGGAAGCGCGCGACGGCGACTTGGTGCAAATCGGTGCCTTGCAGCTTCGTTTCAAGGTCGACGAGGCGAACCTTGTCGCGTTCGAATTCATAGTTCCCGCAAGCGCCCGTGTGCCGGCGCCGCACTATCACCGCGAGGTCGATGAGGTTATCTATGGCCTGGAAGGCACCATAACCACAACGATCGACGGCGAAACGCACCAGCTGAACGCCGGCGATGCACTCTTCATCCCCCGGGGAAAGGTGCACCACCACCAGAATCTGCACCCGCAAACCGCGCGTGCGCTCACTGTTCTGACGCCGGGGTCGATCGGGCGACGCTACTTCGAGGAAATGGCGGAAGTGCTCAATGGTCCTGGCAAGCCCGATCTCGCAAAGGTCAAGGAGACAATGCTTCGCCATGGCCTGGTGCCAGCTTAGAGGCGGCGCTTCGCCCAGGCATGAGCGCGCCAGCACTTCTATCACGCGATGGCAACGGACGCGGCCGTTTATTTCGGTGGCAAGGCCCTCCGGTCACCGGGGCCTTGCATACTCACCTATTGACGCTTGCGACCGGTGATCATCGCGCGCACCAGGTTTTCGCCGTGCACCGCGCTCATGACCAGCACCGTCAGGACATGGAGGCCGACGAGCGCAAGCGTCAGCCAAGCCAGCGCCTCGTGCAGCTCCTCAAACCACTCCACCGAGCGGAAGGATCGTGCAGGACCTAGCGGCCCTCCATGGGGGTAGCGTCGCCTTGAGTCAAAGCGCGCTGGGAGGCGTCACCGTGCGATTTCCGAGCACAGGCTTTCCATAGAGCGCGGCGGGAGGCTCAGACCGACCGGCCGATGAGTGCGCCGATCAACGCTGTGGCCGCCATGGCGACGGCGCCCCAGAAGGTGACGCGCAAGGTTGCTCGCACGACATCCGAGCCGCCCGTCCGGGCACCGATGGCACCGAGCGCGGCAAGGCCGATCAGGCAGGCGAGCGACACCGTCCAGGTCAGTCCGCGGACCGGTGCCAGCAGGGCGATCACCAGGGGAAACGCCGCACCGAGGGCGAACGTTACGGCCGAGGTCAGCGCCGCCTGGACGGGGCGCGCAATCACGTGCGGCGCCAGGCCGAGCTCGTCGCGGGCATGGGCGGCGAACGCATCCTTCGCCATCATCTGCTGCGCCACCTGGCGCGCGAGGTCCGGCGCAACGCCGCGATCGACGTAGATCTGCGCAAGCTCGTGGAGCTCGGCCTCGGGCTGCTCCGCGAGCTCACGGCGCTCGCGCGCAAGATCGGCCTGCTCGGTATCGGCCTGCGAGCTCACCGAGACGTACTCGCCGGCGGCCATCGACATGGCGCCGGCGACCAGTCCGGCAACGCCGGCAACCAGCACCTCGTTGCGCGACGGCGAGGCGGCGGCCACGCCAACGATCAGGCTCGCGGTCGAGATCAGTCCGTCGTTGGCGCCGAGCACGGCGGCCCGCAGCCAGCCGATGCGGTCGATGAGATGAGTCTCGCGATGTAATGGGCGCATGGGTGTTGCCTCCGTATTCGCTGCTGCGGCTGCGAGCAAGCCAAATCAACGGCAGACGAGGACCGAGACGGGGCTGAGCGCAACGACCTTCTGCGCCTGGCTTCCCAGCAGCAGGCGCGAGACGCCGCGCCGTCCGTGCGACGCCATCGCCACCAGGTCGCAGCCCTCGGCCGCTATCGTGGCGAGAATACCCTCGGCCGGTGCTTGATCCTTGACATGCACGGTCCGGCAGATGACGCCCAGCTGCGCTGCAGCCTCCGCCACGGACGCCAGTATCTTGGCGGCACCCAGCGCAGCCGCCGCCTCGTAGCGCTCAATCGTGGCGGGGAACGGGATTGGACTGTAAGGCCCGGTCGGAAGGATGTCCGTCACCGTTACCGCTGTTACGCTTGCGCCAAGCGCCTTGGCCAGCGCCAACCCCTCCGCCACGGCCTTGCCGGCGAGCTCTGCCCCATCTGTAGCGATCAGGATGTGCTTGTACATGTCGCGATCCGAGAACGCTCGAGGTGAGATGCTCCGCCAGCGCGTACTGCAATGCTGCTCGAATAGCGCTCTGGATTTGATCAGGGTCAAGGTCCAAGCTCTACCGCGGCAGCACCGTCGAGCGCTGGCAAGGAGAGTCCCGTCGGGCTCGGAGAGGTGGTTGCCGCTCAACATTCTCGGACGGCTTGAGCATTCCACCGAACCGCCATGCGGCGCGACCACGAGCTCATCCTTGTCGTGCCCGATCGATGGGCGCGTGCCCAGGGCCTCGCTCGAACGCTGGGGCGGCGCAACGCCGCTCGACCGCCGCGTGCGCCGCGTGGAGTCGTCGTGGATTCACCAAGATCTCGGCACTTGTCGTCGAGGAGCAGCGCGTCCAGGTCGTCATCGATACGGTCTCGGCGCGCAAAGCGTGGACGCCTGTGGGCGACGGCCATCGCGCGGCCTTGACGAGATGGAGACAGCGACCGTCTTGCCGATCTTCTCTCGGGAGTAAAATCAGATGTTCACGGAAGCCACGGAGCGCCTCCTGCGTCGCGGCCTGATAGCGGCGGCGCTCGCAGGGCTGGCCCTCGGCCTGGCAGCTTCGCTCGCGGGCCGCAGCACGGCCGCGCAGTGGCTCTGGGCAGCCGGAACGCTGCCGGTGGTCATGGCCCTGCTTGCGTCGATGGTGCGCGATTTTCTGGCCGGACGCGTGGGCGTCGACGCGGTCGCCTTCGTCTCCATGGTGGCCGCGCTCGCGCTTGGGCAGGGCCTCGCGGGCGCCGTGGTCGCGGTGATGTATGCCGGCGGCAATGTGCTCGAGGACTACGCGGTCGCGCGCGCCGAGCGCGACCTGAGAACGCTCGCCGACCGGGCGCCGCGGGTGGCGCATCGCCGGAGCGGAAGCGGCATGGAGGAGGTACCGATCGAGCACGTGGCAATTGGCGATGTCATCGTCGTGCGCGCGGGCGAGGTCATTCCCGTTGACGGGACGATCGCCAGCACGCGCGCCATGATCGACGAGTCGGCGCTCACGGGCGAGCCCATCCCGGTCGATCGGCGGGCCGGCGAGCCCGCGCGCAGCGGGACGGTCAACGCCGGCGATACATTCGAGCTGCGGGCCACGGCGACCGCCGGCGAGAGCACCTACGCCGGGATCGTGCGCATGGTGACGGCGGCCCAGACCGCGAAGGCGCCCTTCATCCGCCTCGCGGACCGCTACGCCCTGCTGCTGCTGCCGGTCGCGCTG
>DASURA010000037.1:0-12574 GCA_036280295.1 Hyphomicrobiaceae bacterium
GCGGCGCTCTTCAGCGCCGGCCGCAGGCCTTGCCCTTGACGGCCACGAGCACGGCGGCACCCGTGAGCGGCCGGGCGGCAGCCGCTACTTGCTGATGTTCATCTGTTTACAGAATTTGTCGAACTCCGCCTGGGTCCAGCGCAGACCGGGGCGCCAGCCGGCTTTGCACTCGTCCCGCGTCGGGTTGATGACGAGGTTCTCACCGCCTTTGGGGACGGGCAGGGTCTTGGGCGGCACCGTGGGGCCGGGTGCCGGCGGGGTCTGCGTCGGCGGGCCCTGGGCCAAGCACGTGCCGGCGATGCTTAGGCACAAGGCGGCCGCGGCGGACCATCTGGCTGCGGTGGTGCGCATGCCCGTTCAACGCGGCGACGGCCCCGCTTGTTCCGCCGTACCTACACGCAGGGTGCAACAGGGCGCAGCCACCGTTGCACCGGGATGGCAGGGCACATCTGCTGGAGTCTCCAAGGTGCAATGCGCTTCGCTTATTGGATCCTACATCGCCCGTCGCACACGATCGACGATGCGGTCGGGGTTGGGCAGCACCGCGTCCTCCAGGGCATCCGCGGCGGGCAAGGGCAGGTGGGGCGTTGTGATGCGCACGGGCGGGCCATCCAGATCGTAGAAGGCCTCGTCCGCCACGATGGAGACGATCTCGGCGCCCCAGCCGCACAGGCGCGGGTTCTCCTCGACCGTGAACAGGCGGTGGGTGCGGGCGACGGAGCCAAGGATCGTGCGGGTGTCGAGCGGGACGAGCGAGCGCACATCGATCACCTCGCAGTCGATGCCGTGCTCGGCGGCCAGGCGTTCGGCCGCTTCAAGGGCGCGCGGCACCATCAGGGCCAGCGCCAGGATGGTGGCGTCGCGGCCGGGGCGGACGACCTTGGCCGTGCCCAGGGTGTCGACGATCTCGCCGTCGGGCACCTCGCCCTTCACGGCATAGAGCGACTTGTGCTCGAAGAAGATCACCGGGTCTGGATCACGCACGGCGGCGGCCATCAGGCCGACCACGTCGCGCGGGGTGGACGGTGCCACCACCTTGAGGCCGGGAATCATCATCGCCCAGTTCTCGACCGACTGGCTGTGCTGGGCGCCGAAGCGCGAGCCGGCGCCGTTGCCGGTGCGCACGACCAGCGGGCACTTGAGCTGGCCGTTCGACATGTAGCGCGACTTGGGGAACTCGTTGGCGATGTAGTCGAAGCAGACGGCGAAGAAGTCGGAGAACATGATCTCGGCGATCGGCTTGAGGCCGGTCATGGCGGCGCCCATGGCGGCGCCGAGGATCGCCTGCTCCGAGATCGGCGTATCGCGCACGCGCAGCGGGCCGAACTGCTCGTAGAGGCCGACGGTGGCCTTGAACACGCCGCCGGCCTTGGCCACGTCCTCGCCGAGGAAGACAACGTCCGGGTCGCGCGCCATCTCCTGGGCGATGCCGCGGGCGACGGCGTCGCGGTAGGTCAGCTCAGGCATGGTGACTCCCCCTTGTCATGCCGGGACTTGTTCCCCGCATCCAGCCAACGGCGCACTCCGGACCAAGCGGAGAGATGGATCGCCGGCAACAAGTGCCGGGATGAGAGCGTGTGCATTGTCCTCCGCCGGCAGCCACTCGCCCGGAGTCCGGACAAGCCCCGGCACGACATTCAATTCCGCCATGCCCAGCCGCCGTCGGCGTAGACGTCGGTGGTGATGACGTCCATGGGCGGCGGCGGGGAGGCCTTGCACTTGTCGGTGGCCTCGTCGACCAGGCGCCGCACGTCGGCGTCGATGGCGGTGATGGTGGCCTCGGGGATGCCGAACTGCTTCAAGCGCTCGCGATAGACCTTGATGGGATCGCGCTCCTTCCAGCGGTCGAGCTCGCCCTCGGGGCGATACTTGGCGGGGTCGGCGCGGGAGTGGCCAGAGTAGCGGTAGGTGAGGCACTCAATGAGCGACGGGCCGCCGCCGGCGCGGGCCCTCTCGTAGGCGGCACTGGCGGCGCGATAGACGGCGTCGGCGTCCTGGCCGTCGACCAGCACCGGCTCCAGCCCGTAGGCGGCAGCGCGCGAGGCGGCGGGGTGCGCGACGGGGATCACGTCGTGGATCGGCGTGTACTCCATGTAGAGGTTGTTCTCGCAGACGAAGACGACGGGCAGCTTCCACACCGCGGCGAAGTTGAGCGCCTCGTGGAAGGCGCCGATATTGGTGGTGCCGTCGCCGAAAAAGCACACAGAGACGTCCTTGGCGCCCTTCAATTGCGCGCGCCAGGCGGCGCCGCAGGCGATGGGGAGGTGGGCACCGATAATGGCGTAGGAGCCCATCACGCCATGCTCCGCCGAGGTGAGGTGCATGGAGCCGCCCTTGCCGCGCATCAGGCCATTGTCGCGCCCCATCAGCTCGCCCAGCACCTGCTCGACGGGGACGCCGCGGGCGAGCGTGTGGGCGTGGCCGCGGTAGGTGCAGAACGAAAGGTCCCCCGGCCGCATGGCGGCGGCGAAGCCGGTGGCGACCGCCTCCTGGCCCAGCGAGAGGTGGGACGTGCCTTTCACGAGGTTCTGCAGAAACAGGTCATACGCCCGCTGCTCGGCCTCGCGGATCTCGACCTGGCAGCGGTACATCTTGAGCCGCAGCGCCTCGCCGATGTCGTCGTTGACAGGCGTGACGGCGGCCGGCGTGCGCGCTTCGGCAGTGGACATCCGTGGCGTCCCCCCAGGACTTGCATGGTGTCGTTGGTTCGTTGCGGCGAAGATTAGCAACGCAGGGCGCATTAGGCGATAGCCGTAATCCGCCAGATCACCGCTCGCGAACCGGCCGCCCTACGCCACCTCGACTGGAAACCGCTGCAGGATCTCGCGGCACTGGGCGATCGGCTCGGCGAGGTAGGGGAGATCGGCGTCGAAGAAGAAGCGGTGCTCCTGGGTCAGGCTGTCGGGCGTGATTCGCACGTCGATGCGCACACTGCCCCTGGAGTTGGCGGTGAGGCCGACGACGAGGTCGGGCTCCAGCGGGGTTATTCCCGCAGAGCTGGTCTCGCCGCGGTGCATGGCCTCCAGGCCGGCAAGCAGGCGGGCGATATCCTCGGCGCTGAGGAGCGGCCCGCGTGCCGTCACCGTGGCGCCCGGCGCTGCACATTCGGCGATCACCTCCAGCCAGGTGCCCTCATACCACTCGACGCTGCCGGGAATGGCCCGCTCCAGAACCCACAAACTGAACCCTCCCAGAACCAGGGACGAGGGGCCGCTGTCGTGAGGCAACATGTTGGTTGGCATGGGCAAATCTGTTGTGGGCGAGGAAGCTCGCGAGCTGACACAGAGACTTATTCTGCACCCGTCTCGAGACTCAAATTTGCCCGCTGGCGGGCGACGCCTCGACGACGATCAGCGTTGCATTTACTCTCGCCGCACGTTCTCATTGCGGCAGCACAAGGGATCAATCGTGGAAAATACCGATCTTGCCGCGCTTATCCCGCCCAAGATCGGGGAGATCCTCGATCTGGTGGCCAGCGTGCGCTCACTTCGCCGACGTGCTGCCCAACATGAGCTACGGCAGCCCCGGCGCCATCCCTTGCGGTGCGGCCTACAAGACGGGCGACGAGCTTGGATGGTCCGATCACGGCTCGACCAGCGGGGCCTCGCCAGCACGCGCGGGCTGGGGCCGGTGCTTGAGGCCAAGCCCGCGGCGTCTGGGCGAGGGGTCTGACCCCATTCCCGACCCAACCGAGCCGGCGGCCGTTACCCATTGGCGACGCTTGCAAACAGGAGATTGCGGATCGGGTGGCCTGAGCGCTGGACCGGTTGGGCTGCTCGTGGGTAAGGAGGAGGGAAGGATCGAGATTCGATAGACCAACCCGACCGGCGCAAGACACAAAGCGCAGGTGAGTCAGTGCAGATGACCCGGCGCATCATCCCGCTGGCCCTGATGGCGGACGACGACAGCCTCGCGTCGGCCCTGCCGGCCTTTGTCATTGATGCGGCGGCGGGCACCATCGTTGCGGCCAACGCCGCCGGCCGTCGCGCCTGGGGGCCCGGGCCTGGATCGCGCCGCGGCAGCAGCGTCGCCGAGGTCGCCAGCATCCCCATCGATCGCGCCATGCCGGCGCTTGGCCGGCTGGCGGCGCTCAGCCGGACCGGCGCCGCGGAGACGCTGCTGTTCTGGACCGCGCACGGCCTCCTGCGCCTCTGTTGCCGGGTCGAGCCATCTCCGGGTGCCTCCGGCAGATACCTGGTACAGGCGCTGCCGGAGAGCGCGGCGCCTGCCGGCCAGGCCGAACGCGCCCGGGCATTCCGTGCGGCTCCTGTCGGCGATACCGACGAGGCACGCCAGGCGGCGCTGGCCCGCCTGGCTCACGAAGTGCGTACCCCGCTGGGCGCGGCCATCGCCTATGCCGAGGTGCTGGCCGAGGAGCGCTTCGGCCCGCTCGGCAATGCCCGCTATCGCGACTATGCCCGCACGATCCACGACAGCGCACGCCACGCGCTCAGCGTCTTGGACGGCATGCTAAGCGGCGCCACCGATCCGGATGGTACGGGCCTGCCGGAGCTGGCGTTCACCGATCTCGATCCGGCGCGAATCATCGACAACTGCATCGCCGTGGCGCGGCCGCTCGCCGAGCGCGCCGGGCTGGCCCTGGTGGCCCACGTTCACCGCGGCACGCCGCGGGTGATCGCCGACGAGGTCAGCCTCAAGCAGATGCTGCTCAACCTCATCACCAACGCCATCAAGTTCGCCCGCCCCGGCGACCAGGTCGCACTCAGCGCCGCCTACGGGGCCGACGGCTGCCTGCGCATGGAGGTGGCAGATACCGGGCCGGGCATGGACGTACCCGCCGAGCTCGACGCGGCAACCACCGTGCCGCTGCATGAGCATGCCGTGCCCTGGCTGCGCGAGGTCCGGGAGCCGCGCAATGCCGACCTGCCCGAGGCGCCGGCCTGTCACGCGGCCGTTGCCGCCGGGCAGGGCATCGGGCTGCCGCTCACCCGCGCCTTGGCCAAGGCCAATGGCGCCACCCTGGTCGTCCACAGCACCCCCGGCCGCGGCACCCGCGTCACCATCGTCTTTGCGAAGGACCGGGTGGTGCCCGTGTAGGTGGCTCCACGTCTAGGCATCGCCGGGTTCATCAACCTGCACGACGAACTCGACCCCTTTGCAGTGCTGGCGCACCTCGATTTTTGCGTCGAGCTGTCCGGCGAGCCCCTGCACCAGCCGCATGCCCAGCCCCTTGGCCCCATGCATATCGAAGCCTGGGGGCAAGCCCACGCCCTCATCCCTCACGGAGACGATCAGCCGTCCGGCTGTCCAAGTCACAGAGACCCGAACGGGTCCACCCTCACCACCCGGATAGGCATGTTTCACTGCATTCGTGACCAACTCGACCACGATCAGCGAAAGCGAGATCGCTCGGTCGGTTGCAATCCTGGCCGCAGTCTGCACCTCAATTTGCAGATCGTGCTCCGGACCACAAGGCAGATCGGCGCATACGTCTTTCAGGTATGCGCCGATGTCGAGCTGCTCGAAGTCGCTCGTTTGATAGAGGCGCTCGTGCGCCCGGGCAATCGTGTTGACCCTGCAGACGGCATCCTCAAGGCTCGAGTACACCTCATGGTTCTCGCTGTTTCTCGCCTGCATGACAAGCAGGCTGGAGACAATTGCGAGCGAGTTCTTGACGCGATGATTGATCTCCTTGAGGAGCATGCGCTGGCATTCCAGAGCAGACTTGAGACGTTGCTCGTGCCGCTGTCGCTCAATCGCCATGCCAAGGATGTTCGCAGCCCCCTGCAGAAATGCGAGGTCATGGGCGACGAACTCGCCCTCCGAGCGACTGTCGACCTCCAGAACGCCGTAGGGAGCGCGATCACCCTGCAGGATCACGTTCATGGCTCTCCGCACGCCGTGCCGGACCAGCAGCTCGGGCGTGCGGAACCGATCCTCGTTCTCGAGATGATTGGAGATCACCGGCTTTCCGGTACGCAAGGCGAAGCCCGCAGGCGAAGCCAGGTCCGCTCCGACACGGGCCTTGCCGATGACATCGGGACCCCAGCCGACGCCGGCCGACACGACAAGCGCATTCTCGCCTGGCGAGAACTCCATGATTTTCGCGAAGTCTGCCTGCAGGCCCTCGGCGGTGAGCCTGACGGCACGCCTCAGCAGATCCTGAAGCGGCGGATTCTGCAGCGACATCACGCCGAGCTCTGCCAACAGCTCCTGTTGGCGGATGCGCTGCCTCAGCAGCTGCGAGGTGATATCGGACGGATCGCCGTCAGGCTTTGGCTCGACTACCGCATGTTGTTCATTCATTCCGCCACTCTCCCCTGCACGCCCACACTGCCCGTGAGGCTGCCGGCTGTGCCCTCGCGACGGGTTTGCTCGCTGTGGCCGGTCCACTGGCCGCTTTTTTGCCGCCGATCCGCTGAATTGCCACCTCATTTTGTTTCTCTATGGTGAATGGGCTTATGGCGCAGCTCAAGTTTTGGAACGGACCAATGTGTTTTCTCGACAGATCGTGCACGTGGCGTTGAAAATTCGGCTTTCACGAAAATGAATAGGAACTTCAGGTTTTGCCGGGGCGTTTTAATCGCTCGACAAATCACTTCTCCCGGAGCTTCTATGCAGGAAAAAGCGCCGCTAAGCGGCAAGAGAGTCCTCGTTGCGGAGGACGAGGCCCTCATTGCCACGGATTATGCGGCCATGCTGTCTGCGGCTGGAGCCGAGATCGTCGGCACGCCAAGAAGCGGGGCCGACGTGATCCGCCACCTGCAAAAGGGCAAGGTAGACGCAGCGATCGTCGACTTCGTTCTTGCCGACGGCAACAGCAGAGCGCTGCAGGCGCACCTGACGGAGAAGCGCGTTCCATTTGTCGTCATCAGCGGCTATCCGTCGGTGCTCGTGCGCGAGAGCAATAATCAGCGCGTCTTGCACAAGCCGGTAAAGCCGGACGAGCTATGCGCGGCCGTCCTTGCGCTCTGTGGCGGCGAGCCATAGCCGAGGCTGTGGAACACTGCCCCCTCCAGGCCCACTCCACCTTCGCCACCAGCATATACCCCGCACCGTACACCGTCTTGATCACCTCCGGGGCGCCCTCGCCTGCCTCCATGCGGCTTTACTGGCGCGCGAGAGCCACGCGCTCGGCGACGATCTGCTCGACGTCGCCGTCGCTATACTCGCCCCGCTCGGCGTTGTAGCGCATCAAGGCGGAGAACGGCGTGCCAACGCGCCCGAGCTCGGGCGGCAGGCCGTACAGCGTCAGCAGACGACGGTTGCAGGCAACAATCCGCAGCTCTTTGTCGATCACGGTCAGCCCCTGATCGATGAGGTCGAGGCCGGCGGAGAGCAGCGCGAAGCGGTAGCGCTCATCCTCAAGGTCGGCCTCCAGGCCGCCCGAGCGCTGGCCGATCCGCCGGCCGGCGGGCATGCGAGGTCGGGCGTGCTCCACGATCTGCGGACCGGAAACCGGGTGGAATAGGTTCAGGCGTCAGGCTTCGGTGGCAGCGGGCGTCCCCTCCCCCGGCCCGTCTCCGTGGCGCATAGGAAGCCCGGCACCTGTCTTTTCGTGATGGCTGTCATGCGCCGGCCGGTGTGACTGGACATGCGGCGCCAACAGGCACACCCAGCGGCCAGGGAGATCTCTGAATGGCGGCCAGCAAGTTGTGCGACAGCATGCCGGGACGTCGTGCGCAGGGGGCAGGGAGCAGCGGATCCTGCTAGACTGGGGACATGACCGAGCCCCACCATCCGCCCCCCCAGCCGGCAGACACCTGGCGAGTCGCCGTCCGGCTTGGCGCCCTCGTCAGCGCCCTTGTCCACGCCGTGGCAGCCGGCTGGCGTTCGCGGTCGGTCTCGACGTTGTGGACGACACTTCCCGTGCTGCTGGCGGCCCTCCTGGCGCTGCCCCTGGCGACGGTCGTGGCGCTGTCGCTCTCGGCACAGCACAACGTCTGGCCCAAGCTCGTGAGCACGGTGCTACCGGCGACGCTGATCGAGACCGGGCTGGTGCTGCTGGGCGTGAGCGCGCTCACCCTCGTCTTCGGCGCGGCGACGGCCTGGCTCGTCACCATGTGCCGGTTCCCGGGACGGGCGCTGCTCGACAGGATGCTGGTGCTGCCGCTCGCCATTCCCACCTATATCGTCGCCTACGTCTACGGCGACCTGCTCGACTACGCCGGCCCGGTGCAGGGGCTGTTGCGCACCGCCTTCGGCTGGCACTCTGCCCGCGACTATTGGTTCCCTGATATTCGCAGCCTCTGGGGCGCCATCCTGGTGCTGTCGGCGGCACTCTACCCTTACGTCTATCTTTCCGCGCGGGCGAGCTTCGTGCAGCAGTCGGTGTGCGTGCTGGAGGTGGCGCGTACACTCGGCCGCACGTCGATGGGCGTGCTCTGGTCGGTGGCGCTGCCGCTGGCGCGGCCGGCGCTGGCCGGCGGCGTCGCGCTCGTGGCCATGGAGACCCTCAACGATCTCGGCGCGGTGCAATACCTGGGGGTGCGCACACTGAGCGTCAGCATCTACACCACGTGGCAGCAGCAATCGAGTCTCGGCGGGGCGGCGCAGATCGCACTGGTGGCGCTGGTGCTGGTGGTGGCGCTGCTGCTGGCCGAGCGCACCGCCCGCGGCGACAGCCGCTTCCACCACAGCACCGGCCGCTACCGCTCGATCCCCTTCACTGACCTGGAGGGCTGGCGTGCCTGGGCCGCCGCCGGCTTCTGCGCGATCCCCGTGCTGGCAGGCTTCCTGGTGCCGTTCGCCATGCTGGCCGCGCTGGCGATGGCGCATGCGTCCGAGGCGCTCGAGGCTGCCTTCTGGCAGGCGGCGGGCAACAGCGTCGGCGTGGCCGCCGCGGCATCTGCCGTCACTGTCGGCCTCGGACTCATGATGGCCTATGCCCAGCGGGTGGCGCCCAACATCGTCGTGCGCTCCGCCGTCGGCAGCGCCGGGCTCGGCTACGCGCTGCCGGGCACGGTGCTGGCGCTGGGCCTCATCATCCCGCTGGCTGCCTTCGATAACCGCGTCGACGGCCTGCTCCGGTCGACGCTCGGCATCTCCAGCGGGCTGCTGCTGTCGGGCAGCGTGTTCGTGATCGTGCTCGCCTACACCACGCGTTTCCTGGCCGTGGCGATCTCGGCCCTGGAGGCGGGCTTTGCGCGGCTCTCGCCCAACCTCGACGCGGCGGCGCGCACCCTGGGCGAGACGGCGCTTTCGGCGCTGTGGCGCGTGCACGTGCCGCTGCTGGCGCCCGCACTGGGTGCCGCCGCGCTGCTGGTGTTCGTGGATGGCATGAAGGAATTGCCGGCCACGCTCTTGATGCGCCCGTTCAATTTCGAGACGCTGGCCACCCATGTCTACAACTACGTCGGCCTGGAGCAGTTCGAGAACGCCACCCCCGGCGCCTTGATGATCGTGCTGGTCGGTCTCATCCCGGTGCTGCTGCTGCATCAGGCGGTGGCAGGGGGCAGGGCCGGATCCGGCAAGGCGTAAGAGCGGAAAGCGGGGTCAGCCCCCCGGGCCGGCGGCCTTGTGAATCTCGGCGTTCTCGCGAGGGGTCTGACCCCGTTCTGAGGCTTGAGGCGGCCGACCCCGGTGCCAAGGCGCCCATGAAGGTGTAGGGAGCGTGTGGCGCTCGCGTCTCCGGGGCACTCCTGAGGCCGGACGCACGGCAGGGCATCGGACAAGATGAGGAGGAGCGAGGATGGGAACCAGCATCAGCTTCAAGCGGCCGGACGGCAAGGACGCGACCGGTTACCTGGCGAAGGCCGGGCGCGCCAACGCCCCCGGCGTCATCGTGATCCAGGAATGGTGGGGCGTGAACGACCAGATCAAGGGCATCGTCGACCGTTTCGCGCAGTCCGGCTACGACGCCCTGGCGCCCGACCTCTACGCCGGCACGGTGGTGCCCTACCATGACCGCGAGGCGGCCGGGAAGGAGATGGGCTCGCTCAACTTCCTGGACGCCACCGAGCAGACCGTGCGCGGGGCCGCGCAGCACCTGAAGCAGGGCGGAGCCGGCAAGGTAGGGCTCACCGGATTCTGCCTGGGCGGCGCGGTGACCATCATCGGGGCCACCCGCATCCCCGAGCTCGACGCCGCCGTGTGCTTCTACGGCATCCCGCCGGAGAGCGTGGCCAAGCCGGCCGACATCAAGGTGCCGCTGCAGGCGCATTTCGCCAACAAGGACGACTGGTGCACACCGGCCGCGGTGGATGCCTTCGAGGCGGCACTGAAAGCCGCCGGCAAGGACGCGGAGGTGTTCCGCTACGACGCCGAGCACGCCTTCGTCAACGAGCAGCGCGGCGAGGTGCACAACAAGGCCGCCGCCGATCTTGCCTGGGGGCGCACGCTGGCCTTCTGGAAGAAGCATTTGGGCGGTTGAACCTTGAGCCACACGGGCGGGCCCGTGTGGCTCAAACGCCGCCGAGCTGCCACGGCGTGGAAAGGGAAAAAGACGAGATCAACGTGCGCAGTATCGGGGGCGTGCAATGATGGAGCTTCCGGTGACGGGGGGCTGGATCTTGCGAGCGTGGAGGATTGGCTATGCCGACATGGACCCCCGACTCCAGTTTCTATCCCTCGCCGCGCATGGCGATGAAGGCGGCGCAGGAGACTCTCGCCTACGTCGCCACCTTTGATCCGGGTCGCACGGTGCCGGACGCCCTTGCCGTCGTCGATGTCGACCCCGATTCGTCGAACTACGCCCAGATCGTCGGCTCCGTGCCCATGCCTAACGCCGGCGACGAGCTGCACCACTTCGGCTGGAACGCCTGCTCCTCGTGTCTGTGCCCGAATGCAGCGCATCCGCATTCGGAGCGACGCTACCTCGTGGTGCCGGGGCTGAGGTCTTCGCGCATCCACATCCTCGACATCAAGCCGGATCCGAGGAACCCGAAGATCGTCAAGGTAATCGAGCCCGAGGAGGTCGCCGAGAAGGCCGGCTATACGCGTCCGCACACTGTCCACTGCGGCCCGGAAGGCATCTACGTGGCCGCGCTCGGTAGTCGCGAGGGCAAGGGGCCGGGCGGCATATTCCTGATGGACCACGAGACCTTCGACGTGCTTGGCCAGTGGGAGATGGACCGCGGGCCGCAATACTTGGCCTACGACGCGTGGTGGCATCTGGGACACGATACGCTCGTCACCAGCGAGTGGGGTACGCCCGACACCTTCGAGAACGGGCTCATCCCCGAGGTGCTCCTCGGCGCCAAGTACGGTCGGCGCCTGCACTTCTGGGACCTGCACAAGAGAAAGCACCTCCAGACCATCGACCTTGGCGACAAGCACCAGCTGGTGTTCGAGCTGCGCCCCGCGCACAACCCCACCAAGGCGTACGGCTTCGTCAATTCGGTGGTGAGCCTTGAGAACCTCTCATCCGCGATCTGGACCTGGTACAAGGACGGCGACAAGTGGGCAGTGCGGAAGGTCATCGAGGTTCCCGCCGAGCCGGCCGATCCAGACCAGCTGCCGCCCATACTCAAGGGCTTCAAGGCCGTGCCGCCGTTCGTCACCGACATCGATTTGTCGATGGACGACAAGTTCCTCTACGTGGCGTGCTGGGGCACCGGCGACCTGCAGCAGTACGACGTGTCGGACCCGTTCCATCCCAAGCTCACCGGCAAGGTCAGGATCGGCGGCGTCATCTCCAAGGCCACCCATCCGGGCGCGAAGAACGGCGCACCGAGTGGAGGACCGCAGATGGTGGAGATCAGCCGCGACGGGCGCCGCGTCTACTTCACCAACTCGCTTTACGGCACCATCGATCAACAGCTCTATCCCGACGGCATAGACGGCTGGATGGTGAAGCTCGACGCCGATCCAGGCGGAGGCATCGCCTTCGATCCCAAGTTCTTCGTCGAGTGGCCCGCGCCGCACCGCCCGCACCAGGTGCGGCTGGAGGGCGGCGACTGCTCCTCGGATTCGTATTGCTACCCGTGAGGTGTAGGTTGGATCGAGCGAAGCGATGACCCAACACACGACCGAGGCTCGAAGCGAGCGATGGGTCTGGCTACCGCTTGACCCAACCTACATGTGGCAGGCATGACCGACACGTGGCCAGCGCTCTACCTGGCCGGGCTTGGCGTCTTTCACGGCCTCAACCCGGCGATGGGCTGGCTGTTTGCCGTGGCGCTCGGGCTGCATAGGCAGAGCCGGGCGACCGTTTTTGCCGCGCTGCTGCCGATCGCCATGGGCCACGCCCTCTCGATTGCCGCCGTCGCCGGCCTGCTCGTCACCGCCGGCCTTCTGATCCCGCGCGCGGCGATCCAAATGGGCTGCAGCCTCCTCCTGCTCGGATGGGCGATCTACCATTGGCGCTATGGACACCGCCACCGCGTCCACTTCGGCCTGCAGGTCGGGATGACCGGTCTTGCCGCCTGGTCGTTCCTGATGGCCACGGCGCACGGCGCGGGCGTCATGCTCTGGCCCGCTCTGATGGCTTCGTGCGCTCCGGGGAACGTCAGCCTGGCCGGGCTGGGCGAGCCGATGGCCGCAGCGGCAGTCGCGGTTGCGATCCACACCCTGGCGCTGCTTGCGACAACGGCCGTTGTGGCAAGCCTCGTCTACGAATGGGCTGGCCTCGCCGTGCTGCGCCGCGCCTGGCTCAACGTTGACCAAGTCTGGA
>DASURA010000038.1:0-17224 GCA_036280295.1 Hyphomicrobiaceae bacterium
AGGGGGGTGCAACGTGTGCAAGGTTGCAAAAGTATCGATGCAATCAGCGTTAGTTGCGAGTTTGAGGTTTGCACGAGGTTTGCACGTGGAGTTTCGTGACTCGGCCCCCTGTGTCAAACTGGCGAGTGATTAGTCCGCAGCGGTCCGAGTGCGTTGAGATTTGGCGCGAATAGATTGAGTGTCCGTGTACTGAGCACAAAATGGAGGAAGAGATGACTTTCATTCTGCTGTGGCTGTTACTGTGCGTCGCTGTGGCGATCTTCGCCAATCGTTATAATCGGTCGGCGTTCGGCTGGTTCGTCTTCGCGTTTGTGCTGTCGCCTCTGGTGGGCTTCGCGTTCGTCGCTGCACTTGGTCCTGCACCTGAGGTTGCTATCGAGCGTGAACGTGAACCGACGCCTCGCACATTGCCGCAGATGTCGCGTCGCGTGGCGAATGAGGCGGCCCTGTGGTCGTGAGCAGTTGAGCGAGCGCGCTGTGGGTGTGTGCGCGCTCGCGACTGTTGTTAGACGATCAGTAGGCTGCCTTCGCGCCGTGCTCGCTTGACAAGGTGTTTAGGTGCGTACTTCACGAGGCAAAACTTCTCGTGCTTCTCGTCGTAGAGAAGTTCGCCGTTCGCGTACTCCTTGGCGATCCCGAGCAGGTGCTCTTTCACTTCTTTCGTCAGGGGCTTTTTCCCCTCCGACGACTTCCTAATTGCATCCCGGAACTCAGCTTCAGTCATGGGTATTCTCCCGTTAGGGGTTGATGTCTCCTGTGATTTGATCGATGCGCGCGCCTATGAATGATCCGAGAGTCTGTGTCCACAACTAAAGTGTTCATGCGGACAGATTGCATCTGCACACTGCGCACCTCCACCACCGCATACAGACGTCTCACATCATGCGCGCCCTGGCCCCCGCGCGTATGTGAGCAGTTGGAAGTCAGCCACAGGGGCCTGTGTCAGCTTTGAGCTTGGCGACGTGCTCGGCAGCTCGGGAATCTCTCACGTGATCGCCTATCACAGTGAGAAGCGGTATTTCCTGAGCAATTGCCGCCTTTTTCTCCAGGTCGGCAACATCCACGGCAAAAAGCGTGATAAAACGGCGTCGTCTGACCATGAGGGAGGCGATGACGCGACAGGAAGCATTGGCAGCAGGAGCGGGGCACTACGCCGGCAAGCGCTGCAGGCGACACCCCGAGCTAAACGGGCTGCGACGAACAAAGGGCGGCAACTGTCCGGCGTGCGTCACGACGAACAAGCTGCGCTGGCAGCTCGACCATCCAGACGAGCACAGGAAGCGCATGAGGGTCCGGAAGCGCCTCGCTCGTGCTGCCGATCCTGATCGCTACCGAGAGCGCCGACGCTCGCGACGCAACAACCCTGAGTTCCGCGAGCGGCAGCGACAACGCAAGAGCGAACCGAGATACTTGGCGCAACGTCGCGAGCGCTACCTGACCGACAAGGGGCAGCGCAAAGCACGAGCCGCCAAGCGACGTGCGACGAAGGTGCAGGCGGTTCCAGTTGGCGCCGACGTGCGAGCGATCGACTGCGCTTACGCCAAGCTCGCCGCACGAGCGCAGCGCCTTGGTCTCACCGTGGACCACATTGTTCCGTTGCAGCCGTGCCGTGTGTGCAAGCGCCGTGGAGCACATGCGCCAGGGAACTGGCAGTTGCTTACGCAGTCCATGAACTCAAGGAAGGGCAACCGCTGTCAGCGATGCGCAAGACGCGACATGTTGTCACGAGCGTTGCCCGGAGAGCTGTGAGCCATGACACCCACATCCGTAAGTCATTGTGAAATAAGGTGCCCAGGGGAGGAATTGAACCACCGACACCGTGATTTTCAGTCACGTGCTCTACCAACTGAGCTACCTGGGCAAACCTTCGCGCGAAGGGGAAGGCGGCGTTTTATAGGGGCTTGATTCCCGCCTGTCCAGCCACCGCGTCACCAACGCCGCTAACGTTAACTTGGCGGCCACACCGCGGCGCCTGCGACATCGTGGTGAAATACGGGCATGGGCCGACGCGGGGCAAGGAGCGCTCGCCGAATGCGCATCAGTGATGTCTTGGCCGACAAGAGGGCCGACAAAAGGACCGGCAAGGCCACACATGTCATCACGGTTTGGCCGGACACCCGGCTCAGCCTCGTCACCAGGCTGCTCGACGACCACAATATTGCCTCTGTCGTGGTCGTCGACCACTCCGGGCGGCCGAAAGGGATTGTCACCGAGCGCGAGCTGGTTCGCACCTGGGCCCGGCTTGGGGCGGCGGCCCTTAATCTGACTGCCGGCCAGGCGATGCTGAGCCCCGCGCCCGCCTGCAGCCCCGATGACACCATCGGCGAGGTGCTCCGGCTCATGACCGACTACCGCGTCCGTCATGTCGTCGTGATGCGCGCCGGCATCATGGTGGGGATCGTAAGCATCGGTGATCTCGTCAAGATCCGCCTCACCGATGCCGAGCTCGAAAATCGCGTGCTGCGCGAAATGGCACTGGCGCGGCTCGTCACCTAGTGTCCTGATCGCGAAATTCGCCTCAGCGTGCCGCAAGGTTGGAACGAATTTCGCGATCTGAAGGACACTAGCCAACATTATGATGGCTAGTGCGATTCAGATCGAGAAGTCGCTCCGCCACCAAACCGATGAAGCGGACTTCTCGATCATCGCACTAGCGCTTAGCATTCGCCCAGATCCTGTCCCATCGTTCCGGCCGCAGCCACCGGCTGGCCGACGGGCACCGCTGTTCCTGCATTCGGCAACCGAGGGTAAGCTCATGTCGCTCAAGGGTCGTACTGCCATCATCACCGGCTCCACTTCCGGCATCGGGCACGCTATCGCCTGCGCACTCGCCAAGGATGGGGCCAACATCGTCGTCAACGGCCTCGGCGAGGAGAAGGCGATCGAGGCCGCGGTACAAGCGGTGGCAGCGCATGGAACCCGCGTCCTCTTCGACGGCGCCGACATGCTGCGCCATAATCAGATCGCCGCCATGATCGCCAAGGCCGAGAAGGAGCTGGGCGCGGTCGACATCCTCGTCAACAATGCCGGCATCCAGCACGTGGCTCCGGTCGAGGAGTTTCCGATCGAGAAGTGGGATGCGGTGATCGCCATCAACCTCACCTCGTCGTTCCACACCACCCGCGCCGTGGTGCCCGGCATGAAGAGCCGCAAGTGGGGGAGGATCATCAACATCTGCTCGGCGCACTCGCTGCGCGCCTCGCCATTCAAGAGCGCCTATGTGGCGGCCAAGCACGGGCTTTCCGGATTCACAAAGGCGGTCGCGCTGGAGCTGGCGGAGACCGGCATCACCGCCAACGCCGTGTCGCCGGGGTTCGTCTGGACGCCATTGGTCGAGAAGCAGATTCCCGACCTGGCGCGCTCGGAGAACATCAGCGAGGACGCCGCCAAGCGCCTGGTGCTCACGCGCCAGCCGACCAAGCGGTTCGTCACCGTCGACGAGGTCGCGGCGCTCGCCGTATTTCTGGCCGGCGAGGCCGCCGGCTCCATCACCGGCGCCAACTACACCATCGACGGTGGGTGGACGGCACAGTAGGCGCTCGATGTTTGGAGAGTGGCGAAGCCTTCTTCTTGAATCGGAAGACTTCGCTATTTGTCCGAGGCCACGGAGGGCGGCCTGTCCTGGACGTGTTGGTTCCTGATCTGCTGGTCAGTGCTGCTCATAGCGGCCGCGATGAACGCCATGGCAGCGAGCGTGAGAGCGATGGCCAGCACAATTTCCTTGCTCCAGCGTTGCGCACGGAACCGAGCGATGCACCCGGAGACGACGCGAAGTATTGCCATCGGCCAATAAAGGCATCGAGCCCTCGCCCAACGCCAGGGCACCGTTGGCCGCGCGACAGAAGGGCACAGACTTTTTGCAATGCATCATGGGACGGATGGAATGGCGAACGGGGTCAGACCCCTCGCCGCAATGCAGTGCATTCCTGCGCGGGGCGGGGCTTACCCGTCCTCCCAAGCTACAGCCCGCGCATGAGGCAACCGAACAGGAGCACCACGTAGGCTGCGAGCATGCCGTAGAAGTGCGTGCTCTCGCCGGTAAGAAGCGGAATGGTGGCGCCGAAGAACTTCGCAAACAGCACGGCCAGCGCCAGGACGATCGACAAAAGGAAGGTCAGAATTCCAGGTGACTTGAGCGCCATTTCACGCGTTCTCCCTCTGGCTCCCTCGGGTGGGACTGGTCCCCATGGCGACGCAGATTAGCAGCTTGAGCGAGGCCGGGGCAGTCCCTGTCAGCAGGAGCGGGGCCGCGCTGCCAGCACGTTGCAGACCGGCACTTGCCTAGACCGGCAGCGCAGTGCTCTGCGCTTTCAGCGCCGCATAGTAGGCCCAAAGCATGCGTGCGGCGACAGCCCGCCACGGCCGCCAATGCTCGGCGAGCACCATCATCTCGTCCTTGTCCGGTCGTTCTGCAAGCACCAGTGCGCGCTGCAGCGCGATCTGCAGGGCGAGGTCGCCCGGCGCCCAGGCATCGGCCCGGCCCAGGCAGAACATGATGTAGATGTCGGCGGTCCAGGGGCCGATGCCGACGACGCCGGTGAGGGCGGCATGGATATCGGCATCGCTCGCCGTCTGGAGCGCGGCGAGATCGAGCCCGTTGCCGCATGCGGCCGCAATGGCCCGCAGCGTGCGGATCTTCGGCCTGGAGAGGCCAGCGGCGGCCAGCTCCGCATCAGGCAGTCGCAGCAGCGTCGCCGGCTCGAACGGCTGGCACGCGGCCGCCGTGCGCTGCCAGATGGCGGCCGCGCTGGCGATCGAAAGCTGCTGCCCGACGATGATGCGCGCGAGCCCCTCGAAACCTCCAGGCCGGCGCCGCAGCGGCGGATCGCCGGCCGTGTCGTGCACATGCCGCATGGTCGCGCACTTGCGCCGCAGTGCCCGCACGCCAGCGCGGATGTCAGTCTCGCTCTCGATGATCCTGGCGATGATCCTGGCCACGTCGGCTGCTCCGCTGCTCTCGGATGGGCAGTTCTACCGCCCTCCTTGGATCAAGCCAACGGCTACGAACCAGTCTGTCGCCTCGCTGCTGACAGGATCGGAGCTACTGCGATGATCGAGAAGTCCGCTTCATCGGTTTGGCTAGGTGGCGAAGCGACTTCTCGATCTGAATCGCACTACAATCATAATGTTGGCTAGTATCCTTCAGATCGCGAAATTCGTCACGATGAGACGAATTTCGCGATCAGGACACTAGGGCGCGTGGAACACCAGTGCCCGCAGCTCGATGCTCTCGCGCGGCGGCGCGTTGGCTGGGGTTGTCGGATCGGCGAACGCCGTATGGGGCGCAAACCGCGCGCGCCCATCGGCCTTTGAGTCGTAGCACTTGAGCAGCAGCACCTCGTCGGTTTCCATCCTGGGGACGTAGTACCAATGGTGCGCGGCGTCATAGGTCACCGCGTAGGTCTCGCCGACGCGGTGCTCGTAGACGAGATCGGAGGCGATCAGCTGCTCAGGCTTCACCGTCCTGGCATCGCACACCGCCAGCGGCATGTCGTACAGCGGGCCGCGGATCGGGCGCCACAGGTTGATGATCTGCACGCGACCTCGCAGCAGCGCCTCGGCCTCGTCAGGCAGCAGCTCGCGTACGCGCTGCGGCCCCGACCTCTCGGTGTGGTCCACGTGCACCCGCGGCACCGGCTGGCGCGGCTGTCCGGCCAGCCGATCCTCTGCACCCGGAATGCGGCGGCGGACGGTGTTGTCGAAGATCAGCACCCGATCGGCGCCGGTCAGGTCCTGCAGCAGCTGCTCCGCCTCCGGGTAGTAGATCGCCTTCACCTCCGCTTCGGAATAGAAGTCGCGGGTGCGGCTCGCGTGGCGCATCAGGCCGAAGCCCTGCCGGTCGAGCGAAAGCTGCGACAGGATCGGCCTCGCATCGCTGATCTGGACCGCATGCGGCTCGTTCTCGCCGGTGCTGCGCGGCACACCGGCCGGGGGCTCATAGGTGTAGGTGCGCGGCCGTTCGCCGGTGGGGGCAAGATAGTTGAGCTCCCCCTTCACCCAGGGCAGCATCTCGATGCTCTCGCTCGCCAAGCTCATCTCGTCCTCCTGTCGGATTTCCTGATGAAGCAGGTGGGCACGCGCCGGCTTGGCACAACCAAGAAGTTCTCACATGCATTGCAAGGAATTCTCATGACGGATGAGCCGTCGGATGCCGTAAGGTGCAACAAGGCGAAAGCCGCGTTGCACCAAGACCGCCTGGTTGCCGGATGCCGCGCCGTTGATCGGTGCAGTGCGCCTCGCGTGTTGCACCCTGCGGCGCAGGTGGCGCGCACCGCCGGGGCCGGCTCGCCGGATTGAGCGCACGTGGATCGCCTTGCAAGCGGAGCCCCAGGCCAACGGAGGTGACATGAGCGGGTCGCGGCAGCTGCATCTTGGGGCATTCATGCGCCCGATCAGCATTCATACCGGCGCCTGGCGCTATCCGGGCGCGTATCCCGATGCGAACTTCAATCTCGCCCATATCAAGCGCTTCATCCAGACGCTGGAGCGCGGGAAATTCGATGCCTTCTTCATGGCCGATCACCTTGCCGTGCTCAACATGCCGGTCGAGGCCCTGAGGCGCAGCCACACCGTCACGTCATTCGAGCCGCTCACGCTGCTGTCGGCCCTGTCGGCCGTGACCGAGCGGATCGGGCTGATCGCCACCGCGTCGACGACCTTCGACGCGCCCTACCACATCGCCCGCCGGTTTGCCTCGCTCGACCACCTGAGCGGCGGCCGTGCCGGCTGGAACATCGTCACCACCTCCAACCCGGACGCCGCGCTCAACTTCGGCCTGGAGGAGCACATGGAGCATGGCGAGCGCTACGCCAGGGCGCGCGAGTTCTACAACGTGGTGACCGGCCTGTGGGACAGCTGGGCCGACGACGCCATCGTACGCGACGTGGAGAGCGGCATCTTCTTCGACCCCGCGAAGCTGCATGTGCTGGACCACAAGGGCAAATACCTCTCCGTACGCGGGCCGCTCAACATCGCCCGGCCGATCCAGGGCTGGCCGGTGATCGTGCAGGCAGGCGCCTCCGAATCCGGCCGCCAGCTCGCCGCCGAGACCGCAGAGGTGGTGTTCGCGGCCGGCTATCCACTGCCCGCGGCCCGGGCCTTCTACGCAGATGTGAAGGCCCGTGCCGGTAAAGCCGGGCGCAACCCTGACCATATCAAGGTCCTGCCCGGCGTGATGGTGGTGGTCGGCGACAGCGTGGAGAAGGCGCGCGCCAAGCGTGCAAGGCTCGACAGTCTCGTGCACTTCGACAGCGCCATCGCGTCGCTGTCGATCTCGCTCGGCCACGACGCTTCGAAATTCGATCCCGACGGCCCATTGCCGGATATCCCGGAGACCAACCAGAGCAAGAGCGGCCGCGAGCGCGTCATCGCGCTGGCCCGGAGCGAGGGCCTCACCGTGCGCCAGCTCGCCCAACGTTTCGGCGGCTACAGCGGACAGACCTTCCTCGGCACGCCCGAGAGCATCGCCGACGAGATGGGAGAGTGGCTCCACTCGGGCGGCTGCGACGGCTTCAACATCATGTTCCCCTTCGTTCCCGAGGGGCTCGACGACTTCGTCGACCGCGTGGTGCCGGAGCTGCAGCGCCGCGGCCTGTTCCGGCGCGAGTATCCCGGCGCCACGCTGCGCGACACGCTTGGCCTGCCGCGGCCGAGGAACCGCTTCTTCGACTGATTGATACCGCTCGAGGGAAATTCTGACTCCGTAACGAGGGAGTGGGGAGCAGGAAGATCGAGAGTGGGGAGCGATCCGCGCTTCGCGGGCGCGACTTTCGATGCCCGATCCCCGACCCGCCTCTTGGGACTCTGAATACGGTCAAAACTTGGCCAGAGCAGTACGAGGCGGTGTCCGTCGCTTGCTCGGATGCCCCATCTGCCTCCGCGGCTTTCATAGGACTGTTAACTCACCATCATCGTTCTGCAGCGCAACTGCGGGATGAAGGTCGCGTTGGGCTCCCGTCCTGTGATTCGCGATCGACCGCAGAGAGCCGCAGAGCATGCACGCCCCGGAGGTGTCGCAGCCGTTGGTCAGGCCCGGCCAGATCTGGCATGCGCCTCCATTGAGCGAGGTCCTCCGCTGCGCCGTGTCGATCCACGGCGTCCAGCACATCCGCTTTGCGACGTAGGGCCAGGCCGGCGGTGGCGCCGGAAAGCGGATGAAGGTGATAGCACGCAATCCGCAGAAACTCTGTTGCAGCTGGCTTATTGGCGAGAACCGGACCTCGTTCCTCGGGTTCAGGGTTCTTGCTGATTGACGCTCATGGGCGCGGATGGTCGGGTTATGCTGCGTTCCAGTTACACCGTTTCAGCGCACGCTGCGCGCTGAACGGAACGCCGCCGCATATTGCGAAGGCGCAGTCCGAGCACGGCGATGGCGAACACTTCCGGTGAGGGCGGGCGGATCCGGGCGAGCGCGTCGCCGCAGCTGGACCAGCGCTTATGGAGTGCCCTCGCCGCCGCCGGCCCACCCCTGCTCTTCGGCCTGCGCATGTGGGCGTCGGTCTGTCTCGCGCTCTATGTCGCCTTTTGGCTCCAGCTCGACAATGCCGATTGGGCAGGGGCGACGGCCTTCATCGTGTCTCAGCCGCAGCTGGGCGCCTCGATGCGCAAGGGGTGGTATCGCCTGATCGGCACCCTGATCGGCGCCGTCATGATCGTGGTGGTAACCGCGCTCTTCATCCAGGATCGCGTTGCCTTTCTGGGCACCCTAGCACTCTGGGGCGCCGTCTGCGCGTTCTTCGCCACCGTGCTGCGCAACTTTGCCTCTTACTCCGCGGCGCTGGCCGGATACACCGCAATCATCATTGCGTCCGACACCCTCGGCTCGACCGGAGGCGCGAATACGGATGTCTTCATGCTGGCCGTCATGCGTGCCAGCGAGATCTGCCTTGGGATCGTGTCTGCCGGCATCGTGCTCGCCGGAACCGATTTTGGCGGCGCCCGCCAGCGCCTGGCGGCGCTCGTCGCCGCTCTGGGGGCCGAGATCGCAGGCCGGTTTACCGGCATGCTGGCGCACGCAGACGGTGAGCTCACCCAATCCCGATTCGTACGCCGCGATTTGACGCGTCGCGTCATTGCGCTCGACCCGATCATCGACCAGGCGCTCGGAGAGGCCAGTCAACTGCGTTACCATTCGCGGACACTGCAGAGCATGCGTCACGGCCTGTTCACCGCACTCAGCGGCTGGCGTACCATTACGACACGACTGCAGCAGCTCCCGCCCGACGCGGCCCGGCAGGAGGCCGACATTGTCCGCAGCCGGCTCCCGCCCGTGTTGCGATCGGCACCGGAAACGGGGGTACCGGCACGCTGGACCGATGATCCCGTGAGCCTCCAGAGCGCCTGCGAGGCGGCGACCCGTGCCCTGCTCATGCTCCCAGCCGGCACCCCGTCGCTCCGACTGCTAGGCGATCAGACCGCCAAGCTGTTGACCGGCATTGCGCAGGTCCTCGCCGGGCTGGCGCTGCTTGTTGACGCACCCGGCCGGTCGCGTCGGGCTGATCGCGGCTTCAAGCTGAGCGTGCCCGATTTCCTGCCCGCGCTCCTCAACGCGGTGCGGGCCTTCCTGGCGATCGGAGCGACCCAGCTCCTTTGGGTCGTGACGGCGTGGCCGAGCGGGGCCGTCGCTGTCCTTTTCACCTCGATCCTGGTGCTTCTGTTCTCGCCGCGAGGAGAGACCGCCTACGCCAACGCCGTCGCGTTCACGCTCGGCTCGGCCATCGGCATTGTCCTCACTGCGATCGTCAAGTTTGCTGTTTTGCCCGGGCTTGAGACATTTGCGGCGCTGGCCACCGCCCTCGGGCTTTACCTGATACCGGTCGGCTTCGGGCTGGCCTACTGCTCTCGCCCGACCACGTTGGCGGTTCTCACCGCCATAGGCATCGGCTTTGTGCCGCTCCTCCAGCCCGCGAACCAGATGACCTACGACACGGTGCAATTCTACAATACGGCATTGGCTCTCTTCACCGGGAGCTGTGTGGCGGCGCTGGCTTTCGCTCTGCTGCCCCCATTGTCTCCGGCGCTGCGGACGCATCGCCTGCTTGCCTCCGCCCTGCGTGATCTGCGGCATTGTGCGGTCGCGCCGCATGTGCCCCAGGCGGACGACTGGGAGCGCCGCATGTACGGCCGGCTCGAAGCATTGCCCGACCAAACCGAGACATCGCAGCTGGATCAGCTGCTGGCAGCTTTTTGTGTTGGCAGCGAGGTGATCGGGCTGCGGCGCATCGCTTTGGTTCTTCCGCTTGGGCCGGAGCTTGATGCCGCACTCGCCGGCTTGGCGTCCGGGAGCAGCTTCACCACGCGAGACTGGCTCGGCCGGCTAGACCGCCGCCTGGCGGACCAGACCGAAGCGGAGGCGCAAGCTTCGCTCGCTCTGCGAGCCCGCGCGAGCATCCTCGCGCTGTCTGCGGCCCTTGCCCGGCAACCAAGCTATTTCAATTCCGGAGCCACCGAATGAGGTTCACCGAGGTCAATCTGTTGGGCGTCTACGTTGCACCGATAAGCCTGCTGATGGTAGTGGCTTGGATCGTCACCATCGCCCTGCGCCGGGCCGCCGCGCGCTGCGGCTTGCTGCGCTATGTCTGGCATCCGGCCTTGTTCTTGTTTTCCATTTACATGATCATCCTTTCCTCGATCACCCTGGTCGTCGCACGCTGATCTTGCCATGGCCCATCTCGAAGCCCGATCGCAGTCGGCCCAGCCACAACCAGGGCCACCTCGAGACGGCCCCGCTGCGTTCAGCGATCCTGATGCCACCATCGGTATCCGCACGGGAGTGCCCCGCCGCTGGCGCTGGCCCGTCCGCATCCTTTCCCTGTTGCTTACGCTGCTGGCGGTCGGGCTGGCCGCGCTCCTCACCTGGCGCATGTGGGAAGTCTACATGGGGGCGCCCTGGACGCGCGACGCCACCGTGCGCGCCTATGTAGTCACCATGGCGCCACAGGTCGCCGGCCGCATCGTCGGCTTGCCGGTCGTGGACAATCAGTATGTGCGCAAAGGCGACCTGCTGATGGAGATCGATCCTACCGACTACCAAATCGGCGTGAGTGAGGCCGAGGCAACGGTGCAGCAGATCGGCGCCGACGTGCACAACATCGACGCACAGATCGCGGTGCAACAGGCGCAGATCGCCGCCAGCCAAGCCAAGGTTGAAGAAGCGCAGGCAGCGCTCGTATTCGGCAAGCAGCAGGCGGCGCGCTACCAGGATCTGGCGCGCAAAGGCTACGGCACCGTGCAAAATTCCCAACTGTGGACGTCGCAACAAAGCCAACAGGAGGCGTCTCTCCGGAGCGGGCAGGC
The DNA here is from genome assembly GCA_036280295.1 of Hyphomicrobiaceae bacterium. Taxonomy (GTDB): domain Bacteria; phylum Pseudomonadota; class Alphaproteobacteria; order Rhizobiales; family Hyphomicrobiaceae; genus AWTP1-13. Next base: position 11,296 of record DASURA010000038.1, read on the forward strand.
CTCACTCCAGCTCGCGCAGCGGCAAGTCGTTGCCCTGGAGGCGCAGCGCCGCAGCACCGAGGCAAATCTTGCGCAAGCCAAGGCCCAGCTGCGTCAGGCGCAGGTCAATCTGGAGCGGACGCGCATTGTTTCTCCGGTCAATGGCTACGTCACCAATCTGCTGGCGCAGCCCGGCAATTACGTCAATGTCGGCGTTATCACCATCTCGGTCGTCGACGCCAACTCCTTCTGGGTCGACGGATATTTCGAGGAGACGAACATTGCTCCGATCCGCGTTGGCGATCCGGCCCAGATCAGGCTGATGGGCTACCGTGAGACGTTGCATGGCTACGTTGATAGCATTGCCCGCGCCATCAACGTCTCGAACGCGCAGCCCAACGATCAGGGAGTCGCCACCGTCAACCCGATCTTCACCTGGGTGCGGCTGGCTCAACGTATCCCAGTTCGCATCCATATAGACAAGGTTCCACCGGAGGTGATCCTCGCGGCCGGCATGACAGTGACCGTACAGATTGGTCCTCGCCACACCGATCGGGAAGGCCTTCTGTCCAGGCAATGAGGCCACTATCCGTGTTAGACGCCGCATTCTGATGGATGGGTAAGACGCGCTCCTTCGAAGAACTCACCACAAGAAGATGCATGACCGGCTGACACGTCCTCAGTGTCGTCTCTCTGAGCACATGACCTAATGCCCGCAGCCCAATAGACGAAACCGTCGGCCGTCTGCTATCATAGCCTCCAAGGTCGCGCTGAAGCGAGGGAAGTCGGCCACAAGCGGAGGAGCAAGATGGACGACCGCAAGACGGACGACCGCGATCCGATTGACCGGCCTTTTCTGATGTTCGTCATCATCATGCTCATCGGCGTTCTGGCTTTGGCAGTGGTCATCTATCCGCATCCGGCCTAGCGCTCCACGCAGATGGCTCTACGCTGCACGAAACGCTCACGCTGATCGCTGATCCGCGTGCCGTAAGGGCTTGCCCGCAGTTTCTCAACCGCGCACCACTCCAGCCACGTCGCCCTCGGTCGCAAATGTCTTTTTTTCGACCACGCGAATAGAGCCTGGCCGGTACCGACCTGGATCCTTGGTCAGGTCGTGGTTCAGCATCAGGAAGTGCAGGCTCTTCAGGAACTGCTTTCTCAACTTGAAGAAAGGGTCTCGAGCCGCCTGCACGATGTGCGCAAGCGCGTCCCTATAGCCAAACAGCGCCAGTGCTGCTCATCCTTGGGATTGAGCGGCGGCTCGGCGTCGATTGCTGCCAGGGCGTTTTCGAGCGACGCCTTGTAGCCCTCGATGCTGTTGGAGCCTCGGACGGCACGGGCAAAAGAGAGCGAGCCCGTCCAGAGCCTGGGGTTGGTTTGGGTGGAATGACCCCATTGGCTGCCCACACGCGGGCAGCCATACGCGGCTCCGGCTCGAGACAGAGTCCGCCCGCAATCGCCTGACCGCAGCACGCGGTGATCCCGACCCAGCCCAAAGACGACCGATCACGTTCTCGTCATCTCCTTGACGATGTCTGGCCCGCATGTAAATGTAATAAACATTCACAACCCCTTGGACCGGGAGACAACCGCAATGCATGGCGTCATTGCCCGCATCGACGACTTCGGCAAACCGGCGTGGATTGCACTGATGGTGCTGGGCTTCATCGTGTTCTGGCCCGTCGGCCTGGCGATCCTGGCCTACATCATATGGAGTGGACGGATGGGAATAGGATGTGGCTGGCACGGCCGTCACGGCGGCGATGTCGAGGAATGGCGGCAGCGTGCCATCGACCGCGTCAACCGTGCGGCCGCGCACTGGGAGCGCAAGCGCGCCCGCTGGGAGGAGCGCCGCCAACGCTGGGGCGGCCCACACGGCTACCGCGGCGGCGGCATGCAGGAGACAGGCAACCGGGCTTTCGACGAGTACCGCGCCGAGGCGTTGCGCAAGCTGGAGGAGGAGGCCGACGAGTTCCGCACCTTCCTGGAGCGGCTGCGCATGGCCCGGGACCGGGCGGAGTTCGACGAGTACATGAAGGAGCGTCGCGAGCGCGGCTCCAGCGGCCCTTCCGGCTCCACCGATGGATCTCAACAGACGCCGCCGCAGTCGTAGGTCTCAGGTTTCGGGGGTCAGGTGCGGGCCCCTGGAACCTCCTCCTCCCTATCCCTTGAAACTGGAACCTTCTCGGTATGACGACCCCGCTCATCATGCTGGCGATCCTGGCCGTGCCGCTGTTGATCGTCTGGAGCCTGCGTCTTCGCGGCTTGAACGTCGGCGTCACCGCCGCTGGCGTCGTCGGCCTGGTGATCACCTTCCTGTTCACCGCCAGCGGCCACTTCGCCCAGACGGCGCCGATCGCGGCAATGCTGCCGCCACTCGTGCCGGCCCGGGTGCCGCTGGTCTATCTCACGGGGCTTTTGGAGATCGCTGTTGCCGTCGGCATCGCCGTGCCGGCCACGCGGAGGCCAGCAGGGATCGCCGCCATCGCCGTGCTGGTGGTCTTCTTCCCCGTCAACGTCTACGCCGCCGTCGCCCACGTCGGCATGGGCGGTCATGCCTGGGGGCCGATCTACCTGCTGATTCGCACCCCGCTGCAGGCGCTGCTCATAGCCTACACTTGGTGGTTCGCCGTGCGACCGGCTGCAGAAGTGCCGGCGCAGACGATAGAATCGCGACCGGCCGTGATGGCCTGAGCCACGACCGTCCTCGACGCCCCCAATACCTCCAACAAAAAAGGCAGGGAGCTGCCTCCCCGCCTTTTCACGCTCAATGGGCAGTGCCAGAACGGATCAACCCCGCTCGCGCCGGCGCTCTCGGTGCTCGCCGCCACGGCCCCCGCGATCGCCGCGATCCCGCCGCGGTGGGCGGCTCTCGGAGAGCGCCTCGTCGGCCGGCTCGCCTTCGGCGCGCGGGATCTCCTGGCCGGTGGCCTGGTCGACGATCTTCATGGAGAGGCGCACCTTGCCGCGATCGTCGAAGCCCAGCAGCTTGACGTAGACCTCCTGGCCCTCCTTCACCACCTCGCCGACCGTCTCAGGCCGGCCTTGGGTGAGCTGGGAGATGTGGACGAGTCCATCCTGCTTGCCGAAGAAGTTCACGAACGCGCCGAACTCCATGATCTTCACGACCTTGCCCTTGTAGATCGTGCCGACCTCGGGCTCGGACGTGATGGCGCGGATACGCGACAGCGCCGCCTCGATCGCCTCGCGCTTGGCGGCGGCGATCTTGACGGTGCCGTCATCCTCGATGTCGACCTTCGCACCCGACTGGGCCACGATCTCGCGGATTACCGAGCCGCCGGAGCCGATCACCTCGCGGATCTTGTCCACGGGGATCTTGATGGTCTCGATGCGCGGGGCGTGCTCGCCGAGCTCGGTGCGGGCGCCGGTCAGCGCCTTGGACATCTCGCTTAGGATATGCAGGCGCCCGGCATGGGCCTGCTCCAGCGCGACACGCATGATCTCCTCGGTGATACCGGTGATCTTGATGTCCATCTGCAGCGAGGTGACGCCCTTTTCGGTGCCGGCGACCTTGAAGTCCATGTCACCCAGATGGTCCTCGTCGCCAAGGATGTCGGAGAGCACAGCGAAGCTGTTGCCTTCCTTGATCAGGCCCATGGCAATGCCGGCCACCGGACTCTTGAGCGGCACGCCGGCGTCCATCAGGGCGAGCGAGGTGCCGCACACCGTGGCCATCGACGAGGAGCCGTTCGATTCGGTGATCTCCGAGACCACGCGCAGCGTGTAGGGGAACTCCTCCTGGCTCGGCAGCAGCGGATGGATCGCGCGCCAGGCGAGCTTGCCGTGGCCGATCTCGCGCCGGCCGGGCGAGCCGACACGACCGGTCTCGCCGACGGAGAACGGCGGGAAGTTGTAGTGCAGGATGAAGCGTTCCTTGCGCGTACCCTCCAGGGCGTCGACGAACTGCTCGTCCTCGCCGGTCCCGAGCGTGGCCACCACCAGCGCCTGGGTCTCGCCGCGGGTGAACATGGCCGAGCCGTGCGTACGCGGCAGCACATGCACCTCCGAAGTGATCGGCCGCACAGTGACGAGATCGCGGCCGTCGATGCGCTTTTGCGTCCGGATGATGTCACCGCGGACGACGTCCTGCTCCAGGCCCTTGAACACGTCGCCCAGCAGCACCTGCTCGTTGGCATCGGCGTCAGCCGGCAACAGCTCCTTGAAGACGCGGTCCTTTACGGCGGCGATCTTCTGGTAGCGCTCCTGCTTCTGCACCTTGGAAAAGGCCTCGCGCAGGTCGGCCTCGGCCAGCGCCTTGACCTTCTCCTTGTACTTCCCCTTGTCGGGCGGCTGGAAATCCCACGGCTCCTTGGCCGCCTTCTCGGCCAGGCGGATGATCGCCTCGATGACCGGCTGGAAGCCGCGATGGCCGAACATGACGGCCTCCAGCATCTGCGTCTCCGGCAGCTCCTTGGCCTCCGATTCGACCATCATGACGGCATCGCCGGTGCCGGCGACGACCAGGTCGAGATCGCTCTTGGCCATCTCGTCGATCATGGGGTTGAGCACGAATTGCCCGTCGATCACGCCCACGCGGGCGGCGCCGATGGGTCCGAGGAACGGCACACCCGACAGCGTCAACGCCGCCGATGCGGCCACCATGGCGACGATGTCGGGGTCGTTCTCCATGTCGTGCGAGAGCACGGTGACGATCACCTGCGTCTCGTACTTGAAGCCCTCGACGAACAGCGGACGGATCGGCCGGTCAATCAGGCGCGAGGTGAGCGTCTCCTTCTCGCTCGGACGGCCTTCGCGCTTGAAGAAGCCGCCAGGAATCTTGCCGGCGGCGTAGGTCCGTTCCTGGTAATTGACAGTCAGGGGAAAGAAATCCATGCCGGGCCGGAGGCTTTTCTCGGCGACGACGGTGGCAAGCACGCTGGTCTCGCCATACTGAGCCAGGACCGCGGCATCGGCCTGGCGGGCCATTCGGCCCGTCTCAAGGCTCAGCTTGCGTCCGCCCCATTCAATCTCCACACGTTGGGTGTCAAACATTTTGCATCTCGTTTCTTGTTTCGGACAGTCATGTTTCGGGCAGTCTTATGGCCGTTGGCTGATTTCCGTCAGTATCGCCAACAACACCGAATGGCCAGCCTCCCCGATGGAAGGCCGGCCGATTCTCAGCTGGCAACAGTCGTTGCCTTAACGGCGGATACCCAGCCGCTCGATAATCTTTTGATAGCGGGCCTCGTCGCGGTCCTTGACGTGGTCGAGAAGCCGGCGACGCAGGCTCACCATCTTGAGCAGGCCGCGCCGCGAATGGTTATCCTTCTTGTGCACCTTGAAGTGCTCGGTCAGGCCGTTGATGCGCTCTGTCAGCAACGCAACTTGAACCTCGGGCGACCCGGTGTCGCCCCGCTTGGTTGCGTACTCCCTGACGATCTTCTGCTTACGCTCTGTGTTCAGCGACATCGGGCACCTTTCTTGGAATGTTGGGAGCTCGGAGGCGAGCCGTGGCCGGGATGTCGTCCAGCACAGGCTGCCAGGATGCGCTGCATGTGCAATACCATTGCACCCTGCCAGCGTGGCGGCCTTATACACCAATTCGGCGGGCGCGCGAGCAAAAAGCTCGTGCTCGACAAGCGGTTGCCGTGCGCCAGCTCACCGGCAACTCACCCGCTCGGCATGCCGGCCGGCGTGCCCAACGCGCAGCCCCGGTCAGCTCCCCCGCCCTCAGCCCAAGCTCGGCCAAAGCCGCGCCGGCCACCTCGGCGCACGTCCCCGGTCACACTTCCCGATGACCTGATCGATGATGACCGCCAATCAGGGTGGTCATCCAACCATCCGCGCGACTGCGCCCTGTCCATTCCGAGTTGGAAATCGCCGCCCTGTCAATCCTGCCAGGCCGCACGGGAGAACGGCGAAGAACGCGCGCCGCATCTGCCACGGTGCGACGCCGCCCGGCGAGGTTTGGCACGGCCCCGGTCGC
>DASURA010000039.1:0-6015 GCA_036280295.1 Hyphomicrobiaceae bacterium
CAAGGAATACGGCGAGGTCATCGCCGAGGGCGGCGGCAAGATCGGCAAGACCGAGTACTGGGGCGTCAAGCCGCTCGCCTACAAGATCAAGAAGAACCGCAAGGCGCACTTCTCGCTGATGAACCTCGACGCCCCGCCGGCGGCGGTGGCCGAGATGGAGCGGCGCATGTCGCTGTCGCCCGATGTGATTCGCTTCCTCACCGTGCGCGTCGACGCCCACGAGACCGAGCCCTCGATCCAGATGCGCAAATCCGACCGCGACGATCGTCGCGACGGCGAGCGCGGCGGCGGGTTTCGTGGCGAGCGCGGCGGCGGCTTCCGCGGCGGCGACCGTGGCGGCTTCCGCAGTGGCGAGCGGAGCGGTGGCGGTGGATTCCGCGGCGACCGCCCGGGCGGCGGCCCGCGCCGCGACCGCGAGGGCGACGGCGATCGTCCGCCGCGTCCGCCCCGGCGCGATGCCGAGCCGCAGGCCGGCAGCGGCGGCGATGCAGAATAACAAGAACACGAGGAGCTAGATCGTGGCCGAGACTTCCTCTCCCGCCCGGCGTCCGTTTCACCGCCGCCGCAAGACCTGTCCGTTCTCCGGCGATAACGCGCCGAAGATCGACTACAAGGATTCGCGCCTGCTCGGCCGCTACATGTCCGAGCGCGGCAAGATCGTGCCGAGCCGCATCACCGCCGTCTCCGCTGCCAAGCAGCGCGAGCTGGCGAGGGCCATCAAGCGCGCGCGCTTCCTTGGCCTGCTGCCGTACATGGTTGAGTAACATGTAGGGTGCAAGAAGGCGCGAGCCGCGTTGCGCCGAGACCGCCGGTTTGCAGAGGCTGCGCGGTTGATCGGTGCAATGCGCTTCGCTTATTGCACCCTACGGACTACGGACTTCGAAGGGTTGGGACGTCGTGCACGTCTCTAACCGCTGGCACTTTGGCGGGACAGCACCGGATATGCATCTGAGCTTGCTGATCGGCCTCGGCTCGGGCCTTGCCTCGGCGCTGCTGTTCTTCTCGGCGGCGCAAGGGGGCGGCTGGCTCGGGCTGCTGTTGTTCTGCCTGACACCCTTCCCGCCGCTGCTGGCGGGGCTCGGCTGGGGTTGGCTCTCGGCCGCGGCCGGCGCGCTCGCCGGCTCGATTGCTGTGGCGGCGATCAGCAGCGGCACCCTCGGGATCGGCTATTTCCTTGCCGTCGGCTTTCCGGTGGCGCTCATCACCTATCTCGCCTATCTGAGCCGGCCGCTGGATGACGGACGCGAGTGGTACCCGCTGGGCCGCCTACTGGCGGTCCTGGCGCTCTACGCCGGCGCCCTGCCGGTGATGGCGCTGGCGTGGACCGGTGGGACCTTCGAGGGCCTGCGCCCGGTTGCGACGGCAATAGTGAAGGCCGTCATCAGCCAATCGGCGGACTCGCGGCGCCAGCCGTCGGACGACCAGCAGGTTGAGCTGATCGCCGATCTGGCCGTTGCCGTTGCACCCGCCGCGATGGCGGCCTACTGGCTCCTCATCCTCACGCCCAATCTCTATCTTGCGGGACGGGTCGTCGGCGCTTCCGGCCGGCTCGGCCGGGATTGGCCGGACCTGCCCGGCTTCGCCTATCCGACCGGATTTTCGCTGCTGCTCGGACTCGCCCTGCTGGCCTCGCTGGCGCCGGGCGTGGTCGGCATTGCCGGGACCAGCTTTACCGGCGCGCTGATGTTCGCCCACCTGCTCGCCGGTCTCGCCCTGGTGCATTTCCTGGCCCAGCGCAGCGGTGCGCGCTGGCTGCTGTGGGCTGTCTACGCCGGGCTTTTCCTGTTGCAGCCGTACGGCACGGTCTTCGTTACCGTCGCCGGGCTGCTCGAGCCCATCCTCAAGCTGAAGCAGCGGCTCGGCGCGCCGCCGCCATCCAACTGACCTACAAATCGCGAGAAGAATGGAGACCGACATGCAAGTGATACTCCTGGAGCGCATCGGGCGCCTTGGACAGATGGGCGATGTCGTCAATGTCAAGGACGGCTACGCGCGCAACTTCCTGCTGCCGCAGAAAAAGGCGCTGCGCGCCACCGAGGAGAACCTCAAGCGGTTCGAGACCAACCGGGCGCAGCTCGAGGCACGCAATCTCGAATTGAAGAAGGAGGCCGAGGCGGTCGCCGAGAAGCTGCAGGGGCAGAGCTTCGTCGCCATCCGCCAGGCCGGCGACACCGGCCAGCTCTACGGCTCGGTCACCCCGCGCGATATCGTCGAGATCGTCACCGCCGGCGGCTTCTCGATCGACCGGCGTCAGGTTGCGCTCGAGAAGCCGATCAAGACGCTGGGCGTGCACCCGGTGCGCGTCGCCCTGCACCCGGAGGTGATCGTGGGTGTCAGCCTCAACGTTGCCCGCACCGAGGACGAGGCGGAGCGCCAGGCCCGCGGCGAGGACGTGACGGTGATCAAGGACGAGGCCCTCGATCTGGAGACCTTCAACCCTGACGCAATGTTCGGCGAGGCGGCGGAGCAGCCGCGCACGGCTGAAGGCGAGGAGGGCGAGGCGCCCGCCTCCTAGTGGCCTGATCGCGAAATTCGTTACAGCGTGCTGCGAGGGCTGGGAACGAATTCGCGATCTGAAGGACACCGGCCAACATTATGATTTGCCCGTGCGATTCAGATCGGGAAGCCCGCCTCTGCACTTGACCACTGCGATGGTGAGGACTTCTCGTTCATCGCCTAGCACGCACGTGCAACGCAGGGCGGCGCCTCCAGTGCTTGCGCCGCCCGTTTCGTCCTGCTCACTATGGGTTGAACGCCTGATCATAGCCGCGGTAGCATGCGGCCGTTTAGCCACGGAGCAGGGGCGTGTTCGCGCTGCGCTTACTTCTTCGCCGCTTTGTCCGGCAAGGCCGCCTCGGCGTGATCGATCACACCGGCCGGCGATACGACTTCGGAGCGCCCGGCGCACAACCAGGCGTCACGGTGCGCCTGCATGACCCGGCGCTGTACCGGCGGCTTGCGCTCTATCCCAACCTGCACGTCGGCACCGCCTATACCGATGGCACGCTGACCGTCGAGGACGGGACGCTCACCGACCTTCTCGATCTGCTGCTGCTCAACGAGCAGCTGGCGTCGAAGGGGCGTGCCGGTGACCTGAAGCGCCGGGTTGACGAGCTCTCACGGCTCGGCGCCGTCATCAACCTGCCCAGCCGTGCGCGGCGCAACGTCCATCACCATTACGATCACAAGGCCGACTTCTACCGCCTCTTCCTCGACGAGGACATGCAGTACTCGTGCGGCTACTTCGCCTCCGGAGAGACCTCGCTCGAGGAGGCGCAGGAGGCCAAGAAGCGGCACATTGCCGCCAAGCTCGACATCCAGCCGGGCCAGCGCGTGCTCGACATCGGCTGCGGCTTCGGCGGCATGGCGCTGTTCCTCGCCCGCAACTATGGCGTGCACGTCACCGGCATCACGCTCTCGACCGAGCAGCATAAGATCGCCACGGAGCGTGCCGCCAAGCAGGGCCTGACGCGTCTCGTCGACTTCAGGCTGCAGGACTACCGCCACATCCGCGAGACATTCGACCGGATCGTCTCGGTCGGCATGTTCGAGCACGTCGGCCGTCCGCACTACGGGCAGTTCTTCGCCCGCCTCAATGCCCTGCTCACCGAGAACGGGGCAGCGCTGCTCCACACCATCGGCCGCAACCAGCTGCCGCAGCCCATCAACGTCTGGATTCGCCAGAACATCTTCCCCGGCGCCTACCTGCCGAGCCTGTCGCAGCTGACACCGTTGCTGGAGAAGCTCGATCTGTGGCTTACAGACTTCGAGAGCCTGCGCCTGCACTATGCCGCCACCCTCAGGGAGTGGAACCGGCGCTTCCAGGCCAACAAGGAGCGCGTGCGCGCCCTTGATCCCGAGCGCCACGACGAGCGCTTCTGCCGCATGTGGGAGTTCTACCTGCAATCGTGCGAGGCGGGCTTCCGCCACTCGGGCCTCACCGTGTTCCAGCTGCAGATCGCCAAGCACGTCAGCACACTGCCCATCACCCGCGACTATATGCTGGCCGAGGAGCAGCGCCTCGCCACCGCCGCCGCCACGACACGTGCGGCTGGGGAGTGATTCGTAGGGCGGATTAGCGAAGCGTAATCCGCCGGGTTTCCTGCGAGTCGTCGAGCAAACGGCGGATTGCGGGCAGCGCCCTAATCCGCCCACCATCAGCCCGCTGAGTTGCATGGTGCCGGCATTTCCACCCAAGGTTCACGTGCAAGCCGCCGTTTCCTCGCCTCCCGGGCGAGTAGCGGGGAATCGGCTTTCAAGTAGATTCTTGCCGCGGTGTGCATTGTGGTGATGACTGCGCGGGCGGCGGCCGCTGTCGCCCTGCGGGCATAGCGAGGACGGCCGGAATCGGCGAAGCCTCCCTGCATGCAAAAGACTTCTCGCCGCCCCGCTCCGACCACCCCCGGTGGTGCCCTCAAAGAGGCCGTCAAGGGCTCCATCGACCTGGCGTCGCCCGACACGCTGCCGTTTCGGGCCGCGCCGCACAACCTGGAGGCCGAGCAGGCGCTGCTCGGCGCCATGCTCGTCAACAACGAGGCGCACGACCGCGTGTCCGGCTTCCTGGAGCCGCACCACTTCTTCGACCCGTTGCACCAGCAAATCTATGAGACCGCCGCCACGCTGATCGGCGCCGGGAAGCAGGCGACACCGATCACGCTCAAGACCTTCTTCGAAAGCGCCGAGCCGATCGGCAACGGCTTGAGCGTGCCGGCCTACCTGGGGCAGCTCGCAGCCAACGCCACCACCATCATCAACGTGCGCGACTACGGCCGCACGATCTACGACCTCGCCACCCGCCGCCAACTGATCCTGATCGGCGAGGATATGGTGAATGCCGCCTATGATTCGCCCGTCGACTTCCCTCCCAAGGAGCAGATCGAGGAGGCGGAGACGCGGCTGTTCTCGCTGGCCGAGACCGGCAAGTACGGCCAGGGCTTCGGCACCTTTGCCAGCGCGCTAACCGGCGCCATCGAGATGGCCAACAACGCCTACCTGCGCGATGGCGGCCTGTCGGGCATCTCCACCGGGCTCAGGGCGCTCGACAGCAAGCTCGGCGGCCTGCAGCCGTCGGATCTCATTATCCTCGCCGGCCGCCCCTCGATGGGCAAGTCGTCGCTGGCCACCAATATCGCCTTCAATGTTGCCAAGGCGCGCGTGCGCTCGCTGCAGGAAAAGCCGCACCTGCAGCCAGGCGACTCCTCGCATGACGGCGCCATCGTCGGCCTGTTCTCGCTGGAGATGTCGTCCGAGCAGCTCGCCACCCGCATCATCTCCGAGCAGGCCGAGATCCCGTCTGAGAAGATCCGCCGCGGCCTGATCGACGAATCGGAGTTCAAGCGCCTCGTCAGGGCCAGCGAGGACATGGCCACGCTGCCGCTCTATATCGACCAGACCGGCGGCCTCTCGGTGGCCCAGCTCGCCGCCCGCTCGCGCAAGCTCAAGCGCCAGGATGGACTGGGACTCATCATCGTCGACTACCTGCAGCTGCTGACCGGCTCGGTGCGGCGCGCCTCGGAAAGCCGCGTGCAGGAGGTCTCGGAGATCACCACCAGCCTCAAGGCGCTGGCCAAGGAGCTCAACGTTCCCATCGTCGCCCTGTCGCAGCTCTCGCGCGCGGTCGAGAACCGCGAGGACAAGCGCCCGCAGCTCTCGGACCTGCGCGAGTCGGGCTCCATTGAGCAAGATGCCGACGTGGTGATGTTCGTGTATCGCGAGGAGTATTATGTTGAGCGCACCAAGCCCGCGGAAGGCACGCCAGAGTTCCAGACCTGGATGCAGAAGATGCAGGCTTGCAGCGGCAAGGCCGAGGTGATCGTCGGCAAGCAGCGCCACGGGCCGGTGGGCACCGTCGATCTGCAGTTCGATGGCGCCTAAACCCGGTTCTCCGACCTGGCACACGATGCATACATGCCCGAGAGGACGCATTGACGGAACGGACAGCGAGCACGGAGCCAACGGCAACGCGGGGGCAGCTCCAGACGAAGTCCGCCCCGATCCCGCTTTCCGCACGCGCTG
>DASURA010000040.1:0-4795 GCA_036280295.1 Hyphomicrobiaceae bacterium
CGCGGCAGCTGGTTCATGAGGCAGGCGAAGCCACCGCTTTCCTCACCCAGGATGTTGGAGGGCGGCACGCGCACGTCCTCGAAGAACAACTCCGCCGTATCCTGCGCGTTCTGGCCGATCTTCTTGAGGTTGCGGCCGCGCTTGAAACCGTGACGGTCGGTCTCCACCAGCACCAGCGTGATGCCCTTGGCGCCGGCCGCCGCATCGGTCTTGGCCGCGACGATGACGAGGTCGGCCAGGCCGCCGTTGGTGATGAAGGTCTTCTGGCCGTTGAGGACAAGCTCGTTGCCCTGGCGCACGGCGGTGGTGCGGATGCCCTGCAGGTCGCTTCCCGTTCCCGGCTCAGTCATGGCAATGGCGGTGATAATCTCGCCCTTGGCCATTCTGGGGAGCCAGGTGCGCTTCTGCTCCTCGCTGCCATAGTTCAAGATGTAGGGGGCGACGATGTCCGAGTGCAGACGGAAGCCGGGCGCAGCGTAGACGCGCTTTGCCATCTCCTCGATCATCACGGCACTGAACAGGAAGTCGGCGCCGGCACCGCCGTACTCTGTTGGCATATCAGTGAGCAGGAGCCCCGCCTCGCCCGCCTTGCGCCAGACCTCGCGGCTGACCTGCCCCTCCTTCTCCCAGCGCTCGTAGCTGGGCGCAATCTCCCGCTCGATGAAGGAGGCGACAGTCTTGCGGAACAGCTCGTGCTCCTCGCGGTAGATCTTGCTTGGTATGGTCATGGGCGCAGGCTCCCAAGTGGGGTCAGACACTGCGGGTCTGATCCCTTGGCTCAACTCTTGTTCGGTTGATTGTGGCAGCAAACGTCGGTCGGCGGAATGGGGTCACACCGCAGCGTCTGACCCCCAGTCGGCGCCTACTTTCTTTCCAACCCCGCCATCGCCTCCAGGGCGGCGCAGACGACGGCGGTGTCTTCCTCGCCGTGGCCCATGGCGAGGGTGACGGCGTGCAGGGTGGCGGCGAGGCCGAACAGCGGCGTGGGGCAGCCGGCCGCGGCGGCGAACTCGCCGATCACGGTGAGATCCTTCTTCCAGGTGGAAGAGCGCATGGTCGCGGGAAGGTAATGGCCGTCGGCCATCATCGGCGCGCGCAGCTCGAACACGCGCGAGGTGCCGGCACCGGAGCCGATCACCTCGACCGTCTGGTGCGCATCCAGCCCGGCCTTGCGAGCAAGCACCATGGCCTCGGCGGCGGCGACGTTGTGGATCGCCACCAGATGGTTGGCGATGAACTTCATCTTGCTGCCGTTGCCGTAGGGGCCGAGGTCGTAGACCTTGCGGGCAAAGCCGAGGAAGGCAGGCTGCAGCCGCAGAATCGCCGCGCTGTCGCCGCTCGCAAGCACCACCAGGTCTTTCACTGCGGCTTGCGCGCCGGTGCCCGACATCGGACAATCGAGCGCGGTGTGACCGGCCGACTCCAGGATCTCGCGGAAGGCTTCCTTGTCGGCGAGGGACAGCGTGCTCGCCTCGATGACAGTGCGCCCTTTGGCATCTGCACCGGCGATGACCGCCGCGGTGTCGAGCACCGCGCGCGGCGTCGGCAGGCTGGTGATGAGGTCTGGAGCAGCCTCCGCCACGGCCGCGGCGCTGTGGGCAATCTCAACGCCCGCGGCCTTCGCCTCGGCGATGCGCTGCGGTTCGGTGTCGTAGCCGATCACGCTCCAGCCGCTGGCCACGAGATTGCGCGCGAACGCCCCGCCCATGATGCCGAGGCCGATGATGCCGATGCGCTTTTCCATGGGAGTCTCCCGCTGATGTGACGGGGTCAGACCCCTCGCCCAACCGTTATAGTTCCCTGCCGACGCTGGAGGCGAGGGGTGTGACTTCGTCCTCCACGTCCCCGCAGTCAAGCCGCCAATCCTGCGCCAGATGCAGCATCGCCCGCTCGGCCAGCGCGGTGATGGTAAGCAGCGGGTTCACGCCCAGCGACCGCGGCATGATCGAGCCGTCCATGACGTAGAGGCCCTTGTGCACGTCGGTGGGGCTGGCGCCCGCGGCATCGAACACGCGGCATTTGTGGTCGATCACGCCGTCGCCGCGCTCGCGGCCCATGCCGCAGCCGCCCAGCGGATGCGCCGTGGCCGGCTGGCGACCCATCATGGTGCCGGCGAGCGGGTTCTTCACGTAGCTGCCGCCGACCGCTTCGACCAGCGTCGCCAGTGCCTTGTCCAGGCGCTGGTAGACCGGCTCGGCGCCGGCCTCGGGCCAGGTGATGGCAAGGCGATCGTCGTCCAGCACCATGCGCCCGGCGGCGCTGTCGTGCGAGACGGCGAAGAACGTCTGCAGGTTGGCGAACGGGCCCTTGTAGACGCCGCTGACGAGGCTCTGCAGCGCGCCGAGCAGCCGGCCGTTGGGGATGAACAGCACCGGCAGCAGGGGCGCCAGCGCGGAAGGGAGCACGCCCTCCTGGATAGTGAGACTGTGGCTCAGGTCCGCCTCGTCGATGATCTCGATCTGGCCGGATACGGAGGCGCCAACGTCGAGTCCCTCCACGCGTGCCGGGTGGCCGACTCCGACGGCGTTGATGCGGGTCTTGCCGCCGTAGCCGAAGGCGATGATATCGCCGTTGGCGGAGAACCGCTGGCCCACCCGGTCGGACACGGCGAGACCTTTCTCCCGCGAGCGCAGCAGGATCTCCGTCGATCCCAGCGTGCCGGCGGCCAGGATGATCATGTCGGCGCCGACGATCATCTTGCCGTCCTTGCCATTGCCGGCCTTGGCCTGGTCCAGCCGGGCGAGATGCACCTGCCAGCTCCCGTCGCCAGACCGGGCGATGTGGTGCACCTTGGCGAGGGCGAAAATCTCGGCGCCGTGGCGTGCAGCCTCCGGAAGATAGGTGAGCGCCACCGTATTCTTGGCGCCGACGTTGCAGCCGCCGCAACAGTCGCCGCAGCGGGTGCAGGCGGGCTGGGAGATGCCGGCCGAATTCACGGTATCGGCGAAGCTCACCGCCACCGGCGCCGCAACCAGGTTGCCCCTGCCCAGCGCGGGGCGGGATTTGGCCAGCGCCTGGTACTTGGTGCGCTCGGCCGCCAGGGGATCGCGCGCCGGGCGCACCCAGCGGGTGGCGCGGGCATAGCCCTCATCCAGCAGGCCGTCCATAGCGATCTCCTCCGGCCACGCCGGATCATGGAAGACGCGTGGGTCCGGCCGCAAGGCGACGCCGGCGTTGATCAGCGAGCCGCCGCCCAGCCCGCAGCCGACCAGCACATGCATGTCCTCGCCGAGGCGAACATCATAAAGCCCCGACGGAGAGCCCATCCGCACGCGCTTGCCGGTGACCTGGAGCTGCTCTCGCAGGTCGGGGAAGCGGCTCGGGAACTCGCCGGTGAGGAATTCGCGCCCCCGCTCCAGCACCGCCACGCGCTTGCCGGCGCGGGCGAGGCGCGCCGCCGCCACGCCGCCGCCGTACCCCGACCCGACCACCACTACGTCGTAGTGCGGCCGCAAGGCATCGAGGGAACGGGCTAGGCGCGTCATTGGCAAAGCCTTTCTTTGCTTGGATGGGGCGCTCAGGAGGCCCGTTCTAGGTCAGCGAGACCGCGGCAGCCAAGCGCCTTGGCGCCGCGCCGGATGCCCCATTCTCGCAATCCGTTGCCCCGCCGCACGACGGAGCTTATCGGCAAACCCATACGCGAAGCTGAACGCCGGCGTCACACGCCTTGCAGGCGCGAGCCTCGGGGCGCTCCGTGCTCTTCGCTTTGCCGAAAGCCGCGTCACGGTCCGGAAATGGGCCGTGCCATCTGCCGTGCCGGCCCGATTCCGCGTGGACGCCCGGCCGTGCTGGCAATAGGAGCAGTCAGCGGAGTGGACGATCGCCTTCTTGTGCGTCCAGTTCTCGTAAGCCCAGTAGGCCATGAGAGCAGCCTCCTGCCGTGGCCTCAAAGCTTACACGCAGCCCTCACCACCTTAGCAAGCATGCTGAGCTTCGCACAACCGGGATTATGCCGATGATCCGCCTACCGCAACCGTGCGTTGATCGCCTCCAGCGCCGCCGAGCCGGGGCACAGCTCGGACATCGGCAGCGCATTGAGTGGGCGGGCATCCGTGGCGAGGATGTCGTGCATGTCGCGCTGCGCCTGGTCGATGTAGAGCAGGCCGGTGGTGATCGCGCCCTTGGCGGCGTTGGCGCGGATGGTCATCAGCGCGGCGTCCGCATCGCGCGGATCGTGCCCGGAGTCGGGATTGCTGTCGACCTTGCTGAGAATCAGGCGCGAGCCGTCGTGCAGCTCGATCTCGGCCGACGTGCCTTCGGCGAAATCGACGGTGATCTCGTCCCTGGGCTCGACATAGTCGAGCTGGTTCTCGGACGCCATGTTGTGGGCGCGCACGTACTCGTAGCTCTTGGTGGAGCCGGTGTGATTGTTGAAGGTCACGCACGGACTCACCACGTCGATGAGCGCGAAGCCGTTGTAGGCGATCGCCGCCTTGAGGAGCGGGATCAGCTGCGCCTTGTCGCCGGAGAACGAGCGAGCCACGAAGCCGGCGCCGAGCTGGATCGCCATCTGACACAGGTCGATGGCCTCGAATGGATTGATCTCGCCCTTCTTGGAGGCGGCGCCCTTGTCGTTGGTGGCGGAGAACTGGCCCTTGGTGAGGCCGTAGCAGCCGTTGTTCATGACGATATAGGTCATGTTCAGCCGGCGCCGCACCGCGTGGCAGAACTGGCCGAGGCCGATCGAGGCCGTGTCGCCGTCGCCGGAGACGCCGATGTAGACCAGGTCCCGATTGGCCAGCGCTGCCCCGGTGGTGATCGACGGCATGCGGCCGTGCACGCTGTTGAAGCCGTG
>DASURA010000041.1:0-5027 GCA_036280295.1 Hyphomicrobiaceae bacterium
CGTGGGGGCGCGCTATCTCCTCGCCCGCCGCCATGTGGAGGAGGCGCGCACCATGCTGCGCATGGCGGTCGGCTTCATTGCCGTCGTGGCACCGCTGCAGGTATTGCTCGGCGACCTGCACGGCCTCAACACCGCCGAGCACCAGCCGATCAAGGTCGCAGCCATGGAGGCGCACTGGGACGGCAGCAAGCCCGGCGACTTCCACATCATCGCCATCCCCAACGAGAAGGAAGGACGCAACGACTTCGCCATCTCGATCCCGCGCGTCGCTTCGCTCCTCATCAAGCACGATCCCAATGGCCTGTTTCCCGGCCTCAACAGCGTGCCAGCCAGCGACCGGCCGCCGGTGACCATCGTTTTCTATGCCTTCCGCCTGATGGTAGCGATCGGCTTTGCGATGTTGGCGACCGGCTGGATCGGCGCATGGCTGTGGTGGCAGGGTCGGCTGTTCGACACACAATGGTTTCTGCGCCCGGCTGCCAACATCTGGTGGGCTGGCTTCGTCGCCGTGATCGCCGGCTGGACCGTGACCGAATGCGGCCGCCAGCCATGGGTGGCGCACGGCATCCTGCGCACCGCCAACGCAGTTTCGCCGGTGCCCGGCGGAAGCGTGCTGACGACTCTGGTCCTGTTCATTCTCGTCTATGGAATCATCTTCTCCATGGGCATCTACTACATCAATCGCCTGATCCACCGTGGACCCACCGGTGCGTCCGTGCGGCCGTCGGAGCGTGGCCTGCCGAGCCGCCCCCTTTCCGGCGCCGAGGAGGCGGGGCGGGAGGTGCTGGAGTGAGTGGGAAGTCGGAAGTCAGAAGTCAGAAGTCAGTGTATCCCGCTTTTCCGAGTTCTGATTTCTGGCTTCTGATTTCCATTTTTCAGCGGAGACCGCACCATGGAATGGTATCTCCCCGTCATCTGGGCCGCGCTGATCGGTATCGCGGTCGCCATGTACGTCATCCTCGACGGCTTCGACCTGGGCCTCGGCATCCTGTTCCCGGCCTTCCGCGACGATCGCCACCGCGACCTGATGGTCAACACCGTTGCCCCGTTCTGGGACGGCAACGAGACCTGGCTGGTGCTGGGTGGCGGCGGCTTGCTGGTGGCATTCCCGAAGGCCTATGCGATCATCATGCCGGCCCTCTACCTCCCGGTCATCCTGATGCTGCTGGCGCTGGTGTTCCGTGGTGTCGCCTTCGAGTTCCGCGGTGTGGCGCGGACCAGCAAGGAGTGGTGGAACCGGGCTTTCTGGCTGGGCTCGACGCTCGCGGCGTTTTTCCAGGGCGTGATCCTGGGCGGCCTCATCCAGGGCATCACGGTTGCCGACGGCCAGTTCGCCGGCGGCCCGTTCGATTGGGCGACACGCTTCTCGGTGATATGCGGCCTCGGCGTGGTGGCGGGCTATGCGCTGCTCGCGTCAACTTGGCTTCCGATCCGCACCGAGGGCGAAGTGCATGACCGCGCCCGCGAGCTGGCGAAATGGCTGCTGCTGGTCGTGCTCGGCTTTATGGTCGTGGTGAGCCTGTGGACGCCGATCGCCAGCGAGCACATTGCCCGGCGCTGGTTCTCGACACCCAACATTCTCTACCTGTGGCCCATTCCCCTGGTCACGGCGCTGCTCGCCTGGGCCTGCTGGCGGTGGCTGGAGGAAGGGCGGGAGGTGCGGCCGTTTCTGGCCGCCATCGGCCTGTTCCTGCTCGGCTACCTCGGGCTGGTGATCTCATGGTTCCCCTACCTGGTCCCGCCCTCTCTCACGGTGTGGGACACCGCGGCTGTCCCGGCCAGCCAGATCTTCACGCTGATCGGCACCATCTTCATGCTGCCGATCATCCTCGGCTACTTCGCCCTCATCTACTGGCTGTTCCGCGGCAAGGTGCGCGAGGATGAGGGGTATCATTGAGGTTTCGGGTTCCAGGGATCAGGTTTCAGGGACGGCACGCGAACCCCTGGGACTTGGCCCCAGACCTCGGCCCTGATACCTGGCCCCACTGCCGTCGCGCAATGGCCTAGGCGCCAGGCACCAGGTCCTTCCGCTCCCGCATGGTGCCGTCCGGGTTCAGCCGGTAGACGATCGGCACCCCGGTTGCCAGTTCGCGCTTGACGATCTCCTCGCCGGACAGCCCCTCCAGTCGCATGATGAGGGCGCGCAGCGAGTTGCCGTGTGCGGACACCAGCACATTGCGGCCGGCCTTCACCTCGGGCCAGATCGCGGCCTCGTAGTAGGGGAGCACGCGGGCGGCGGTGTCCTTGAGGCTTTCGCCGCCGGGCGGGGGCACGTCATAGCTGCGGCGCCAGACGTGGACCTGCTCGCCGCCCCACTTGGCGCGCGCCTCGTCCTTGTTGAGGCCCGAGAGGTCGCCATAGTCGCGCTCGTTGAGCTTCTGCGACTGATGGGTGGGAAGGCCGGTCTGCTCCAGCTCCTCCAGCATCAGCCTCAAGGTATGCTGGGCGCGAAGGAGATCGCTGGTGAAGGCCACATCGAACCTGTAGCCGTCCGCCTTGAGCAGCCGTCCGGCGGCCCGCGCCTCGGCGATGCCCTTCTCGGTGAGGTCGGGATTCTTCCAGCCCGTGAACAGGTTGAGCTTGTTCCATTCGCTTTCGCCGTGGCGCGCGAGAACGAGCACGTTATCCATGTCGATTCCTTACAGTTCCAACGGGGTCAGCCCCCCTCGGCAAGACGCTGCATGAGCTTCTGTGGGTGTCGGCTAGGGGTCTGACCCCGTCAACTCCGGCCAGCTTAATCGAGACCCAGAACATCCATCATGCTGAACAGCCCGGGCCCTTTGCCGCGGCCCCACAGCGCGGCCTTGACCGCGCCACGCGCAAAGATGCCGCGATCCGTCGCGCGATGCGTGAGCTCGATCACCTCGCCGTCCGCCGCAAGCAGCACGCTGTGCTCGCCGACCACGCTGCCGCCGCGCAGGGTGGCAAAGCCGATATCGCCGCGGCGACGTGCACCGGTGTGGCCATCGCGCACGCGAACGCTCACCTCATCGAGGTTGACGCGCCGGCCGTCCGCGGCTGCCCGGCCCAGCATCAAGGCGGTGCCCGAAGGGGCGTCGACCTTGTGCCGGTGGTGCATCTCCAGGATCTCGATATCGAAGTCAGGGTCCAGTGCCGCCGCCACCTTGCGGGTCAATGCCACCAGCAGATTGACCCCCAGGCTCATGTTGCCTGAACGAATGATGGTGGCGTGCCGTGCGGCGGTGCTGATCTTGGCCTCGTCAGCCCCGCTCAAGCCGGTAGTACCCATGACGTGCACGCTGCGGGCGTTAGCAGCCAGAGCGGCGAACTCCACTGACGCAGCCGGCACGGTGAAATCCAGCACCGCATCGGCCCTGGCGCACAGCTCGAGTGCATCGTCGGTGATGACCACTCCGAGCTTGCCGAGACCCGCCAGCAGCCCTGCGTCCTGCCCGAGCGCCAGCGAGCCCTCAGGTTCCACCGCGCCGATCAGCGTGCAGTCCTCATTGCCATGGACGGCACGAATGAGCTCGCGCCCCATGCGGCCTGCCGCGCCCATGACGGCGACTTTCAACTTGTCGTCCATTGGATCTGTCTCCGAGGCAGGGGGCAACGAACAAGGCAGCAGGGCAGTAAGGCAATAGGCCAGTTGGGGCCCAAATCGAACCCCACTGCCAATTGCCCTAGTGCCTTACTGCCTCATCTCCAGGCGAACGCCACCTTTTCCAGCTTGGCGCCGCCAATCTTGGTGAATGCCGTGGCGATCGGCCGACCGCCACGGCGCCAGTAGAAGTCGCAGGCCGGCGTATTGGCAAGGAGCGCCCATACGATCAGGCCGCGGACCTTGCGCATGTCCAGGGTGTGCCGGCAGGTTTCGAATAAGCGCTCGCCGAAGCCCAGGCCCTGGCAGACGGGATCGAGGTAAAGCTCGTAGATCTCGCCCTGGTACGGACCGCGGTTGCGGGCACTGCCGAATGTGGCGTAGCCCACCACCTTGCTGTCCAGCTCCAGGACCAGGGTGCCTTCGCCAGAGCGCACGGCGCCGCGCCACCATTCCGGGGTGCGCTGGCGGATGTAGCCTTCGAGCTGTGCGTGGGGGATGATGCCGCGATAGGCGAGCTGCCAGGATTCGCGAAAAACGTCCGCCAGGGCAGCCGCGTCGGCCACCTTGCCCTTGCGTACGCACACCTTAGAGCCGGACCCCAACATGTCATCACTATAGCGCAACGCTTTGGCGAGTGCTGCGATTTTCTTGCCGCGGGCAGGCACGAGCGAACCTGGCCTGAGTCTGACCGGCGGTGAGACGGCGAGGTGGCCGGAGGCCGCCTCGCAGCTTGTGCCGAGTGTGCCGTTGGCTTGATGGATGCCGGGGACGAGCCCGGCATGAGGAACCGCCTCGCCTGCCTCGATCGTGCTCTTCAGCCGCGACCCTCGAACGGCATGTTGGTGGCCTTGATGGTCATGAACAGCACGTTGGTATCGAGCGGGAGGCTGGCCATGTAGCGGATGGCGGAGCCGCAGTGCGACACGTCCATGACCGGCTCGGCCTTGATCTCGCCGTTGGCCTGCGGCACGCCCGCCTTCATGCGGCCGCCCAGGGCGGTATCGGCGTTGCCCACGTCGAGCTGCCCGCAGGCGATGTCGAACGGGCGGCCGTCGAGCGCGATGCACTTGGTGAGGCCGGTGATGGCGTGCTTGGTGGCGGTGTAGGGCACCGAGTTCGGCCGCGGCGTGTGCGCCGAGATCGATCCGTTGTTGACGATGCGCCCACCCTTCGGATTCTGCGACTTCATGATCCGGATGGCCTCCTGGGCGCACAGGAACGAGCCCGTCAGGTTCACGTTCACCACCGCCATCCACTGCTCGTAGGTTAGATCCTCCATCGAGGGCTCTTCCATGCCGCCCTTGGCCTTGACCAGGGGAATGACCTGCCTGCCGTCCTTCTTGCCGACGAACTGGTCGGCGAATCCGAGCTTCTGCGCCAGCTGGTACATGATCATGTGGTCGGTGCGCGACTCGAACACCGGGTCGATCACCTTCTCGCGCCACTGCAGCGAGCGGTTGGA
>DASURA010000042.1:0-4847 GCA_036280295.1 Hyphomicrobiaceae bacterium
CGCGGCAGCTGGTTCATGAGGCAGGCGAAGCCACCGCTTTCCTCACCCAGGATGTTGGAGGGCGGCACGCGCACGTCCTCGAAGAACAACTCCGCCGTATCCTGCGCGTTCTGGCCGATCTTCTTGAGGTTGCGGCCGCGCCCGATCTCACGGCGATCAAGCACGCCAGCAGGCGGCCTGGTCCTCCGGCGACTATGCCGCCGTCGGCACCACCTTGCAGATTGTCGGCGAGGAGCTGTGCGAAGCGCTCGACCTGCGCGCCGGTCAGCGCGTACTGGACGTCGCGGCCGGCGACGGCAATGCAACGCTCGCCGCCGCGCGCCGCTGGTGCGACGTGACCTCGACTGACTCTGTGCCTGCGTTGCTGGAGCGCGGCCGCGACCGTGCGACGCCCGAAGGCTTCATCGGTCATTCATCGCGCCCGTTGACTCGACTTGCGGGCTGCAACGTGCGCGCCGCGCGATCAAAGCCCCAACTTCCGCTTCAAAAGATCGTTCACGGCCTGCGGATTGGCCTTGCCGCCGGTGGCCTTCATCACCTGGCCGACGAACCAGCCGATCGCCTGCGGTTTCGCCTTGGCCTGCTCAACCTTGTCGGGGTTGGCGGCGATCACCTTGTCGATGGCCGCCTCGATGGCACCCGTATCGGTGACCTGCTTGAGGCCGCGCTTCTCGACGATCTCGGCGGGATCACCGCCCTCGCTCCAGACGATCTCGAACAGCTCCTTGGCGATCTTGCCGGAGATCTCGCCCTTGGCGATAAGATCAATGATGCTGCCGAGCTGAACCGCCGATACGGGGCTCGCAGCAATCTCCAGGCCGTCCTTGTTGAGGCGGCCGAACAGCTCGTTGATGACCCAGTTGGCGACAGTCTTGCCATCACGGCCCTTGGTCACCGCCTCGAAGAACTCGGCGCTTTCGCGCTCCGCCGTCAGCACATCGGCGTCGTAGGCCGAAAGGCCATACTCCTGCATGAAGCGGGCACGCTTCTCGTCCGGCAACTCCGGCAGGGCCTTCCTCAGCCCCTCCACGTACTCCTGCGTCAGCTCCAGGGGCAGCAGGTCGGGATCGGGGAAATAGCGGTAGTCGTGCGCCTCCTCCTTGGAGCGCATGGAGCGCGTCACGCCCTTGTCGGAATCGAACAGGCGCGTCTCCTGCCGAATAACTCCGCCATCCTCGATGATCTCGACTTGCCGGCGCGCCTCGTAGTCGATGGCCTGGCCGATGAAGCGGATCGAGTTGACGTTCTTGATCTCGCAGCGGGTGCCGTATTCGGTGTCGCCGGCGCGCCGTACCGAGACGTTGAGATCGGCCCGCAGGTTGCCCTTCTCCATGTCGGCATCCGAGGTGCCGAGATAGCGCAGGATCGAGCGCAGCTTCATCACGTAGGCCTGCGCCTGCTTGGACGAGCGCATGTCGGGCCGGGACACGATCTCCATCAGTGCCACACCGGCGCGGTTCAAATCGACCAGCGAGTACTCGGCGTGCTGGTCGTGGATCAGCTTGCCGGCGTCCTGCTCCAGGTGAACCCGCTCGATGCCAACCGTGACGGTCTCGCCGTCCACCTCCACCTCGACCTCGCCTTCGCCGACGATCGGCTGCTTGTACTGGCTGATCTGGTAGCCCTGAGGCAGGTCTGGATAGAAGTAGTTCTTGCGGTCGAACACCGAGACCGGGTTGATCCTGGCGTTGAGCCCGAGGCCGGTTCGCACCGCCTGGGCCACGCACTCCGCATTGATCACCGGCAGCATGCCCGGCATCGCCGCGTCGACCAGCGAGACGTGGCTGTTGGGCTCGCCGCCGAACTCGGTCGAGGCACCGGAGAACAGCTTCGCCTTGGAGGCGACCTGCGCGTGCACCTCCAGGCCGATCACCATCTCCCAGTCTCCCGTGGCACCCTTGATCAAGTGGCGGCTGGCGGCTGCGGTCTGCTTCATGAGACGGTGCTCACAGTGGTTCGAACGGCCTTGATGCTGATCCAGCGCAGAAACCACATCACGGCCGCCAAATAAAGCCCGACGGCCGCCGCCGTGTGCCTCTTGCCCATGGAGGCACGCGTGCCGTCTCGCCGCCCTGCCATTGAAGCCCCCATACAGGAATGCCTCCCTACCGCAGGTGCTGGGTGATGTTATAGTGTTACGCTTAAGACACGCTCGATGAGCAAGGCAGATCCTGCGCCCGCTTCCTCCTTGCAGTCCTTCAACAGTCACTCCTATCGTAACGTTATACTGTTGCGTTCAGGAGGACGTCATGAAGAAGATTTGCGCAGTGGCGGTGCGCGCGATGCTGACGGCAGGCGTCAGCGCGGCCGGGTTCGGGTTGGCGGCCGCACAAACACAATTGCCGCCACTCAGCGTCGCGACGCCGGTGGCGAAGCCGGCACCGAAGTCAAAGGCGAAAGCCGCGCCCAAAATCAGGGCGAAGGCGGCCACCGCTCCGGTTGAGCCGGAGACGCCCCGGATCGCCGAGGATGCGTTCGTCGCCGTGACGGTCGTGCCGACCGAGGACGTTCTGGCCACGCCGGGGGCCAACCTTACCGACTCGCTGCAGCTGAAGCCCGGCATCGCCGGCTCGACCTTTGCGCCGGGCGCCAACCGGCCGATCATCCGCGGGCTCGAGGGCTACCGCGTACGCGTGCAGGAGGATGGCATCGGCTCGCACGACGTCTCGGCGCTGAGTGAGGACCACGCCGTGCCGATTGATCCGCTCATCGCCGACCGCATCGAGGTGGTGCGTGGGCCGGCAACCCTGCGCTACGGCTCGCAGGCGATCGGCGGCGTGGTGAACGCAATTAACGGCCGCATCCCCGAGATCGTGCCGCCGAAGGGCATCAGCTTCGCCGCGCGCGGCGGCCTGGGCTCGGCGGACCGCAGCGCCGACGGCATGTTCAAGGCGACGGCCGGCGCCGGCAATTTCGCGCTCCACGCCGATGCCTTCCAGCGCCACGCCGGCGACTACGACACGCCGCAGGGACGGCAGTTCAACACCTTCGTCGACAGCGAGGGCTTCTCGGTCGGCGGCTCCGTCATCGGCAGCGATGGTTTTGTCGGCGTCGCCTTCTCGCGCTTCAACAGCCTCTACGGCATCCCCGGCGAGGAAGCGCTGGAGGAACGCACGCGCATCGACATGCAGCAGGACAAGGTGCTGTCGCGCGGCGAGTGGCGCGTGAAGAGCGGCGGTGTCGATGCCGTGCGGTTCTGGCTCGGCGCCTCGGACTATGCCCACGACGAGATCGGCTTCGGCAGCAGCACTGCCGGGATCGGGTCGCACTTCACCAATCGCGAGATGGAGGGCCGTGTGGAGGTGCAGCATCAGCCGGCCTTGACCGACCTCGGCATGCTCAGCGGCGCGGTCGGCGTGCAATTCGGCAACCGCAAGCTGACGGCCACCAGCTTCGAGGGCGACTCGCTGCTGGAGCCTGCGACGACGCGCAGCACGGCGGCGTTCTGGTTCGAGGAGCTGCAAATGACGCAGAAGCTTCGGTTCCAGGCGGCAGCGCGCATCGAGCAGACGGCGGTCGATGGCATCGGCCTGCTGCTCACTTCGCCCAACACCGGCATGCTCGTCGATGCCGAGCGCACCTTCATGCCCCTCAGCGCCAGCGCCGGCGTGCTCTACGTCCTGCCGGGCGACGTGGTGGCCCGGCTCACGGCGCAATACGTGGAGCGGGCGCCGGATGCCGGCGAGCTCTTCTCCAAGGGCCTGCACGACGCAACCGGCAACTTCGAGATCGGCAATCCGGATCTCGCGAAGGAGGCCGCGCACACTGTCGAGCTGGGGTTCAAGAAGGCCAAGGGCGCGTTCCGCTTCGACGCCTCGGCCTATGCCACCAGGTTCGACGGCTTCATCTTCCGGCAGCTGACTGGTATCGGTTGCGGCGATACGCTCGCCACCTGCGGGGTGGAGGACGAACTCAACCAGGTGCTGTTCCTGCAGCGCAATGCCACCTTCTACGGCCTGGAGCTGCAAGGCGAGCAGGACATCGGGCGTGTCTGGCGCGGCGTCTGGGGCGTCGACGGACAGTATGACTTCGTACACGCCCAATTCGACGACGCCCAAGGCGGCAACGTCCCGCGCATCCCGCCGCACCGCCTCGGCGCCGGCGTCTACTACCGCGACGGCAGCTGGCTCGCCCGCCTTGGCATCCTGCATGCCTTCGATCAGGACCGGGTGGGCGAGAACGAGGAGGCTACCAAGGGCTACACCCTGCTCAATGCCGATCTTGCCTATACCTTCAAGCTGGATGGCGCCGCGGGCGGGCTCGTTCCTGAGATGACCGTGGGCCTCAAGGGCGAGAACCTGCTCGATAACGACGTGCGCAACCATGCTTCCTTCATGGCGCACGACGTGCTGCTGCCGGGCCGGACGATCAGGGTCTATGGAACCGTGGAGCTGAACTGAGGGCCAGCCAGCCCGCGCCAGCGCATCCATCATGGGGCTGCGCCAAGGTGCCGGCGTGCATGCCCAAGCGGTGGCGTTGGGACCTTCAACGAGCGGGTGACCTTGCCAGGCGGCTTCTCCTTGCGAAAAACAGTCAACTTTATTTTCGCAAGATGAAACAAGGCGGTATTGCGCGCCGCACAGACGTTAGCGATCGCCAAATGTTCGGCTGGCCGCGGCGCCACACTCGGCGTATTCCTCCGAAAAAACCGTTTACCTTGACGTTCCCACTGTTGGGTTTCCCACAGCCAATCGGTAGGATGTGGGCGCGTGGGGCGGCAAACCTTACAAAGGACCCATCGTCTAAAATGGAGACTACCGCAGTCGGGGAGCGGCGTCGGGGCCATACAGCCCCCACCGATATTTCCAACCCCAGCTACTTTCACAAGGTGGTGGACTGCCAGTGGG
>DASURA010000043.1:0-4605 GCA_036280295.1 Hyphomicrobiaceae bacterium
CCGCCCAAATGAACCCCAATTGCGGTGGCAAGTTCAGATTTATCGCGCTAGGATAGAAACCGGCTGACCCAAAAGGAGCGTAACATGGGTATCCAGATCGTAATGGATCGCTCGGGCGATACGCGGCACGAATTCGACAAGACCGATGCGAAGGCGGTCGCGCTGGCGGAGCGGCGGTTCAAGGAGCTGACGGGCAAGGGGTTCCGCGCCGTTGCATTGGCCGAAGAAGGTGGCCAGGGAAAGCTCGTGAACAAGTTCGACCCGCAAGCCGAGCAGACTCTGTTCATTCCGCAGTTGCAGGGCGGCTAGAAGGAGGCGTGCCATGCAGGTGCTGAGGGCCCTGCTGCGGCGGGCCCTCGGGGAGAATGTGCGCGACCCCCCCGCGCTCATCGATGTGGCAGTCGAAAATGCTGCCGGTGAATGCGCGGGAGAGCCGCATCTGCGTGTCGAGCTTTCCAACGGCTACCGCGCTTCAGCACCGTTGCTGCTGTACGACTACGTCGCTTTCTGCGAGCAGCACTCGGTATGGGACGGACAGAGCTTTCGTCGCTCTCTGCTGAGAGAGGCGCAGCGCGTTTATGCCCAACTGATTGCAGAGCAGGACCAAGCCTCGACAGACGCAGTCTCCACAGCCGCAGTCTCCCCAACCCAAGCCCCTCAAGAAGCTGTCCGGGAAGCGCGCCGAGACATGCCGCAAGACATGCCGCAAGATTCAGTCCTCCCGGAGCAGGTCAACATGCGCGACCGACAGGCACGCACGTGGATCTCGGAGGGAATGCGCCGCCTGCGCCAGAGCATCGCCCAGAGCCTCAGGCCCCGGCGTGAGGTGTTCCGGTTTCCTGCGTTCGGGGGGCGGGCGCTCATGGACGAGCGCCGGTCGGAGGCGCATGACCGTGGCATGCGCCTGCTGAAGGAAAACCTGACGCCGGCGCAACGTCAGCAGTATGCCAAGTACGGCTACTTCGAGGTGATCGGCGGAAAGACCGGCCGCCGCTATCGCATCCGCCACGGCCGCTCGATGAACATCGACCAACTCGACCGCAACGGCCGTCGCGTGTGCGGCTGGTGCTTCTTCCCCGAGGGCAACCTGGTGACGGGCGACGTCATGCTGGCGCAGAAGCAGGCGCTGGAGCTGTTCGAGGTCGAGGCCCTGAAAATCGCCAACAAGATGTGGTGACCGCCGAAAAAGCTGGGCAAGAGACGTGCCCGCGCTTGAAGCGCAGAATTTTGTTCCCTTTCACTGAATGCGCGTGTCGCTGCTGGGTGTCGTACGCCCGCGAGAGGCAGCGGGCGCGAAGCGTCCGGCCGGCCCCGCGTGGGAAGCTAGTCAGACATTGAAATAACGTTCCCAACGGCTCCAGCAACATCGAGTTCTTGCCCAGCCTCGAAGGCGCATTGCACCGATCCACCTGAGGCATTCGCGGCGCGGGCCTTCGGCGCGCTGCAACTACCTCCCAATTGCGCCTTGTGATTCCGGCATCCTGCATGCCCGCTGCGCAATTGCGCCGCGCGTCCGCCGGCTGTCGCGGCCCGCGCGTCCTGTGCTACGGTTAAACCGCCTTCCTGCCATCCGCGAAGAGGTTACCGGACCAGTGCAATCCACCCTCCGCTCCTTCGACCTTGCGCACCTCGCGCACGTCGAGCTGTTCACCCCCAAGCCCGAGGAGAGCCTCAAGTTTTTCACCGAGGTGTTCAGCCTGACGGAGAGCGGCCGGCAGGGGCAGTCGGTGTATCTGCGTGCCTGGGACGACTATGAGCACCACACGCTGAAGCTGACCGAAGCCAAGGTGGCGGGCATGGGCCACTTCGCCTACCGCGCCACCAGCCCTGAGGCATTGGAGAACCGCGTCTCGGTGATCGAGAAGGCCGGCTACGGCAAGGGCTGGACCAAGGGCGACTTGGGCCACGGGCCGGCCTACGCCTTCATCACCTGCGACGGCCATCCGATGGAGATCTACTACGAGACCGAGTGGTACCAGCCGCCGCCGGAGCTGAAGCCCGCGCTCAAGAACCAGGCGCAGCGTTTCCCCGCGCGCGGCGTCAACGTGCGCCGGCTGGACCACATGAACCTGCTCACGTCCGACGTGGACGAGCTCAGGGGTTTCATGGAGAACGTGCTCGGGCTCAGGACCACCGAGATGATCAAGCTCGACAGCGGCAAGCTGGGCGGCTGCTGGGTGACGACCAACAACAAGAGCTACGACTGCGCCTTCACACTCGATCACTACGGCGCCAAGGGCCGCTTCCACCACGTCACCTACGCCATCGATTCCCGCGAGGAGATCCTGCGCGCTGCCGATATCTTCCTGGAGACCGGAGTGCACATCGAGACCGGCCCGCACAAGCACGCCATCCAGCAGACCTTCTTCCTCTACGTCTACGAGCCTGGCGGCAACCGCATCGAGGTGGCCAACGCCGGTGCGCGCCTGGTGCTGGCGCCCGACTGGCAGCCGGTCGTATGGACCGAAGCCGAGCGCAAGAAGGGCCAGGCTTGGGGCCTCAAGACCATCGAGACCTTCCACACCCACGGCACCCCGCCGATCGAGCAATATGAGGGCCCGCGGACGAAGTGAGATTCCCTCTCCCCATGCCCTCTTCGGGCATGGGGACAGGGTTAGGGTGAGGGGCAGCGACAGACGCCTACGTCGGAGCGCGCGACTGCCCCTCACTACGACCCTCTCCTCGCAAGCGGGGAGAGGGGGAAGAAGCGCGGGGAGAGGGAGAAGACCATGCCCGTCGTCGTCCAGAACATTGAGCGCGCAGCGCTCGCCGATATCGATGCGCTCGCCCAGTACGGCGTCGCCACCATTCACGAAGCGCAGGGCCGCACCGGCCTGCTCGCTTCTCACATGCGGCCGATCTATGCCGGCGCGGCCTGCGCGGGGAATGCCGTCACGGTGTCGATCCCGCCCGCTGACAACTGGATGATCCACGTCGCCGTCGAGCAGTGCCAGCCGGGCGACGTGCTGGTCGTTGCACCCACCAGCCCCAGCGATGCCGGCTACTTCGGCGAACTGCTCGCTACCTCGCTCAAGGCCCGCGGCGTGCGCGGCGTCGTCATCGAGACCGGCTGCCGCGATATCGGGCCGCTCAGTGAGATGAAGTTCCCGGTCTGGTCGCGCGCCGTCTCGGCCCAGGGCACCGTGAAGGAGACGCTAGGCGACGTGAACCTCCCCCTCGCCATTGCCGGCCAGATCGTCCATCCCGGCGACGTCGTGGTGGGCGACGACGACGGCGTCGTCATCGTCCCGCGCGCCCAGGTGACGGCCGTGATCGCCACCTCCAAGGCGCGTGAGGAAAAGGAAGCCGGCACCCGCGCGGCCCTCGCCGCCGGCAAGCTCGGCCTGGACATCTACGGCATGCGGGAGAAGCTGAAGGCCAAAGGACTGCAGTACCTATAGGTTTCAGACTCTCTCGGGTCTGGCACCCATTGATGCTCCCATCATGCACCTTGGGGATGACAGATCTCGTGTCGTCCCCGGCGATACCATTGGCATGCTGAACATGAAATCGCCGCGATTGGCTCGCAATACGCCGCTCACGGCACGTCGCCTTTGAGACAACGCGGGGAAGGCGCTGTCGGGCAAGCTGCCGATCGGGGGGCGTCATGAATCTGAAGGCGGCGGCGGCCTTGGCCGCACTCGCGTTTTCTGTCGTCTGCGCTGATGCCAGGACCTTCGCCGAACTGTTCCCAGGGAAGACCTTCGAGAACACCAAGGCGCAGCAGTTCGTCGAGAGCCTCAACTACCAGGATGGCTCCATTCCGCTCGGCGATGCCGGGGTGAAGATCAAAGTGCCGAGCGGCTTCTATTTCCTCTCGCAGGCCGACGCACGGCGCGTGCTGACGGAGGCCTGGGGCAACCCGCCGGCAGCGGCCGCAAGAGTGCTCGGCATGATCATGCCGGCGTCGAAGACACCGCTCGACGACTCCTGGGGCGCCGTCATCACCTTCGATGCCGACGGCTACGTGTCGGACGAGGACGCCGACAAGATCGACTACACCTCCCTGCTCAAGGACATGCAGGAGAGCACGGCGAGCGCCAACGAGGAGCGGGTGAAGCAGGGATTCCCGGCCATCCGTCTGGTCGGCTGGGCCTCCCAGCCCTACTACGACCGGGCCGAGCACAAGCTGCATTGGGCCAAGGAGCTGGAGTTCGGCGACCAGAAGCAGCACACGCTCAACTATGACGTGCGTGCGCTTGGCCGCAAGGGTGTGCTGAAGATCAACTTCGTCGCCGGCATCGACCAGCTCGACGAGATCAAGAGCATCATTCCCTCCGTCATGGCGATGCCCGAATTCGACGCCGGCTCGCGCTACGCAGACTTCGTGCCCGGCGCCGACAAGGTCGCCGCCTACGGCATCGGCGGCCTGATCGCTGGCAAGGTCCTGAGCAAGCTTGGCCTCCTCGCCATCGCCCTGGCCTTTCTGAAGAAGGGCTGGATCGTCGTCGTCCTGGCGCTCGGCGGGCTGTGGCGGCTGCTGGGGCGCTTCCTGGGGCGCAAGGCGGAGAGCTGAAGGGGCCGGCTGACGGACGGCATAGCAGGAGCACGATCGGGCGCAGCCTGTCCGCCATGGCCGCGCTCAATCGTCTCTGTTCACCGTCT
>DASURA010000044.1:0-2664 GCA_036280295.1 Hyphomicrobiaceae bacterium
CTGAGCGGGACCGGCCTTGCCGGCACCATCGCCATCGTCGCCTGCGACAAGCCGCCGGTCGGCACGCTCGCCGCGCTCCTGGAGCACAACCAGCCGGCGATCATCATGTCGGACGGCTCGATCCACCCGGGCAAGGACCCCGCCACCGGCGAAGCGCTCGACATCGTCAGCGCCTACCAGGTGGCCGGCAGCCCGGACCCCGAGCTGCGCCACCGCATCGCCTGTCACGCCTGCCCCGGCATCGGCAGCTGCGGCGGCATGTTCACCTATAACACCATGCAGACCTTCATCGGCGTGGTCGGCATGCAGCCCCTGCACATGGTCGCGCCGCCGTCTGACGACCCGCGCCGGCTCAACGAGTTCCCCGCCGAGCTGGTCGACCGCCTGGCCTATCTGATGGAGAACAACATCTGCCCACGCGACATCGTCGGGCGCGATTCGATCCGCAACGCCGTCATCGTCGCCATGGCTATCGGCGGCTCGACCAACGTGGTGCTGCACGCGCCGGAGATCGCCCGCGCCGCCGGCTATGCCGACTTCTGGAAGGAGATCATGACGCCGGAGGAGTTCAACCACCTCTCGCGGCATGTGGTGCCGGTGCTCACCGATGCCCGCCCCTACGGCAGGTACGCGATGATCGACATCGACAAGGTCGGCGGCGTCCAGGTCATCGTGCGTGAGCTGCTCGACGCGGGGCTGCTCAACGGCGAGATGCTGACCTGCACCGGCGAGACGCTGGCGGCCCAGGTCGAGCGATTGGGCGCCGGGCGCCCCGACGGCCGGGTGATCTACACCGTCGAGAAGCCCTACAAGCCGACCGGTGGCCTGCGCGTGCTGGGCGGCAACCTGTCGCCCGACTTCTCGGCGATCCTGAAGCTCGCCGGTGTCGAGGCCGGCCTGGAGAACAACGTCTATCACGGCCGCGCCCGCGTGTTCGAAGGCGAGCAGGCGCTGCTCTCCGCACTCGACGCGGCGCCCGACCAGTTCCAGAACAACGACATGGTGATCGTCCGCTACGAGGGGCCGAGCGGCGCGCCGGGCATGCCCGAGATGCTCGATCCGACCTCGCGCATCACCACCATCTGCCGCGAGCGCAACATCGTCGTGGCGCTGATGACCGACGCGCGCTTCTCCGGCGGCTCGGTCGGCCTCGTCATCGGCCATGTCGGGCCGGAGGCCGCGCTCGGCGGGCCGATCGCCTTCATCGAGGACGGCGACCGGATCGTTGTCGATCTCAACAGCAACGAGATCAACTGCACCGAGCTTGCCGATCCGGCCATCTATGCCAGGCGCAAGGCGGCCTGGGAGAAGGTGGTTGCGGGCAACGGCGGCGTGCATCCGCACTGCGGCAAGGCCGAGACCCGGCTCCTGCATCGCGCCCGCCACACCGCCGTGCCCGCGACGCGCGGCGGCGGCCTGCACCCGAACCGCGAGGTCTGGGTGCGCAATCCGCGCCAGGCCGAGGCGTCGGGCTTCGTGCCGCGGAACAAATACCGTCAGTAGAGCGACGATCGATCCCCTGTGCCGTCTGCGAGCGGCGCAGGGATCGTCCTGCTGTCGGCGTGTTACACCAGCCCGACGCTCGGCCGGGCGAAGCTGAGTGGTGATTGGCGAATGGGGCAAGAGCACCCCGCACGCAGTACATACAACGATCTGCGCACCACTCGCTGATCACTCACGGAGGAGGAGCAGGGCATCCAGGCACGTGCCCGGTGGCACTGACCTTTATCGCGAGGGGCACGCGGATGCCCTGCTCGGTCCTCTCCGACGGCCGCCTGGCGCTTGGATCGCCTGAACAGACGCCGCGGCTCAAGACGGCAGACGGCAGCAGAACAAAACGCGCTGTAACCCTTGATTTATCGGCATTTCCTTGCCTTCCTTGTTCCGCATTGAGCCGGTATGAGCCGGCCTAGCGACGCGAAGTTGATAGGCAAGCGCGATAGTCAAAGGGTGCGGGTGATGGCAAAGAACAAAGCGAACGCCAAGACGGCGAAGGCGGTGGAAGCGCTCATGAAGCCGGGCACCAAGCCCGGCCGGTACAGCGCCGGCAGCAACCTCTACCTGTTGGTTGGCAAGGCCGACGGCCAGCGCTCTTGGACGTGGGTCTATCGGTGGCACGGCAAGCTGACCGCCTGCGGGCTCGGGAGCGCCTTCGAGGTCGCGCTAGGCGACGCCAGGAAGGCCGCCAACGCCTGCCGTGCTCAGCTGGACGCCGGCATCAAGCCGGGCTCCCCGGAGGGCACAGAGCCCGGCAAGGCGCCCACGTTCGGGGAGATCGCCGATCAGGTAATCGCGGCCAAGGCCAAGGGCTGGAAGGGCGACGGGAGCCACAAGCGTTGGGTCTATGCCCTGAGCCGGCGCCGCGACGATGACGGCAAGATCGACGGCTCCGGCTTCTGTCAGAAGCTGGTCAACCGGCCGGTGAACATGGTCACGACGCAGGACGTGGTGGACGTGCTCGCACCCATCTGGTTGACCAAGCGCAAGAGCGCGTCGTTGCTGCGGGTGCAAATCGAGGCCGTGCTAGGCGCCGCGACGGCGCTCAATCATCGCCAGGGCGATAACCCTGCAACGCTGGCACGCCTGAAAGACCTACTCCCCACACAGGACACCAGCGTCAAGCACCACGCCGCACATCCGTATCAGACCGCGCCCGCGTTCGTC
>DASURA010000045.1:0-10377 GCA_036280295.1 Hyphomicrobiaceae bacterium
TGATGCTCCCGGAGACGATCAGCATCATCGTCTCACTCGCGTCACCGCGCCGGAAGATGAAGTCGCCCTTGGCGTATCGGCGCAGCTGACCGCGCTGCACCAGCATGTCGAGAATGGCCGCCGGCATGCGCCCCAGGAATGCGTTGCCCGCCAGCAAGCGGCGGATGCGGGTCTGCTGGGGCAGGCTCATGTGTGCATCGCCGTAAGGTTGAAGCTGGACTGGGAGCGCGCCAGCACTTGCCGCCAGAATCGAGGTGCGATGCTGTGGGCTGTGTGGCTGCCAATTTCTCCACATTTTAACTCAGAGCCGCGCATCCAGATCTGCAAAAACATTGTTGACACTTGCGAACTTATCATCTTTTGTAAGATTCAAGTTTAAGGTTGCGGGGTCACAATGATTGATTGCGGATTGGAATCTCCTGAGCAGATTTCTGCCTGCATCTACCTGGCCCACCGCTGGCTGGGTGTGCTCACGAATATCCTTGGGCTGGGCACCTTCGCACTGATCGGCTGGTTGGTTTGGCTGTTCCAACGACTGCGCACGGACCTCTCGAGGTGGGAGGACGAAGCCACTCGCGCGAACGAAGCGAAACACCTCGCTGAGGAGGTAGCGCGGCACGCAGAGCACCGCGTAGCACTCGCCGAGCGAGAAGCCATCCGAGAGAAGAGATTGCTTGAGGAGATCAAGAGCAGCGCTACCTCCGATCAGGACGCCCTGCGAGCTGAACTTACGCAAGTGCAAGCTCAACTCGGGAGCATTGAAGCCAAGCTGGATCAAGCCGTGTTTGTCATGGTTTACTCTCCTTTGCTTTCACGTCACTGACGGTCGGTCGTTGCATCGTCAGCCATGAATCTGGAAATGACCGCACCGGGAAGCGCATCGGTCGCGTAGGTGAAGGTGCCGGACTTCCGCACCTCTTCGGCAGCCCGCATCAGTCCGCCGAAGGCGGCGCGCGCCATCGAGCCGCCGACGCTGATGCGGCGAACACCGGCCTCTTGCAGCTCTGCCACGGAATAGACAGGCCCCTTGAGGCCCATGACCACATTCACCGGCTTATCGACCGCGCGGCAAACGGCCCTGATCGCGTCAATATCCGGCAGACCAGGCGCGTAGAGGACGTCGGCGCCAGCTTCCGAAAACGCCTGTAGCCGCTGGATCGTGTCGTCCAGGCTGTCGCGGCCGTAAAGATAGCTCTCGGCTCTTGCAGTCAGCACGAAGGGCAGACCGCGCGCGGCCTCGGCGGCGGCCCGAACGCGATCGACAGCATGGGCAAACTCATAGATCGGCTGATCGGAATTTCCAGTCGCATCCTCGATCGAGCCTCCAACCAGTCCGGCAGCGGACGCCATGCGAATGGTCTCGGCGCAGGTATCGGCGTCTGCGCCGAACCCATCGCCCAGATCGGCGGAGACCGGCAGGTGGGTGGCGCCGACGATTTCGGCAGCGTTCGCCAGTATCTCATGCCGACCAAGGCCAGTCAGGGAGTCGCGTCGTCCCTTGGAGAAAGCATAACCCGCGCTCGTCGTGGCAAGTGCTTCGAAGCCGAGGCTGGTCAGGAGCCGTGTCGAGCCAGCGTCCCACGGGTTCGGAATGACAAAGGCTGCCTCGCGCTGATGCAAGGCCCTGAAGTGCTCGTATTTCTGTTGCTGGTCCGACATGGCGTTCCCTCCTTATGTCTGTATGGGCTGGGCGGGTGCTCTCAAGGCAATCACGGCGGCCATCAGGATCAGGGCAAAGCCGATGAGGTCGGCCGGTGTTGGGCGCTCGCCGAGAACGATCGCCGCAGCGAACACGCCGAAGACCGGGACCAGAAGCGTGCCAAGACCTGCGGTGCCCGCCGGGAGCTGATCGAGCACCTTGAACCAGAGTTGATAGGCGACGGACGGCGGTTCCGGCCATGACCCCGTAAAGCAGCCCGAACCAGGGCAGCACACCGACGGGGCCATCAACTCCGAGGCCGGTGAACACCATCCCGATGATGGAAACCAGCGCGCGGGTGTGCTGGCGCTGTTTGATGGCGCCATAGACGAAATCGAGAAACGCCATAAGCTGGATTCACTGTCTCATGCGAGAGGCAAGGCGCTGGATCGCATCGCGGTCTGACTTGTTGGCGATTGCAGCCAGCCGTGTCAGACCCGGCCCGGCCGCTCCAGCTGGTACGCCAGGCTCGCCTTCACCGTGGGCCATTCGCTGGCGATGATGCTGTAGACGCAGGTGTCGCGAAGGGTGCCGTTGGCGGCGCGCTGGTGGTTGCGCAGGATGCCGTCGAGCTTGGCGCCCAGGCGCTCGATGCCGGCCCTGCTCTGGCGGTTGAAGAAGTGGGTGCGCAACTCCACGGCGATGCAGTCCAGCATCTCGAAGGCATGGCCGAGCAGAAGCAGCTTGCAGCGCGTGTTGAGGTCGCTGCGTTGCACACTCTTGCGGTACCAGGTGGAGCCGATCTCCACCCGCCTGTTGCCAGCATCGACGTTCATATACGTGGTCATGCCGACCGCGCGTCCGCCTCCATCCTCGCCGGCTTCGGCATCGATGACGGCGAACGGCAGCATCGAGCCGGCGGCCTGCAGGCCCAGGCGGCGGTCGATCTCCGCCGCCATCGCCTCCGGCGCAGGGATGGCCGTGTACCAGAGCCGCCACAGCTCGCCATCCTTGACCGACTCGGCGAGGTCTGCAGCGTGGCGCTGCGCCAGAGGCTCCAGAGTGACGCGCCCGCTGCGCAGGGTGACGGGTTGCAACCATGTCATTGCACGCGATCCTTGCCGTGAGATGTCCTTTGCGTGGCAGCCGATCCTAGCGAGAGGATGGCAGGCAACCGCTGCGACGCAGTGCCCCTTCCCGGCTGCCTTTCCTCCGCACGCGTCCACAGGAACCGCGCGACAAGGATTGCGCGACTCTCCTGCCAACCGGTAGTTGCAGTAGGCTGGTCCGACACGCAGCCCGCATCGCGCACGCTACCGCGTTCACCGCGTACGTTACCACGCAAGGCTTTGCCCTGGGGGCTGCCCATGCCCGAGCTTCCGCCCGCCCTGTCCGGGATCGTCGTCACGGTCATTGCCGGGTGCCTCTGCACGGTCATCTGGCGCGTGACACGGAATCTCGGTGGATTGGCAAGGGCACTGGCTCGGACCACCCCGGTGTTCGTCATCGTCCCGGTGCTGATCCATCTCTCGCTTCTGTTGGCCTTCCAGGGCGAGGACGCCGAGGCAGAGGCCATCCTGCTTCCGCGACCGCCAGTCGTGGCACCCCATGCCGCAACCCGGTTATGGGCGATACCGCCCAGGAAGCCGGCAGAGCCAGCGGGCGCTGTGCCCGCTGCCACCCAGACTGCCAGGGCCGGTGACGACGGCGCCGGACCGCGTAAGCCCGTGGGCCGCTCTCTTCAGCACAAGGCCGCCAGCGTATCGCGTCCGGACCCTCCCGCAAAGGACGGCGGCGGATGGGATGTCGTGCCGGTTCTTTACGGCACCGACCGGCTACGCCAGCTTGGCACCCAGCCCGTCGGAAACGGCGTACCCAGGCGCATCGGCTACGCCGCCGAACGGGCACACCGCCTTGAGCTCGGTCAGGCGCTGGTGACCGTGCCGGCTGCGCATCAGGTGCCTGCCATCGAGCGTCCCTTCGCCTTGCGGGTGCCCTATCTCAACATTGTCCTCTACGAGCGGGCCGAGGACCCGAAGCTGCACTTCACAGTGAAGGAGGTGAAGGTGCTGCCGCGCGACAAGTTCCTGGCACTGGCGCACGAGCGCCTTGGTGCCGGCCGCGCCTTCAAGGACCAGGCCCTGGTGTTCGTGCACGGCTACAACACTGACTTCGACGACGCCCTCTACCGGACAGCGCAGATCGCCTACGATCTCAAATTCGATGGCGCCGTGTTTCTATACAGCTGGCCGTCAACGGGAGGCATTATCGGCTACACGCGTGACCGCGAGAGCGCCACGCAGGCTGAGCCCTATCTCAAGGAGCTCCTCTCTCTGGTGGTGCAGAAGTCCGGAGCCAGGAGCGTGAGCGTGATCGCGCACAGCATGGGCAATCTGCCGCTTCTCGCTGTTCTCAAGGAGCTGGGACCATCGCTGCCAGCCGGATCTCGCCTCAACCAGCTGATCCTGGCCGCACCCGATGTCGACCGCGACGTATTCGCCAACCTGATCGCCAGCATCAGGGGGTACGAACACGGCATCACGCTTTACTGCTCCGCCAACGACCGTGCCATGATCGTTGCACGGCAAGTGGCGGGTGGCGTGCCGCGGGCCGGCGACGTGCCGAGCGACGGCCCCCTGATTCTGCCCGGCGTCGACACTATCGACATCTCCGAGACCAGCACCGATCTGTTGGCCCTCAATCACTCGGCCTACGCAGAGAAGAGCGCGCTCTTGAACGACATCGGCCTGCTGCTGCAGACAGGAGAGCGCCCGCCCGAGCGACGCATCCCGATCCTGCAGAAGGTGAGGACCGCGCGCGGGGCGTTCTGGCGCTATCCGTGAGGAAAGCATCGGATCGGGCTTGAGACCCCTGTTCGGCCGCGATTGACAATCAGAGTGATCCGGAGACGGGGTCAGACACCTCGCCGCGACGTGGCATCTTGTCCGAACGGCGTGCCGAGGGGTCTGCTCCGTCTCCTCGCTCGAATGGCGCTCCCGGAGCCAAAGTCCATGATCGTGCGCGTTCCGCTGGCCGCGGCCGTCTTCATCTGCGTCGTGACCTCGCTCATCGGGCTCGCGGCGCCGCTCTATCCCACGGCCGATTTTCTCAACCACTTCCGGCCGTTTCTCGCTGCCGGGTCGGCCGTTCTGCTGGTCGCCAGCCTTGCCGTCCGCTCGCGACGGCTGGCGCTCGCAAGCACGGCTCTGCTGGTACTGAATGCGGCCCTGCTTGCACTGCCCTTGTTGTGGTCGGCTGCGCCGGTCCAACGGCATGCAGCCGGACAGGCACTCGCGGGCACGGATGGCCAGGAGATCAAGCTCGTCACCTTCAACACGGCCTACCGCGACCCCAAGGCGATCGCGCGGTTCCTCCTGCGCGAGGATGCCGACATTGTCGTGCTGCAGGAGATCGGCGCGCGTCAGGGCGGCGCGCTGCGGCAGCTGCTCAGCGCTCGCTACCCGTACAGCCACCTGTGCACGATGCGTCGCTGTGGCGCTGCAATTTTTTCCAGGCGCGCGTGGGCCGAGGCCGGGCATGACTACCAGTCAGCGCAGACGCCGGAGACGATCTGGGTCCGCTTCGACGATCCCGAGCTCGGCCGGCTGCGGGTGATCGGGGTGCATCTCTCGCTGCCGTTCCGGTCAGGGCCGCAGGCGCATCAGATCGACCGCTTGATCGCCCTCGCCCGGAAGGCCCGCGAGCCTGTCATCCTCGCCGGCGACTTCAACATGACGCCGTGGTCCTATCGGCTGCAGCGCCTGCTGGCGACGACGGGCTTGCGCCGTCATGCCATGCTGCTGCGCAGCTGGCCGACAGATGGCCAGTTCCGCCTGCCGCTGCCGGTCTTTCTCATCGATCACGTACTGACGACGCAGGACATCACCTCCGTTGCCATTCGTACCGGCCCCAAGATCGGCTCGGATCACCTGCCGGTGATTGCGCGCATGCAGCTGAGGAAGCGGACGGATGAACCGCACCGGGAGCCGAGGACCTCACGACGCCCATGAGGCTGGCCGAGCCGGGACGCCGGCTCAATCTGTGGCAATAGCCGAGCCCATTCAGGCCTCAGACGTCCGGCGGGGATCAGTAGATGCTGGAGCAGACCCAGTCGTAGATCACATGGCGGTAGCTCGGGTTATAGACCTGCGCCCGAACGACGCCGTAAGTGTCCACCGTGCAGCTCACCGTAGGCGCACCGCGCTCCTGGCATTGGCCGGGGAAGCTGACGAGAAGCTCCACCGGATTGCCGTCGCTATCGGTGGCGCCGGATACCGTGAGTATCGCCCTGCCGTTGATCGTGAAGCTGCGCGTATCCTGCTCGCCAGGGGCCAGATGGCCAGGCAGGCTCTGGTCTCCGTAGGAGCATCCGGCGAATGCCGGAGCAGCGCTGGCGGGCAATAGAAGCAATGCCAACAGAAGGCGTCGAAGCGATACCATGATCCAACCCCCGGGGCGAAAGCGTTAAAGCAGCACTCAACTGCGGATATAGTTAAACGGATGATGGATAATAAACGGTTAATGCGTGGGCCGGCTGCCCAACGCCAGATGTATGTGCTGCGCGCGATACGGCGATGTTCTCAGGCCTCGGGGGGCGGGCCGGCGAGGGGCGTCCTTGTCCCGCTTCGGGCGGCGATATCCCGCAGCTTGGCTTGCGTCTCCGGATTGACCATGCCGGCGGAGATGATGATCTTGGCGGCGTCCTCCACACTCATGCGGATCGGGATCACGCTCTCGCGTGGAACGAAGCAGACAAATCCGGACGGCGGCAGCATGCCAGTCGGCATGAATACGCTGACGAGGTCATGCCCCGGCACCTGCCTTTTGATCTCGCGACTGATCTCCTGCGACGCCTCGCCAGTGATGAACACGATCGACCAGATGCCCTTGGAGGGGAACTCCATCATCGCCACCTTCTGGAACGCCTGCTTGGGCGAGGTAGCCGTGGCGACGGATTCGAATATCTGCTTCAGCCCCTGGTAGACGTTGCGCACAATGGGCGTGCGCCCGAGCATCAATTCGCTCACCTTGCTCAAGAGGTTTGCGGCCAGCGCACCGATGATGGTGAGCAGGAGCACCGCAAACACCAGCCCGACACCGGGAACAGGGAAAGGCAGGTAACTGTCGGGGTTGTAGGCGCTCGGGACGTAGGGCTTTACCCAGCCGTCGACGAGCGTGATGAACTTCCAGGCGAGATAGAGCGTAATGCAGACCGGGCCCACCACGACGAGACCGGCGAGCAGGTACTTCCGCAACCGCGCCATCACGCGGTGCTCGTCCGGCTTTGAGGGAGCGGGCCTGTAATGGCTGCCATCGTTCTCCAAAACGTCGACGACCTCCGGATGTGGGTGATCCTGCATGGCTCGCTGGGTTCCGGGCTGCGGGAGCGATGGGCCGTGCTGCCGGCCTGAAGGGCTCCGTCTCAAGTCTCTATTGTCGCACGCATCCTGCCACCGGCAAGCTGCGTCCCTGTCAAGGCCTGAAAAAAAGCTCTCACTGCTCGCCTGGCGATGCCGCAGCGCTGCCAATCACAAGCGCATGGGGCTCGTTACCGGGTCACCGGCAGGCAATCAATTCCGCTTCCTTGCAACTTTGCACAGACGCTTTTCGTCTCCTGGGCGCTGGAGAACGGTCCCAGTCGTGCCCGATAGAAGGCTCCCATATTGCCGAACACATGCCGGTCCACGGTCTGCCCGAGGCCCTTGAGCAGGGACGGGTGCGCGCGCTTGACCTTGGCCGCGAGCGCCAGTGCCTCCGCCTCGGTACGGACCGCAGCAAGCTGGATCAGATAGCGCCCTTCCGCCGGCTTGGATCGCGCCGCGCTGCGTGCCGGGGCCGGTGGCGGCCTGGCGGCCGCTTGCGCCTTGTCGGCGTGGGCTCTCTCGGGCTGAGCTCGGCTCTTGGATGACTCGACCGGCGCACGTGACCGTGACGGTCGCCCCGGTGCCCTGTCGCTGGACCAAGCGTCCGAGATCGCCGCGGTCGTTCTGGGCGCTGTCGTCTCGGCCGGCGATACGGCTTGCGGCGGCGGCCGCGGGTTCGAGGATGGCGGCGGCGCCGATGTGCTGGAGGCCCCGAACAGGTTGCCGCCACCGAGCAGATTGCTCAGCCAATTGCCGCTGCTGGCGGTCTTGGGCGCCGGCCCGGCGGCCACATCGCCGGGATCGCGCAGTCCGGCCGCCGCGTAGGCCGCCGAGCGCTCGCGCATCGCCTCCGTCCTGTCGTCGCCGCCGAGGCCGCCCTTCAGCCACAGCGCACTTGTAAGATCGGAGATGGCTTGCGCCGGCTGGCCCTGCTGGCGATACGCCATGCCCCTGACGAAAAGGGCTTTGGCCATGATCGCCGGCGGCAGGTTGCCGCCAGCCAGGGTCGCCGACAGCGCCTGGATTGCCCGCTCTGCCCTTCCCGCCTGGAGTTGCTCGAGCGCGGATTCGACGCTGCGCTGGGCCTCGATCGGATCCTGTCGTTTGCGGGCGTTCGCCTTGGAGCGGTGCCCATTGCTCTCCTCGGCATCGGGCTCGCCACCCGCCTGGGCGTGGCTGCCAACCGGGCAACTGCAGGCAAGCATTGCCCCGGTCAATGCCGCCAATATTGCCCTGCGCCAGTCGCGCGCCAGCATGCCCACCCCGATTCGGCCGCGTTTCCGGAGCACGCAATTAAAGGAGGGAACTGCGACAATTCCGTGGTGGAGCGGTGACGAGCCCGCCTTATTCCACCGTCACCGATTTGGCGAGGTTGCGCGGCTGATCGACGTCGGTACCCATGAAAACCGCCGTATGATAGGCGATGAGCTGCACGGGAACGGCATACAGCAGCGGGTTCGTGAAAGGGTGCGCCGCCGGCACGTCGAGA
Organism: Hyphomicrobiaceae bacterium; assembly: GCA_036280295.1. GTDB lineage: Bacteria > Pseudomonadota > Alphaproteobacteria > Rhizobiales > Hyphomicrobiaceae > AWTP1-13. The sequence continues at coordinate 8,492 of DASURA010000045.1, forward strand.
TGGGCCTCCAGCGCGCAGCCGGCTCGCGACGGGTCGGCGCCCGACAACAGGATGATGCGACCGCCGCGCGCTGCCACCTCCTGCAGGTTGGAGATCGTCTTCTCGAACAGGTCGTCCTCCGGTGCCACCACGATCACCGGCACGTTCTCGTCGATCAGCGCGATCGGCCCGTGCTTGAGCTCGCCGGCGGCGTAGCCCTCGGCGTGGATGTATGAGATCTCCTTCAGCTTCAGCGCGCCTTCCAGCGCGATCGGATAGTTGGAGCCGCGGCCGAGGTAGAGCACGTCCTGTGCCTTGGAGAGCGGGTGGGCGAGCGCCTCGTAGCGGGCCTCGCCGCGCAGGATGGTGGCTATATGGCGCGGCACCTCGCCCAGCGCCCGCACCAGCTGCGTTTCCTCCGCCGCGCTGATGGCGCCGCGCGCCCGCCCGAGCCCGACAGCCAGGCAGGCCAGCACGGCGAGCTGGGAAGTGAACGCCTTGGTGGAGGCGACGCCGATCTCGGGGCCGGCGAGCGTCGGCAGCACGACGTCGGCCTCGCGGGCGATCGAGGATGTGCGCACGTTGACGACGGCGGCAATGCGCTGGCCCTGCGTCTTGCAATAGCGCAGCGTTGCCAGCGTATCTGCGGTTTCGCCAGACTGCGACACGAACACAGCGAGCCCGCCCGGCTTCAGCGGCGGCTCGCGGTAGCGGAACTCGCTGGCGATGTCGATCTCCACCGGCACCCGCGCATAGCGCTCGATCCAGTACTTACCGATCAGCCCGGCGTAGTAGGCGGTACCGCAGGCGGCGATCGAGACCCGCTCAACCTCGGCGGGGTCGATGCCGAGCTCCGGCAGCGTCACCGTACCTTTGGCGAAGTCGACGTAGTTTGCGAGCGTGTGGCCGATCACCTCCGGCTGCTCGTGGATTTCCTTGGCCATGAAGTGGCGGAAGTTCCCCTTGTCGACCAGAAGCGAGCTCGCCACCGACTTGATGGCGGGCCGCTCGACCGGCGTGCCGTCAAGGTTGAAGATCTCCGCCTTTGCGCGCGTCAGCACCGCCCAGTCACCATCCTCCAGGTAGGTGATGGTGTCGGTGAAAGGCGCCAGCGCAATGGCGTCTGAGCCCAGGTACATCTCACCCTCGCCATGGCCGATTGCCAGCGGCGGCCCCTGGCGGGCGCCAATCATGAGATCGTCCTGGTCGGCGAAGATGATGCCGAGGGCGAAGGCACCACGCAGCCGCTTCAGCGCGCTGCGGGCAGCCTCGACCGGGGGAAGGCCCTGGTCCAGATAGTCGCTGAGGAGGTGCAGCACGGTTTCGGTATCCGTCTCGGTGACGAACCGGTGGCCCTTGGCGGAAAGCTCCTCCTTGAGCTCCTGGAAGTTCTCGATGATGCCATTGTGAACGACGGCGACGCGCTCGTTCATGTGCGGGTGGGCGTTGTGCTCGACCGGCCTGCCGTGCGTCGCCCAGCGCGTATGGCCAAGGCCCGTGCGGCCCTCAAGCGGCTGGCTGGCGAGCCGCAGCTCCAGGTTCTTGAGCTTGCCCTCGGCGCGCCGCCGGCCGAGACGGCCCTGCTCCACCGTGGCGATGCCCGCCGAGTCGTAACCGCGGTACTCGAGGCGGCGCAGCGCATCGACCAGCCCGCCCGCTACCGGGTCCTTGCCCAGGATGCCAACGATTCCGCACATCTATCAGCCGCCCCATTTGTTCCAAGTGTTGCCAAACTGGTATACTAAAGCTCGTGCTTGGGACAACTCACAGTCTATTTCTTGGTTTTTCGGTAGCGTCCTTCAGATGCCCTTCTTGGGCTTGTGCCTGAGCCGCCGGAATTTGGCGGCCCAGCCGGGGCGGACGTGCTGCTCCGTGCGCTCCAGCGCCAGAGCGTCCGCCTCGACATC
>DASURA010000046.1:0-3263 GCA_036280295.1 Hyphomicrobiaceae bacterium
GTTGCCAGTGGGGATTTATGTCCAGTCGCGTTAGCGAGCGAGGCGTGCGAGGCGGTTGCCGGCGATGCCGCCAACGCCGTGCTCGCCTACAACATCAAGCGCGTGATCGCGATCCTTGGTGTGCCGACGTTGATCGAGGCCATCCGGGCCTTCTTGTCCCTTCTCGCCGCCCTGGTGCGCCTCACAGGCGCGTCCAGCGCACGAAGGACGGCCATATGCGCCAAGTGAGCCCCCAAAATCAGTCGCGGTGGCTCCGATCAACTTCGGAGATAGGTCGCCAGAGGAACCGCGTGGTCTCACACAGCCTCATACAGAGCACGAAGTCGCTTCGCGACGGCCCGCATGCGCGGGAAGGAAGACAGAGGTGCCAGCACCCGGGGGGCTCGCTAACGGGTTGATGACGGGTCGGGGACCCGCCTTGAGGATCGAGGTCGTCTGCAACCTCTCTCAAGGAGCAAGCCCCGATGACGACCGCCAACGCCGGTTCCCCTCTGCGCCAGCGCATGATCGATGACCTGGTTGCCCGCAAGCTCGCGCCCGGCACGCAGCGGGGCCATGTCTTCGCCTGCAAGCAGTTCGCGGCTTACCTCGGCCGTTCGCCCGAGACGGCGACACCCGACGACGTGCGCGGCTTCCAGCGGCATCTCGTCGACAGCGGCAGGAGCGTCCACTACCGCAACCGCATCATGACCGGCGTCAAGTTCCTGTTGAAGGTGACGATGCGGCGGCACGATCTCGTGGCCGAGATCTATCACCTTCGGGAGCCCCAGGCGATTGCCGTCGTGCTTGCTCCCGAGGAGGTCGTGCAGGTGCTGGCGTGCGCACCGAGCCTGAAGGCGCGCGTGATGCTTACCATCGGCTACGGCTGCGGGCTGCGCGGCGGCGAGGTGACGCGGCTCAAGGTCCGCGACATCGACAGCGCGCAGGGCATCATCCGCGTCGTGCGGGGCAAGGGGCAGAAGGACCGCAACGTCATGCTGCCACCCGAGGTTCTGGCGCTGCTGCGGCGATGGTGGAGTGAGCGCCCCAGCCGCTACGACCGCGGGCTTGCGCCGGGTGAGCGCTGGATCTTCCCCGGCCATCATCGCCACAAACCGATCTCGCCACGCCAGTTCCATCGCTTGCTGCAGCAGGCGGCCACGGCTGCCGGCCTCAAGAAGCCGGTGACGCTGCACACGTTGCGGCACTCGTTCGCGACGCACCTGCTCGAGAGCGGCACCGATATCCGCGTCATCCAGGCGGTGCTCGGCCATGCGAGCCTCTCGACGACGGCGCGCTACACCCGCGTGGCCACGGGCCTGATCGCCAAGGTCGAAAGCCCGCTCGATCGGCTGAGCCTGCCGAAGGCTTCCGGGCGCCAGCGGTCCATACCGAAGGGACCCCCGCCCGCGTAGTCGCCGGCGTCCATGTCTCGGCCCCTGCTGGAGGTCGCGGACATCTTCCGCGAGCATGGTCACACTTGGCGTGACGCCAATCGCGGCCACGTCAGCCTCGACCAGCTGAAGGTGATGAGCGCCATCGAGCGCTGCCGCACGGCGGCGCTCGGCGGGCATGTCGCGCGCTGCGAGAACGCCGCCTGCGGCCACACCGTCATCTCCTACAATAGCTGCCGCGACCGGCACTGCCCGAAGTGCCAGGCGGCAGCGTCGCGGCAATGGCTCGCGGAGCGCGAGGCCGAGCTGCTGCCCGTGCCCTACTTCCATGTCGTCTACACGCTGCCGGCGCAGCTGCGCGATCTCGCCTATCAGAACAAGAGGCTGGTCTACGGCCTCATCATGAAGGCCGCCGCCGAGACCACCCTTGAGATCGCCGCCAATCCGCGCCACCTCGGCGCGCGCCTGGGGCTCACCGCCGTGCTGCACACCTGGGGCTCGGCGATGACGCATCATCCGCACGTGCACATGATCGTGCCGGGCGGCGGTCTGTCCGAGGACGGCGCCAGGTGGGTCGCCGCTAGGGCCACCTTCCTGATGCACGTCAATGTGCTGGCGCGCCTGTTCCGCGGCAAGATGCTGGCGCTGCTGACCGAAGCGCATGCGCAAGGTCGCCTGCTGCTTCTCAATCATCTCGCAGGCCTTGCCGACCCGCGCGCCTTCAAGCGCTTCCTCGGCTCGGTCAGGCGTACCAAGTGGATCGTCTACTGCAAGGCGCCGTTCGCGGGGCCGGAGGCCGTGCTGCGCTACCTGTCACGCTACACGCACCGGGTCGCCATCTCGAACCGGCGCCTCGTCGCCGCCGACAATGGCGGCGTCTCGTTCCGCTGGAAGGACTATCGCGTTCAAGGCCCGGGCCGCTGGAAGACCATGACGCTTCCGGCGCACGAGTTCATCCGGCGCTTCCTGCTGCACGTCCTGCCGAAGGGCTTCCACCGCATCCGCCACTACGGCCTCCTCGCCAACGGCAATCGCACCACGGCCATTGCCAGGGCGTGCGAGTTGCTCAAATGCCCGCCGCCTCCGCCCGAACCCGAGCCGACCGCTGCGGCACGTGCCGATGAGCCGCGCACGCTGCCGAGCCCCTGTCCCTGCTGTGGTGGGCACATGCACGTCATCGAGACGTTCGAGGCGGTGACGATGCCCAGGCACCGGCCGTCACCGGCAGTGATCGAGATCCGGATCGACACCTCATGAGCCGTGCCGACAGTCAATCCTTCGAAACCGACGCTCAACTGTCCTGGTCGCTGACCCGGCAACCATCGAGCACGCCCTCGGCGCGTCGAGCGCTCGTCGCTACGGCTGATCGGCGGGCATCCACGCCTGCCAGGCTGATCCTCGTCGGGCCTGCTGCACAACCCACGACCGCGCGCACGCGCATCCGTCCGTCGCTTCTCACAGAGCCCGCTGCGGCGACGGTGCTCAATCCCCATAGGGCTCGGCGCGCGGCACCCCGAGCGCGCTGCACCACCTGAGCAATCGCGACTTCGTGCACTGTTGTTTCTCGGACACCGGCCCGGTGCGCGGGGAGAGCGCATCGCTGGCCGGCGTCCGAGAAACCTTCACATTTGCGGACATCGCCGCGCTGCACAGCGTCGTCCTCCAACGGGAAGTTGTGACGTCCGCTATTCTGGGCTCACCGTCAATTCGACAAAGCCTTGACCAGCCATTCAAGCTGGAATCGGGCATCGGACACTATGTGAGCGTAGGACAAGAAGCGAAGGTCTGCCCTATCATTCACAGTCTCCATTGGCGCTCGTCGACCACCGAGCAACAAGATGTCGATCGCCTTTCCTGGTAGCCGCAGGGCAAGTTCGTCTCTGTAGTTCT
>DASURA010000047.1:0-9629 GCA_036280295.1 Hyphomicrobiaceae bacterium
CTTCGGGTTCGGGAAGCGTGCCCCGAGCGAGGAGTCGAACACCTTGAAGTCCTTGGAGAACGCCTGCTCGGCCTTGCCGACGACGAACGGCGAGCGGCTCATGCTCTCCACGCCGCCGGCGACGCAGATTTGGGCCTCGCCGCAGGTGATGGCGTGGGCGGCGCCGACGATGGCGTTAAGTCCCGAGCCGCAGAGGCGGTTATGCACGATGCCCGGCGTTTCGACCGGAAGCCCGGCCAGCAGCAATGCGTGGCGGGCGACATTACGGCTATCCTCGCCGGCCTGGCTGGCGCAGCCCATCACCACGTCGTCGATCGATTCGACGCTGAAACCCGAGCGCGCCACCACCTCCTTGATGACGCAGGCGAGAAGGTCGTCGGGCCGTACCCGCGCGAGTGCACCGGCATGCCGCCCGAACGGCGTGCGCAGTCCCACATAGATGTACGCGTCGAGCATGGCGTCAGGGTCTCCTCGCAGGCAAGTCCAAGGCTGGTAAGGGAAATATTAGACCGAGAGCGGTCTGCGCTGGGCGCCGAAGCAGCCCTAGGCCGGCCTGAAAACCCGCGGTCCGCGCAGGGCCAGCACCACCTCTGCCATGATGGAGATGGCGATTTCCTGCGGACTCTGCGCACCGATGTTGATCCCGATCGGGCAGCGGATGCGGGCGAGCTCCGCGTCGCTGAAGCCGGCATCCGTGAGGCGCTCGATACGTTTGGCGTGCGTGCGCCTGGACCCCAGCGCCCCGACGTAGAAGCAGTTGGAGCGCAGAGCAAGCTTAAGCGCCTCATCGTCGATATGGCCGACATGGGCCAGCGCCGCCACTGCGGTATAGGGATCGAGGCCGATCCTGGGGATGCTGTCCTGCGGCCATTCGGTATCGAGTCGGATATCGGGAAAGCGCGCCTCCGCGGCGAAGGCCGTGCGCGGGTCGATCACGATCGGCTCGTGGCCTGCCAGCTTGACCAGCTGCGCCAGGATCTGGCCGATGTGGGTCGCGCCGATGATGAGCACGCGCACCGGCGGCGCCAGGACATGCAGGAACGCCTCTCCGTCGGGAGTCTCGACGAGCTTGCTCTCGCCCGTCTCCAGCTGCTGGCGTACCAGGGCGTCGGCCGTCTCCTCGCCGCGCTCATAGAACTCGCGCCGCCCGTCGTCGAGCCGCGTCTTGACCAGAATGCCGCGCCGACTGGAGCGGGCCTTGATGGAGCGCTCGACGAGTTGCAGGCCGTCGGTCGCGTCGAGCCGTTCGACCAGCACTTTGATCTCGCCGCCGCACGGCAGTCCCACCTTCCATGCGGTATCGTCGGCAACGCCGAAAGTGAAGGTCTTGGGCTTGCCGTCCGCGAGCACCTGCTCGGCCTCGGCGATGATCTCGCCCTCGACGCAACCGCCCGAGACCGAGCCTTCGAAGCGGCCGTCCGACGCCATCACCATCTGGCCGCCAACCGGGACCGGGGCCGAGCCCCAGGTACCCACCACCGTCGCCAGGGCCACACGCCCGTCCCTGCCGATCCAATCGCGCGCTGCCTGCAGTACATCGTGCACGTCGGCTCGGCGAAGGTTGGGATGGATATCCGACATGGGCTTAGCTCTTGCTGCTCGCGCTGGAAGCCACCTGCACCTGATTCGGCAGGTGAAGGGTCTTCTATAAGGACGGCTACCCAACATAAAGGGCGGCGGCGCTGAGCACCAGCGCCGCCGCCCCTTTTTACGCATCTGGAGGAGCGTTGATTTGCCTTGGCCGCTATGCGTTGACGAGAGCCTTTTCGAACACATCCAGCACGTTCTTGCGCGCCGTGGCGCGCTGGCCGTCGTTGATGGCAATCAGCTCCTCGAATGCGGCGTAGGGGCTCTCCCGCCCCATGATGAACATGGCGGTCTGGTCGGCCAGCCGCTGCGCCTGGTCATCACTGCCGGCGATATCGTAGGCGGCCCGCAGGATCGCACCATAGGCGCAGAACCGCGCCGCCTTGGCGTCAGTCGGCTCGCAGTGACGGTTGTTGCCGGTCCGGGCAATGGCGTACTGGGTCCACTTGCGCGGATCGGCGATGAAGTCGCGGGCGCGCTCGGCAATCTGCTGGACTAGGGGTTTCGACATTCGCGTACTCCCTGCTGACGGAGGCCGGAAACAGCGGCCGTGCCGGGTCGTGCCTTAGGATCCTCAAGATCGCGGCTGGATCACGCGGCGCACAACCCAGGGTTATTGAGCGGGGTCATCAGGGCAACGTCAAGGCCGGTTCTTCGCGGGATGAGCAAATCTCTGTGTTAGCTCAATTGTTTGGCACCCAAAGCTCGGTTTGGACGAAAGTCCGACGTCATTCAGGCTGGACCGTCACCTGAGCCAGGTCATCGGAATGGGGGGCGAAGCTGCCGGCGATAACGAGCGCCAGGAACGCCAGCACCGCTACGGTCAGGACGATTTCCAGATAAGGCGTGCGTTTCGACGTTGGTTTCCACCGAGGTTTCCACATGCGCAGCCTCCCGCTGTTGCCGGCCCAGCCTTGGGGCGGACGCGTCGAGAACAACCGCGAACGGCCGCTTTCGGTTCCCGCGGTTCCCGATGGGCCTCAAGGCTATGGGATTTTGACTTTCGCGCGCCGGCTAACCGCTGCCCGCGACCGGCTGGCACGGGTGGCTCCTCGCCGGCACCTGTTCAGCTTTAGAGCAAGCCTCGGCGGACCTATCCGCGTCGTCGCTGAATTTGGCAGATCGTGACAGCTTATGGCCGCCTCGCCAGCCGCCGCACCTCTTCATCTTCCAGCGGTCGCGCCTCGTCGGGCGTCATCACGGGGACGCCGTCGCGGATGGGATAGGCGAGGCGGGCGGCGAGGCTGATGAGCTCCTGGCGGGCAGCGTCGTAGATCAGCTCGGTGCGTGTGGTCGGGCATACGAGCATGGTGAGCATACGGCGGTCAGCGCGAGCGGCGGGTGGATCACCTGCCACCGGCCCGGACGCAGACGGCACGTCGGTCTCCGGCGCCGGTGACGCCGCTGCTGGATGTCCATCGTGCTCGGCACCCGCCATTGCTGCTGCCACTACTGCAGCGTCGAGCCGGGATCGCGGCTGTTGGCGGCCATCTCCATCTCGGCCAGCGCCACCAACATCTCGGCGCGCGCCTTGAGATCGGCAGCCTCGAGCAGGGCCTGTTTCTCCTCAACCCCGTACGGGCTCACCAGCGCCAGGGAGTTGACCAGGGTCTCGGTGGCGGCCTTGCCAATGGCCGCCCAGTCGGCCTTGAGGTTGCGCATGTGGAGGTAGCTCTTGAGAGTCGCAACAAGGCGCTCGCGGTCCACCTCCTCCTCGCCGGCGCCGGCCGTGAAATCGCCCAGGAAGCGGTCATAGTTTACCGTGCAGATGCGATAGGGCTTGGCCAGCTCGACCTCGTCGACCAGGTCGAAACGGACGATGCCAGAGAGGGAGACCAGCAGGCGGCCGTCATCCAGCTCCTGATAGTTGGTGATGCGACCGGCGCAACCGACCTTGCGAAGGGGCGCCGTGCGGGAGACCGGTGATTCCTCCTCCTCTTCAGCGCCGGCCGGCTGCACCATGCCGAGCACGCGCGATGTCGACATCACGTCGTCGATCATTTGCAGATAGCGCGGCTCAAAGATATGCAGCGGCAGGGTGGCGCGCGGCAGCAGGATCGCCCGCGAGAGCGGGAACACCGGGATGCGCTGCGGAACGTCCGCAGGCCCCTGGTATCGCTCCGATAGCTTGGTGGTCACATTGTTCGCCTTTCACGAGAACATGAGGGAGGAGAGGCGGCGGCGACCATCGAGTGTGGCAGGGTCTTTTGGCCCCCAGGCGTCGAACAGCTTCACCAGCTGCTTGCGCGCCGCCTCGTCGTTCCATTTGCGGTCGCGGCGGAAGCTCTCCAGAAGCTGCTCTGCCGCTTCCTCCTTCTTGCCGCCGGCGGCAAGGGCAACGGCGTAATCGATCCGGGTCTGGTGGTTTGCCGGATCGGCCTCAACAGCGGCTTTCAGCTTATCGAGGTCGCCTGCCTGTCCCGCCATCTTGGCGAGTTCCAGCGCCGCGCGCACGCTGGCGACCGGGCCGGTATCGCGCTTGTCGGGAGGCACCAGCTCCAGCGTCTGCTCGGCACGCACGACGTCGCCGCTCGTGAGATAGCAGCGGGCAAGGCCGGCCAGCGCCGCCGGGTTCTGCCGGTCCTCCTGCAGCACGGCTGCATAGATTTCGGCGGCTCCCTGCAGATCACCCGCCTCAATGGCCTGGTCGGCGGCGGCGATGGCGGCGGCGGCATCGAGCGCCGCCTCCTCGCCCAGCAGTCGCTCCACGAAGGCGCGTACGGCGCCCTCCGGCTGGGCACCCTGGAACCCATCAAGCGGCTGGCCATTGCGGAAGGCGTAGACGGTCGGGATCGACTGGATACGCAGCTGGCTGGCGAGTGTCTGATTCTGGTCGATGTTGACCTTCACCAGGCGCACCTTGCCATTGAAGCTGCGCACCACTTTCTCAAGGATCGGCGTCAGCTGCTTGCACGGCTCGCACCAGGTCGCCCAGAAATCCACGAGCACCGGCACGGCGCGCGAGGCCTCCAGCACGTCCTTGACGAACGTCGCCACGGTCGCGTCCTTGACGACATCGTCGGCCCCTGCCGCGCCTTGCATTGCGCCGGACGGTTTCATGCTCAAGTCCATCTCGACCTCCAAGCCCGCATCGGGGCAAAAATTGCCAATCTATTCGCCGGCCGAGCCCACGCCCAGAATGCGCGGCTCATGCCCGCAAGCACGAATGAAGGTGACGAGATCCTCGCGTGCGATGTTGGTCGTCGCCGTATTCGCCAACGGATGGTAGTTGAGCCGTTCATAGCGCATCATATCGGCATCGAGGATGACGGTCACGCGACCGGCCTTGTCATTGATAAGGGCAAACGGCGTCACCGACCCGGGGGCAACGCCGAGCACCTCCACGAGCAGCTCTGGCTTGCCGAAGCTCAAGCGCTCGCAGCCAAGCACCTTATGTAGGGACTTAAGGTCGATTCTGGCATGGCTCAAGGCTACCACCAGGAACAGCCGGTCCTTCTTATCCTTGAGGAACAGGTTCTTGGTGTGCCCGCCGGGCAGCTGGCGCTCCAGCTGCGAGCTCTCCGCGACGGTGAAGACAGCGGCATGGTCTACCGTAACGGTCGCAATCCCCAGCTCGGCGAGGCGGGCGAGAAGGTCTTGCCGGGTTGCTGGCACGGAGATGACCTCGATGGCTTTGTCACGGGTTAGCGTGTCACGGGCTAGCGTTCCAGTGCCGGAGGTGGCGCTGTTGGCGCTTCTCCGCACAGCCGGTGTGGCCTGTTTAGCCAGCCAGAACGGCGACAAGCAAATCTAGTGTCACATGGCTTGCCAATGGGCTTGCCAAGCCGGTCGTTCTTCTGCATAAGACCGCCCACCAAGGACGCGGGTGTAGCTCAGGGGTAGAGCATCACGTTGCCAACGTGAGGGTCGAGGGTTCAAATCCCTTCGCCCGCTCCATTTTTTCCAATTATTACAAGTAGATGACGTGTGTCGCGGGGCGACATGCACTGGCACCTCATTGCTTTTCAAGCCCCCTTTATTGGACGCGGGCGGACCGCCATGTAATCGTGTAGCCCCAGTCGCAAAAGCGAGGCCGTGCCATGCATCGGCTCTACAGCGTTACTGCCTCACTCACCCTCGTCGCGCTCCTGGCCTCGGTGGCCGGTGCCGCATTCGCGCAGGCGCAGCAGCGGCATCGGCCGCAGGCCCGGCCAGCCCAGCGTCCACCGGTAATCATCGAGGAGCGCCGGTTTGGTCCGCCGCCGCCGCCCTCGTCTGACCGCCACTTCTACGGACCGGCCCCAAGCATTCAGCCGCCGATGGAGCGCGCCCGCCCCGTGCCGCCGCTCGCGCAGCCGCCGATCAATCGGCCGTAGAAACCGGGTGGCCCTCGCACCTGAGGGGCGCCCTCGCCTGGCGCGGGCATAGAAGCCGCTGGCGATCAGCGCACGTTGAAGGCAGCCATGCGCGCCAAGCAGGTGACATGCCATTGCGCTGGCACGTAAACGTGTGGCGTGGGGCGTGGGTCCTGGGCACTTGCCTTTCCCTCGATCCTGGCGATCCTGCCCCGTGGCCCGGCGCATCGCGGCCGCCTTGGAGCAACCGGGCTGCTGACGCAGCAGAGCCAACCAACCGGAGCGACCACCCATGCAGAAGCGCAAGCTCGGCAAGTCGGGGCTCACTATCGCTCCCTTGATGTTCGGCGGCAATGTGCTCGGCTGGACGGCCGACGAAGCCACGTCGTTCAAGCTGCTCGACCACTTCGTTGCCGCCGGCCTCAACGCCATCGACACGGCCGATGTCTATTCGAGCTGGGTGCCGGGCCATAAGGGCGGCGAGTCGGAGACGGTGATCGGCAACTGGCTCAAGGTGCGGGGCGGCCGCGACAAGGTGATCATCGCGACCAAGGTGGGTTGGGACCAGAAGCAGGGCGGCCTGGAGCGCAACCGCATCATCGCCAAGGCCGAGGCCTCCCTCAAGCGCCTGCAGACGGACTACATCGACCTCTACCAGTCGCATCTCGACGATCCGATAACGCCGCTCGAAGAGACCTTGTCGGCGCACGAGGCGCTGATCAAGCAGGGCAAGGTGCGCGCCATCGGCTGCTCCAACTATACCGCGCCGCGCCTGGTTGAAGCCCTGGCGGTGAGCGCGGGAAAGAGCCTGCCGCGCTACCAGAGCCTGCAGCCGCACTACAACCTCTATGAACGCAAGGGCTTTGAGGAGGCATTGGAGCCTCTGGCGCTGAAGGAGGGGATCGGGGTCATCCCCTACTACTCGCTCGCCGCCGGTTTTCTTACCGGCAAGTACCGCCCCAATGGCGCTTTCACCCAGAGCCCGCGTGCCGCCGGAGCCAAGGCGATGCTCAACCCGCGCGGCCTGCGCATCCTCGCCGCGCTGGACGCGGTGGCCGCCCGTACCCATGCCACCCCGGCCGGTGTTGCCCTCGCCTGGCTGATGGCCCGCCCCAGCATCACCGCCCCCATCGCCAGCGCCACCAGCCTGCCACAGCTGGAGGAGCTCATCGCCGCCACTCGGCTGACGCTCAGCATCGACGATCTCAAGGAGCTCGACGCGGCGAGCGCGTAACGCGCGATGCAGCGAGCCGAAGGCGCATTGCCCCCTTCGCGCGGGAACGGTGCAATGCGCTTCACTTCTTGCACTCTACGGGAACCTCGATGAGCAAACGGTCGCTCGATCTCCTGCTGGGCGGGCTCACGCTGCTGACGCCGGTCACGCTGCATCTGACCTTTCCGGTCATTCCCGTCATCAAGGCAGAGTTCGGCCTGTCGGATGCCCTGGCGCAGCTCACCTTCACCATCGTCGTGCTCACCTTGGCCTTCGGCACCTTGGCCTATGGGGCGCTGGGCGATCGCTATGGTCGTCGTCCGGTGCTGCTGGTCGGGCTCGCCTTGTTCCTCATCGGCAGCGTCCTTTCGACGCTTGCCGCCTCGTTTGCAGGCCTCCTGGTGGGTCGATTGATCCAGGCGGCCGGCGCTGCCTCCGGTGTCACCCTTGCCCGCGCCATCGCCCGCGATGTCTACGGCGCGGACGGCATGGTGAAGGCCATTGCTTACCTCACCTTGGCCTTCGCCGTGGGCGGCCTCACCGCGCCAGGCATCGGCGGCCTGCTGGTCGATAACGTCGGCTGGCGGTGGCTGTTCGGCCTCGCCACCTTGGCCGGCATGGCGGCGCTGGCGTGCACCTACCTGATGATCCCGGAGACACAGATGGCGACCCCGGCGGGTGGCGGGACATCGATGCTCGCGGGTCTCGTCGAGCTGATGCGCCGGCCGCGGTTCTTCGCGCTGGTGTTTCAGACCGGCTGCACGACGGCCACCTTCATGGCCCTTGTCACCGCTGCGTCCGTCTTCATGAACGAAGTGCTGCATCGGCCGGCCACGGAGTTCGGGCTCTACTTCGCCATGCTGCCGACCGGGTACATCACCGGCACCTTGATCTCCAGCCGGCTCGGCAGCCGCACTTCGGTGGAGCGCATGGTACTGACCGGCGCAGGCATCAGCCTCGCCGCTGTGCTCGTGCAGTCGAGCCTGCTGCTGTGGGGCCATCTGACGCCGCTGGTGCTGTTCCTGCCCGGGGCGTTTCTGACCTTCGGGCAGGGCCTGTCGCTGCCGTATGCCCAATCGGGCGCCATGGCCATCATCCCCAGGCTCGCCGCCACCGCGGCCGGCGTCGGCCTCTTCATGCAGAACTTCGTCGGGGCCGGCGTCGCCCAGATCTACGGCATCCTGGCTGACGGTACGTCCGTGCCGCTGGCGTGGACAATGCTGGTGACGGCGGCGGTGGGCTTCGCGGCAGCGTTTGCGGCGTCGGTGTTGCGGGAGTCAGGCAAAGGGTAGGGTGCAACAAGCGGAAGGTTGCACCGTTTCAACCCGTCAACGGTGCAATGCGCCTTCGGCTTATTGCACCCTACGGACCATTACACCGCCCGCAGCAGCACGTGCCGCTTCTTCCCCAGAGACAGCTTGACCACCCCGTCGGCCAGATCGCCCGACGTCAGCGCCGCCTTCTCGTCCGTCACCGCCGCATCGTTGACACGCAGGCCGCCGCCGGCGATCTGGCGGCGGGCCTCGCCGTTGGATTTCACCAGGCCGGCCTTGACGAACGCGTTGAGCACGCCGAGGCCCTTTTCCAGCTCCGCCGCGGCGATCTCGACACTGGGCAGGCTCTGTGACGTGGCACCCTGCTCGAACGTCTCCTGTGCGGTCCGGGCGGCCCGCAGGGCCTCCTCCCGGCCGTGCATGATGGCCGTGGTCTCGGTGGCGAGCACCTTCTTGGCGTCGTTGATCTCGGCACCCTGCAGGGCCGCCAGCCTGGCGATCTCGGCCATCGGCAGCGTGGTGTAGATCTTGAGCAGCTTCTCCACGTCGGCGTCGTCGACGTTGCGCCAGAACTGCCAGTAGTCGTAGGCCGAGAGCTGCTCCGCATTGAGCCACACGGCGCCGGCGGCGGTCTTGCCCATCTTGGCGCCGGTCGAGGTGGTGAGCAACGGGCAGGTCAAGGCATAGAGCTGGTGCGTGCCCATGCGCCGGCCGAGCTCGACGCCCTGGATGATGTTGCCCCACTGGTCGGAGCCGCCCATCTGCAGGTTGCAGCCGTACCGGCGCGCCAGCTCGGTGAAGTCGTAGGCCTGCAGGATCATGTAGTTGAACTCGATGAACGACATCTCCTGGTCGCGCTCGAGCCGCAGCTTCACCGAATCCATGGTGAGCATGCGGTTGACGGAGAAATGCCGGCCGACATCACGCAGCATCTCGATGTAGTTGAGCTTCGTCAGCCACTCGGCGTTGTCGGCCATCACCGCATCGGACTTGCCGCCGCCGAACTTCAGGAACCGGGCAAAGACCCGCTGTATGCTGCGCTTGTTGGCTTCAATCTGCTCGATCGGCAGAATCTTGCGCGTCTCGTCCTTGCCCGAGGGGTCGCCCACCCGGGTAGTGCCGCCGCCCATCAGCGCGATCGGCCTACCGGCGCCGGTCGACTGCAGCCAATAGAGCATCATCATGGTGTAGAGATGCCCGATATGCAGCGATGGGGCGGTGCAGTCGTAGCCGACGTAGGCCACCACCTCGCCCTTCGTC
>DASURA010000048.1:0-23528 GCA_036280295.1 Hyphomicrobiaceae bacterium
TGGCGGAGGGCGATGCCTACAACCCGCTGATGGTCGACAAGGCCAAGCGGCGCCTGCAGGGGCTGGGCTTCTTCAAGGCCGTCGACATCAAGCGGCGCCCTGGCTCGGCCTCGGATCGCGTGGTTCTCGATGTCGAGGTGACGGAGCAGTCCACCGGGGAGCTGTCGTTCGGTGCCGGCTACTCCACGAGCGAGGGCATCATCGGCGACGTGAGCATCGCCGAGCGCAACCTGCTGGGTAAGGGCCAATACCTGCGCCTGCGCCTGGCCGGCTCGCAGGAGCGCATGCAGGTGGACCTGAGCTTCACCGAGCCGCGCTTCCTCGACCGCAACATCGCGGCGGGCTTCGACCTTTTCTGGAAGGATGTGGACCTGACCTCGGTGTCGGCGTTCCGCACCCGCACCCAGGGTGGCACCCTGCGCATGGGCTTCCCGCTGTCTGAGGGCCTGTGGCTGACCAACAGCTACACGCTGTCGAATGGCGAGATCTACGATGTGCAGACGGACCACGCATCGCAGGCCATCATCGAGTCGCAGGGCTCGGCGCTGACCTCGTCGTGGGGCACCAGCCTGGTGTGGGATGGCCGTAATCATCCGAAGAATCCCACCAAGGGCTACTACTTCCAGATCGGCAATGATCTTGCCGGCCTTGGGGGTGACGTGCAGTACACCCGGGTTTCGGGTGAGGCTCGCCTGTACTACCCCATCACCGACAAGATCACCCTGGTGGGCCGGGCGATTGGCGGTCATATCGCCGGCTGGGGCGGAGACGACGTGCGCCTGATCGACCTGTTCTACAAGGGTGGCGAGACCATCCGCGGCTTCGAGCGTGGCGGCTTCGGTCCCCGCGATACGAACACCGGGGATGCTCTCGGCGGCGATACCTTCTGGGCGGTCACGGCGGAGGCGCGCTTCCCGCTGCCGCTGATCCCCGAGGATCTCGGCATGAGTGGCGCCGTGTTCGTGGATGCAGGCTCGCTGTTCGGCGCCGGTGCGTTCGCCAAGGACTTGGCCAGTGGCTGCGACCCGGGAAACAAGGCCACCGTCTGTCTGGACGACGACTCCTCCGTGCGAGCCTCGGCCGGCGTCAGCTTGATGTGGAACTCGCCTCTGGGACCGCTGCGGCTCGATATCGCCAAGGCCTTCCTGAAGAACAAGAACGACGAGGAGCAGCTGGTTCGCTTCGGCGCCTCCACCAAGTTCTAGGAACTGGGGTACAGAGGACAATCCGAGGCATTTGGTGCTAGCTTGGGGCCGTCGCGGAGCAAGCCGTGGCGGCCCTTCCCTATTCTATAAGGTGGCCTGATGGAGCATCCGGGATTCTTCGAGCGTGCGGCCCCCATTCCCCTGGGCGTTCTGGCGGACAAGTTGGGCGCGCAGCTCGGCTCTGGCGCGGATCCCGCCACGCTCGTCCATGACGTGAAGCCGCTGGCCGAGGCCGGCTCGGGCGATCTCGCCTTCTTCGAGAACAGGAAATACCTGGCCCAGCTGGAGGCCACGCGGGCAGCAGCCTGCCTGGTGGCGCCGGCCTATGTCGGCCGGGTCGCCGGCGGCACGGCGGCGCTGACGGTCGCCGCACCCTACCGGGCGTTCGCCCAGGCGCTGGTGCTGTTCTATCCCGGTGCCCTGCTGTCCAGGACGGCGATGTCGGATGCCGGGGGCGACCCGCCCGTGCACCCGAGCGCCAGGCTGGAGGAGAACGTTCGCATCGAGCCCGGCGCCGTGATCGGCCGGGAGGCGCAGATCGGCCGCGGCAGCGTGATCGCCGCCGGTGCCACGGTCGGCTATCGGGTGGCCATCGGCCGGGATTGCTACATCGGCCCTAACGCCAGCGTGACCCACGCGCTGATCGGCGACCGTGTCATCATGCATGCCGGGGTGCGGATCGGCCAGGACGGCTTCGGCTTTGCCATGGGGCCGCAAGGCCACCTCAAGGTGCCGCAGGTCGGCCGGGTGATCATCCAGAACGACGTCGAGATCGGCGCCAACACCTGCATCGACCGCGGCGCCCTCGGCGATACCGTGATCGGCGAGGGCACGAAGATCGATAACCTCGTGCAGATCGCCCACAACGTGGTGATCGGCCGCCATTGCGTGATCGTCGCCTTCGTCGGCATCTCGGGCTCGACGCAGCTTGGCGACTTCGTGGTGATGGGCGGCCAGTCCGGTGTGGTCGGCCACGTCAAGATCGGCACCGGCGCGCAGATTGCAGCCTGGGGGCACCCCACGCACGATGTCCCCGCCGGCGCCCGCGTCGGCGGCACGCCGGCCGTCCCCATCGGCGAGTACGGCCGCCAGATCGCCGCGCTGAAGCGCCTGACCCGGCGCAGCGGCGGCAAGGAGTAGGCGCGGTCTCTCCGGCGGCGCCTGCGTTCCCGCCGTCATCCCACCACCCTACGGTCCCTCGGAAGCTTTGCGGCACCAGCACGGAACGGAGCCACTGCGGTGGGTCCTCTCTTGTCAGATGGTCTTGCGGCGAACTGTGCTGCGGTTGACGGCGACTACAATGGCCTGACGTCACGCGGCCCGGTGTGCCTGGGCAGGCATGCTGCTGCTGTTGCAACGCCCCCCGATGCGAGTCCCGAGGCCGCCTCGGATTAACCCTTAACCCAATAAAGACAGCACCTTAGAGGCCGCCGTGTAGACATCCTTCCGACAACTGCGGTACGGCTGCGCAATGTCAAGTTGCACGGGGGTCGCCCATCAACCGAGATGCCTCACACGACATGTTGTGGAATCGGGTGCTGCGGCGGCATCCGACCGATGACGACGAGCGGGGGGGGTTGGAGCGGGGATGGCGTGATGTCCCGGTTATTTAGGTCGTTCGTTGAGTTGACCGCAGGAGCATGCGCCACATGATGCTCGATCGCGCCGTCAAGGACCGCGAACAGCGCGCACAACGCATGCTGAGGCGGGTCGTTGGCGCCTCAGCGGATGTGATCTACGTCTATCACGTCGCCTGGCGCCGCATCGCCTTTCTCGGGGCACGCACGCGCGAGGTTCTGGGCTTTGCGTCGGCACGATCCAATCGCCTCAAGGCGGCGGAGTTCGAGCGCATGCTCCACCCCGCAGACCTCGCCGGCTTTCGCCGCCACCTGGTCGCCATCGCCGAGGCCCGTGAGGGCGAGATCCTGAGCCAGGAGCTGCGCGTCAAGGGTGCGGACGGCCGCTACCGATGGCTCAGAATCCGCGACACCGTGCTGGCCTGCGGCGCCGACGGTCGCGTCACCAAGATGGTTGGCGTCGTCTCCAACATCGATGAATCGAAGCGGGCGAGCGCGCCGACTGCCGATGACCGGCCGGGCGATCGACTGGGTGACATTCTGGCCACCATCGGCGACAGCTACATCGCGCTGGACCGTCGCTATCGCATCGTCGATGTGAACGCCAAGGCGGCGCGCTGGCTGCGTGCGAGCCGCGAGCATATCGTGGGGCAATCCTACCTGGAGCTGATCGCGCCGACGGCGGACCATGCCGAGGCTGTGCGCCAGGCGATCGAACAGCGCGTCGCGCGCAGCATCGAGATGAAGTCGATCCGGCGTCCGGGCGCGTGGCTGGAGCTGCATATTCATCCGACACGGGACGGAGCCAGCGTATTCTTCCGCGACATCTCCGAGCGCAAGCGCGCCGAGCGGGAGGCAGAGCGTAACCGGCTGCTGCTGCAGTCGGCGCTCGATGCCCTCTCGGCTCAGATCGCCATTCTTGACGAGACCGGCACCATCATCGCCGCCAACAAGGCGTGGGAGGGGCAGTCGGTGCTGCCGGGCGCGCGTGCCGGTGGGCGCGCCGACTCGCACGCCCGCGCGCACCCCGATGCACGCATGCCCGCCGGTGTAGGCTGCAACTATCTTTCCTATTGCGCCTCGGCGCTGCGCAGCGAGGAGACCGACAGTCTGCGAAAGGGGCTGAGCGCCGTTCTGGGCGGGGAGCGCGCGGCTGGACGCTTCGCCTATTGCCTGGAGAGCGAAGGCAAACGCCGGTGGCTGCAGATCAGCGCGGCGCGCTTTGAGTGGGATGGCGCCACGCGGCTGATCGTCACCAACGAGGATCTGACCGACGTGAAGCAGGCCAAGGAGGCGCTGAGCGAGCTGTCCGGGCGGCTTTCCTCGCTGCGCGAGGAGGAGCGGCAGCGCATCGCCCAGGAGCTGCATGATTCCACCGCCCAGCACCTCGTCGCCGCCACCCTCAATCTGATGACTCTCAAGGCGAAATCGGCCGCCTACCCGGCCGTGCACCAGCTCCTCGAGAACGTCGAGACATCATTGGAGGAGGCCACCCGCGAGCTGCGCGTGTTCACCTACCTCCTGCATCCGCTCGCGCTGGAGAACGACGGACTGGAGCGGACCCTGCGCACCTACCTGGAAGGCTTCGGCCGGCGTACCCATCTTGGCGTCGAGCTGTCGGTGACCGGCAAAGTCGAGGAACTGCCGTTCGCCTTGCAGTGCTCGCTGCTGCGCATCATCCAGGAGGCGCTGGCCAATGTGCACCGGCACGCCTCCGCATCGCAGGTCTCGATCAGCTTGAGGATGACGCCCGGCGCGCTCAAGCTCGTCGTCAGCGACGACGGCCGCGGCATGTCTGGGCCTTCAGGCACGGGGGCGGGGCCGAGCGGCGTCGGTATTCCCGGCATGCGGGCGAGGCTGCGCGAGTTCGGCGGCAGCCTGGAGATCCACAGCAATCCGCACGGCACCACGCTGAGCGCGGCTGTGCCGCTCGGCATGGCCACACCCTGGACGCGCGCGCCTGAGCCTGCGCCACAGATCGCGGCAGCACTCAATGCAAGAAGCTCGCACCGCGCGGGAGGCTGATCCGTTTCTACGGACCGGGGAGGAAGCAGGCGCAGACCCCTCGCCTCCACCTGATATTATCGGCAAGCTTGGCGGAGGGGATGACCCCATCCGCGCGCGACGGTCGCTGCGCGGCCCATGTCACAGCCGATGTGACGGCTCATTGATCAGCGGCGGGCAACTGCGGGGGGGTGCCCTGCGGCCGGCGCACACGGGCCAGAGTGATCGTTTCCCCCGTGCGGTCCACGATCCAGCCCAGCGTCAGGCTCACGGCACCACCCGTGAAAAACGGCCACAACGCTGCCGTTGCTTCCTCGAAGCTCCATTCCGGATGCACAAACACGCGGAATATATAGCCGCCGATCATCAGGAATCCGCCGAGCAGAATCAGAAGTACGGCCAGGAAATCGATTGTCGCCTTGTCTGTCCCCGTTAGTGCCTTGACGAGATCCGTCATACAAATTCTCCCCTCAGCCCCACACAGATTGATCGCATCTTGGCGGGGCAATGTGAAGGGTTCATTGCATATCATTTGACAGATGAAGGATAAATGTGTGGCCGAGACACGACCGCCCGCCTGCTCCTGTCGCGATGCGTGCCCATCAAAGCCGCAAATGCCGCCCGTCAGGGCAGCAGCGTGGCGGGGTTGAGCTCTCGCGCCAGGTAAACAGCGTAGGTTCCCAGCGGAACGCCGGCATAGCGGCGTGTCAGGCTGTCGAGCCTCGTGACCGAGCCGAAGCGCGCGTTGAGAAAGGCGGCCGCCGCCCGCCGCTCCAACTCTACATAGAGGGCGGGACAAGCGATGACGGCGGGATCCGGCGGTGGCAGGTGCAGGTAGCGGATGCGCTCATCGAGCTGCACCACCGGCGCCTTGCCCTTGAGGTGATACGCAAGCTGGCCGGTGGTGGCGTAGCTCGATGTGGCAATCCAGCATGCCCCTGTGGCCGAGCGCGCACGCTCCACCTCAGCCGCCAGATCGGCCCATCCGCGCGTCTGGCTGGTGGGGTCCTTCTGGCCCGACATCAGCACCAGGGGCTTGACCGTGTGCCAGTAGAGCGCGCCCGAGAGCAGCACGCCGGTCCCGACCGCCCACCGGCCGACCTTGCCGAAGGTTGCCCCAGGCCACCGCCCCGGCCCATCGATCGTACCGAGCACCACGGCGGCGCACAGCGCGAAAGACGGATAGAGCGGCGCCATCCAGTTCGCCTGCACGCGGTCGTGCAGGGCATGGACCAGCAGATAGGCGAGAAATGGCAGCATGCCGCAGACCAGCAGCGCGCTCGCTGGGTCTTTCGCGACGAAGGCCTTGCGCGCCAGCCTGCCGAAGCCCAGCGCTCCCAGCACGGCGATGACCGGGCTCATCAGCCCGAGGGCGCCACCGGCGAGTTCACCCAGATAGGCGAGCGTGAGGCGATGGCCATGTCCCACACGGCCGAACTGCTTGGCGAACGACGCCCAGTCGTGCTCAAGGTTCCACACCACCACAGGCAGCGCCAGCACGCATGCCAGGGCACCACCGGCCCACAATTGCCAGCTGCCGAGCCAAGCCCTATTGCTCCGAATGGAGATAAGCCACAGCACGATGCTTGCGCCGACGAACAGGTTGGAATACTTGGAGGCAAGCCCGAGGCCGGCGAACAGGCCGACCGCGAGCCACCAGTTGGCGTTGCGCGAGATATGCAACTCAGCCAGCGCCCATCCGGAAAGTCCCCAGAACAGCACAGAGGGGGTGTCCGGTGTGATGATCACACCGCCCACGGCCATGAGCGGCATGGCGAGCGCCAGCCAGACGGCGCGGCGCCCGGCGGCCGGGCCAAACAGGATGCTGGCAGTGCGCCAGAGCACGAAGGGGCCCGCCAGCGAGACCAGGATTGCAGGCAGGCGGATGCCCAGCGGCGTATCGCCGGCGAGCCAGCGCCCGAAGGCAATCATCCATCCCGTCATGGGGGGGTGATCGAGGTAGCTCATCGCTGGCGCCAGGGCCCAGAGGCGGTAGTAGGCCTCGTCGTCAGTGAGATCCAGCGTCGCTGCCAGCCAGATCCTGATCAGGGTCAGCACAAGTATGGCGGCGATCAATACCGCCGAGGCCGACCCTGCGGCACGCTCGGTGCCGGCTCGACCTCCCGGCCCGTCGTCGGCGGCTGGCGCATGTGGAAGCGATTGCATTATCGGGGGGTGGACCGTGGGCTGGTGCGTCGATAGGGAGAGCAGGAGCCGGCTGGAAATGTATGCTACGCAATCGAGCCTGCGTCCACGGCGATTCATGGGTGCTCCCCATGGATCAGTCCATGTGCTCCCGGACCCGGGCGCCCAATGCTTTGCACCTTCGAAGCGTGTCTCGTTTAAGGCGTCATGACACTAGGCACTGCGAAGATACCGAGCCCCCGGCCTGACCAGGATGGCGACATGCCGGCGGCCCGGCTTGGCGATGGCACGTCCGAGCCCGCAGTCGCGGTGGCGCCGCTGCCGGTGCCGCAGAAGCGGCCGAAGCGGCGGCGCACCCTGTGGCAACGGACCAAGGCCGTCACGCGCGGTTGGCGTCTCGCCGTGATCGATTACACGCCATTGTGGATGCGGCGGGCCTTCGGTCCGCTGGTCTGGTACTTCGATATGCTGCTGATCGACCACGGCATCTTCCGTATGGTCTACGTCAACCGCCATCGCCTGAGCGGGGAGGCGTGGCGCTCGGCGCAGCCGGCGCCGCATCACATCCGCGCCCTCAAGCGGCGTGGCCTTCGCACGATTGTCAATCTGCGCGGCGAGCGCCTTTGCGGCAGCTACTGGCTGGAGCAGGAAATCTGCGAGCGCAAGGGCATCAAGCTCGTCAACTTCCAGGTGCGCTCGCGCGGCGCGCCCAGCCGCGCCGAGGTCAGGGGCGCGCGCGACCTGTTCGAGCGCGCCGAGTACCCGATCCTCCTGCACTGCAAGTCGGGCGCCGATCGCGTCGGACTGATGAGCGCGCTCTACAAGATCTTCCGCGAAGGCGCCCCGGTGGCGGAGGCCAAGCGGGAGCTGGCGTTGCGCTACGGCCACATCCGCCAAGCCGACACTGGCATTCTCGACCGCTTCTTCGAGTCCTACCTGGAGCACAGCAGGCGCCAGCCGATGCCGTTCCTGGAATGGGTGGAGACCGTCTACGACGCCGATGCCTTGAAGCGCGAGTTCCGCTCCGCCGGCTGGGCGCGCCGGCTGGTGGACGGGGTGCTGAAGCGGGAGTGAGAGCAGCATCATGCACAAGCGGCGTCACAGCCGCCG
This sequence comes from Hyphomicrobiaceae bacterium, assembly GCA_036280295.1. Classification (GTDB taxonomy): domain Bacteria; phylum Pseudomonadota; class Alphaproteobacteria; order Rhizobiales; family Hyphomicrobiaceae; genus AWTP1-13. The sequence continues at coordinate 8,042 of DASURA010000048.1, forward strand.
TGCCGGAATCCACCAAGCCAGCACCATGCCGGTGGCGGCAAACGCCGCAATGGTCAGGAAGGCCGCCTGGAACGCAGCGCCGATCTCCACCCGTAACCGCGCCGAGGTGAGAAGCGAGGGGTCCGCCAGCGTCCCGCGCCCCAGCAGCGCCTCGAACAAGGGTGCAGTCTGCGGATCGCCGAGGGCGAGGGCGGAGAACAGAACGGTGCCCACGAGTGCCGTGCCGCCGACCGCCCCGATCGAGCGCGAGAGCTGCACCGAGGCGGCAGCCGAGCCCAGCGACTCCGCGCCGACCGCGTTCTGCACTGTCACCTGCACGACGCCCATCACGGTTCCCATGAACAGCCCGGTGAAGAACAGCATGACACCAAGCGTGTAGAGGTCGAGCACATTCGCGAGCAGCGTCAGCGCCAGCAGCATCCCGGTCGCCAGGATGAGGCCGATCGAGGGAAAGATCGCCGTTAGGCCGGTGCGGCTGACGATGCGGCCCGTCAGCATCGAGCCGGTGCCGATGCCGAATGTCAGCGGCAGCAGCAACAGGCCGTTCTCGGACGCCGACGTACCGTGTACGACCCGCATATAGATGGGCAGGAAGGCGATCAGCGACACCAGCGTGGCGCCGTGCGCCGCGGCCAGCGCGTCGCTGCGCCAGATCGTCGGCTCGCGCAGCAGCGAGATCGGCAGCAGCGGGTCGGCGGCCTGCCGCTCGCGCTGCACCAGCGCATAGAGTGCGACCAAGCCGATGGCCATCAGCAGCACGAAGGTCGCGAGCGCATTACCCTGCATGCGCTGCACCTGCTCCAGCGCGAGCAGCACAGGAATGATGAAGGCGACGAACAGGGCGAGGCCAAGGCCGTCAAAGCTCCACGGCCGCTTGCGCGGCAGGCGATAGGCCACACGCAGGGTCAGCAGGCCGGCGACAACAACCAGCGGCAGATTGACCAGAAACACGCTGCGCCAGCCAAGGTGCTGAGTGAGAATGCCACCGACCACCGGGCCGAAGGCGCTGGAGGTGACCATGACGCCGGCAAGGTAGCCCTGATAGCGGGCGCGCTCGCGTGGCGGCACCGTCTCGCCGATCAGCGCCTGCGACAGCGTCATCAAACCGCCGCCGCCCAGCCCCTGCAGGATACGGCACAGCGCCAGCATCTCGACACTCACCGACAAGGCGCACAGGGTCGAGCCGACCAGGAACACGGCGAGCGCCAGGAACATGACGCGCTTGCCGCCGTATACGTCGCGCAGCTGGCCGTAGACCGGTGCGGCGATGGTGCCGGCGACGAGGTATGCCACCACCACCCAGGAGACCCGCTCGACGCCGCCGAGATTGGCAGCAATCGCCGGCAGCGCCGTCGATACGATGGTCTGGTCCACAACGGCCAGGAACATCGGCAGCATGACGGAGGGGAAGACGGAGAAGAACAGGTTGCCGGAGGAGGGAGACTGCTCGGTATGCTCTTGCATGCCCTGGCCCACATCGACGGCCCGGTCTAACCTGCAGCATTCGGGCTCCGCCTACATTTGGGGCACCGGCCACGGCAAGGCAACGCAAGATCGAGAGACCGGCCGCCGTGCATGTGGCTCGATGCGGCGTCTGGGATGGAAAATCGAATGGGACAGCAATTTCCCCGCATCGACGACAAGCATCGCGCCTTCATCGAAAGCCAGAGGATCTTCTTCGTCGCCAGCGCCGCGCCGAAGGGCCGCGTCAACGTCTCGCCCAAGGGCATGGCAACGCTGCGCGTGCTGAACCCTAACGAGGTCGCCTACATCGACTGTACGGGGAGCGGCAGCGAGACGCGGGCGCATCTCATTGCCTCGGAGGACAAGCGCCTCACCATCATGTTCTGCGCCTTCGACGGGCCGCCCGTGATCCTGCGCCTCTACGGCCAGGGCACCTCGCTGATGCGTGGGACGCCGGAGTACGCCGCCATGCTGCAGCACTTCGAGGAGATCGCCGGTGCCCGCCAGATCATCCACCTCTCGGTCGACCTGGTGCAGACATCATGCGGCATGGGCGTGCCGCTGTTCGACTACCGGGAGGATCGGCAAAATTTGGTGCGGCACTGGATCCGGCAAGGGATGGCTAACCTGAGGACGTACTGGGGCCGCAAGAACATGCGCAGCATCGACGGCCTGCCCACGCATTTCGAGCCCGACATCATGTTGCCGGCCGGGCAGTCGGCGGCCGGCAGTGAGGCAGAGGCAGCGTCCAAAGCCTAGCCGCGGGCACGGGCCGGCTGCTGCGGCATCGCCCGGCGTGGCTTGGGCGAGAGCCGTTTCCTCGCGGCGAAGCCCAGCCGGAACAGCAGGAGCGCCGCGACGAGGCCCGCATAGAGCGCTGGCTCCACCGTCCACCAGGACTTCACCAGCATGACGAAGTGGATCGCCGCTGCCGCCGTCGCCACATAGACGAGCCGGTGCAGCCGCTGCCAGGCGCGTCCACCGAGCCGGCGGATCATGGCACTATTGGAGGTGATGGCCAGCGGCACCAGGATGGTAAAGGCGAGCATGCCCACCGTGATGTAGGGCCGCTTGACGATGTCCGACCAGATCGCGGCGAGGTTGAGGCCCTGGTCGAGCACCAGGTAGGTCGTGAGGTGCAGGGCCGCATAGTAGAATCCGAGGAGCCCGATGGCGCGGCGCCAGCGGATGAGGCTGGGACCGCCGAGCCGGCGCAGGGGCGTGATCGCCAGTGCCGCGATCAGGAAGCGCAGCGCCCACAGGCCGAGCGTGCGCTCCAGCACATTCTGCGGATCGGCACCGAGCTGGTCCGTAAAGCCAAGATAGAACGTCCACACTGCCGGCAGCAGGCCGATGATGTAGATCGTCCGGCGCACCGGGTCGGCGCCCAGTGCCAGGCGCTGCAGCCTTGCGGGCGTGGGTGAAGGACGCGGCGCCATCTCAATAGTTCGCCTTCAGGTCCATGCCCGCGTAGAGGCTCGCCACCTGCTCGCCGTAGCCGTTGAACATCAGCGTGGGCCGCCGCTTGGCGAACAGACCGCCTTCGCCGATGCGCCGCTCGGTGGCCTGGCTCCAGCGCGGGTGGTCGACGTGCGGGTTGACGTTGGAATAGAAGCCGTACTCGCGGGAGTTGGCGCTCTTCCAGGTGATGGGTGGCTCCTTCTCCACCAGCGAGATGCCCACGATCGACTTGATGCTCTTGAAGCCGTACTTCCATGGCACCACCAGCCGGATCGGCGCGCCGTTCTGGTTCATGAGCGTCTCGCCGTACAGGCCGACAGCGAGAATGGTGAGCGGGTGCATCGCCTCATCGAGGCGCAGGCCTTCGCGATACGGCCAGGGCAGCGGCTGGAAAAACCCCTTTTGGCCGGGCATCTCGGACGGGCGTACCAGGGTCTCGAAGGCGACGTACTTGGCGCTGCCCTGCGGCTCGGCGCGCTGCAGCACCTCCGACAGCGGAAAGCCGATCCATGGGATCACCATCGACCAGCCTTCGACGCAGCGCATGCGGTAGATGCGCTCCTCCAGCTTGGCCGGCTTGACGATGTCGTCAAGATCGAGCTCGCCTCCCTTGTTGACGAGGCCGCCGATCTTCACCTTCCACGGCTTGGTCGTGAGCGAGCCGGCGTAGCGGGCCGGATCGCCCTTGTCGGTGCCGAATTCGTAGAAGTTGTTGTAGGTGGTGATGTCCTTGAGCGCGGTCAGCTTCTCATCCGTCGTGGAAAGCGGGCTCGGCTCGCCCTTGAGCGGCATCGCCGCTGCCTCGGCCGGAAGCAGCGCCGACAACCCGGCCGTGAGGCCGAGCGAGACGGCCCCGGTCAGGAGCTCGCGGCGGCGCAGATACAGGCTCTGCGGGGTGATCTCGGATGACGGAATGTCGGGCGGCCGTCGGATCAGCATGGGGTTCCTCCCTGGCATTGTTACGACGACAGATACGCCACCCAGCCGTCCCACGTTACGGGCTCTGACGCAGATGTGATGGCGTGAGAGGGGTCGTAAAGTGTCACACCTTCAGGGTCCGCCGGCCTGATTCACCCGCGTTGCAGCCGTGGTCTCAAACCCGCAGGGTTCGGTTTGACACCGATCTACCCGAGATCCCGCTTGGCCTCGGCAATCAGAGCGGCGGCGTCGCCAGAGGTTACAGTCGCTTCGACCGGCAGCGCCATCGCGGAGGTGCTGCCAAACCGGCTATGGCGCACGACGCCCACGGCTAGCGCCGCCACGGTCGCAGCTGCAGCAGCATAGAGCAGCTCGACGGAGGTTATCGGCAGCCCAAGCACACTCATGTCGTCGACCGTGAAGATCGGCTTTGAGCCGATCTCACCGCCTGGCAGGAACAGAACCACGAAAGCGAGCGCCGCGAGCAGCAGACGCAGCGGAATGTCGGCTGCTGCGTTCTCGAAGAAGCGCCCGAACAAGGCGAAGGCGACGCCGCTGGTGCCGATGAAGACCAGCACGGTCGCCAAGACCTGCGCCCAGCCGGGCGTCACGACCATGTCCGACCGGGTGAAGATGGCGAATGTCATCAAGGTGATGGGCGCGCAGATCTTGAGAGCGTCGTACATGGTACGCATGAACGACGCCTCGGCGATGCGGGCCGACACCGCAGCCGTGAGCGAGGTCGGCGGCGACAGCTCGCCCCACACCGACAGCAGGAACACGAAGAAGTGGGCGATCCACGGGTTGATGCCCAGCTCCTGCATCGGGTGCACGATGACGATGGCGCCGATGATGTAGGTCGCTGTGGGAGGCAGTCCGGCGCCGGCGAGCCAGCCGAACACATAGGCCATGCCGATCACGCCCAGCATGTTGGCGGCGCCCAGGTCGATGATCATCTGACCCATGCGGTTGATGAAGCCCGTCACAGTGAACAGGCCGATCATGATGCCGAGCGTGGCGAGCAGCAGCGTCAGATACGACGTCATGTCGGCGTGTGTCTCGATCGCACGCCGGATCGAGCCCCATAGCGTCTCCTGCTCCAGCTCCGGCTCGTGCAGCGCGTGCTTGAAGATCAGGAAGGCGATCACCAGCAGGGCGAACAGGAAGATCGCCGTCTGCAGGGCGGCGAGCAGCTCGCCGCGGCCGGCCCAGCCCATCAGGTAGAGCAGGAAGGCGACGGCAGAAAAGAAGATCAGGGTCCGGACCTGATGATAGGTCGGAACCTTCGGGGCGGCGACGTGGTCGCGAGGCAGCAGCCGCACGCACATGAGATAGATTGCGAAGGCGATCGATGCGTAATAGACGAGCGCGAGCGAGAAGCCGCGCTTCACCACCTCCCAATAGGGCACGCCCAGGAAGTCCGACATCAGGAAGGCGCCGACGCCCATCATCGGCGGCATGATCAAGCCGCCCATGGAGGCCGCCGTCTCCGAGGCGGCAGCGAAGGTGCCGGGAACGCCGTAGCGCTTCATCAGCGGGATGGTGATCGTGCCCACCACGGCGGCATTCGCCGAGCCGGAGCCCGACACCATGCCGACGGCCAGCGAGCCCATCACCGCTGTCTGCGGCACCAGCTGGCGCGAGCGGCCGGCGAGGCGCCGCATCACCTGGATCATGGCGTTCTGCGCGCCGAAGCCGTTGGCGGCCGCGGCCAGCAGCAGGAACGCGGCGATCAGGGTGAGCGCGAGCTGGCCGTATATGCCGTAGATGCCGGTCGAGAACTCCACCGTGCTCGATGTCACCACGCGGTAGAACGTGGTGCCGGGATGCCAGAAGAAGTCGATCGGGCTCAGGTAGCCCCACATCGTATAGACAATCAGAACGACGTTGACCCAGAACAGCACAGGATGGGCGAGCCGCGTCAGCTCCATCACCAGCAGAAACATCAGGAGACCGACGATGAAATCCTGCTGCGTGAAGTCACCCATCGCGTAGATCGCGAGGCGCTCATACTCGGTCTGGAAGTAGGCGAAGGCGCAGGCGCAAACGGCAAGGTAGGCGATAACGACGATATGATTGAGCACCGGCGGAAGGAACTTATAGAGATAATCCTGCCGGTACATGAACAGGATCTGCAGCGACAGCGCGATCGGCATGACATTCGTGACCAGCTGCAGGTCGCCGCCCAGGCCGGTGTAGTAGTACCAGATGAGCCAGGCGAGCTGGATGGTCCCGAGCACAAAGATTGTGTTGCTCAGCGAGAAAAGGGGTTTCAGCCGGTCGACCATGTGTGTGCTTCACGTCGGCCGAGGGCGTGGCGTCGCCTCAGCGTAAGCCGTGCCTTGTGCGCGCGTGCAAATGGGCCGAGGCAGCATATGGCTGCCTCGGTTTGGTTCTGACGGCCGTCTCTAGCCGGCGACCTTCCACTTGTCGTTCCAGGCCTTCTGCTCCTTGAGGAACTTGGCCAGGCCGGGATGCACAGGAACCTCCGGAGCCGCGTTGATGCCCTGCACCTGCATGCCCACGAAATCCTTGGCCAGGGGCGTGAAACCCGGCTCCATCTTCACCAGCGCCTCGCGCTGGTCGTAGAAGGCCTTCACCATCTTGTAGACCACGTCTGCAGGCACGTCGGCGCGCACGTTGTAGCCGAACAGGATCGGCACGCCGTTCAGCTTGTCAGGTCCCACGTCCTTGGTGAAGGCGGTCTTGGCGTCAACCTCGGCAACCCCGAGCCCGGCCGCCTTGAGCTTGGCAACCTCGTCAGGGCAGAGATTGACGACCCTGAAGTCGGTCCGCACCTCGGTTTCCCTCCAGTACGGGGGCAGCGAGCGGCCGGCCGTGGTGTAGACGATGGAACCCACGATGGTGCCGCGCTCCAGGGCGTCCGCGTTCGCCTTGCCGTCGATCTGCACGTGCTTGAAGTCATACCCGAGCGTCTTGAAGATGCGCTGGGCATTGAGCCAGTTCTGGAAGCCGGCCTGCGTGAAGTACACCGGTTGGCCGCTGAAGTCCTTCCAGCACTTGTATTTCTCTGCACCCTTCACCGTGGTCGCCATCATGGTCTCCATCGGGTAGGCGTACCAGGTGTGCACCAGCTCCGGCTTGGTCGGCTTGAAGTCCTTGAAGGGACCGATGCGCTTGGCGAATTGGTTCATGCCGATGTCGGCGGTATAGGCGATTTCGCCCTCGCCGTTCATCACAGCCTTCATGGCCACGGTCGGTGAATTGTAGGGTGCCACGGTGACGGTGTACTCGCCGCCCAGCGCCTTCTCGAGCACCTTGGCCATGGAGGCGGCCACTGTGTAGCCGTAGGAGCCGACCTTCGAGGTGGTCCAGCGCAGCGACTTGCGTTCCTGGGCCTCGGCCGTCGGCACGAGCACCGACAGCGTGAGAATGGCGGCAATAGCTGATGCGGCGCCAAGCCAGGTGGCGCCTCTGTTCCTTGCAGTCATTTCCTTCCTCCTTGGTTTTTGTCCGCCTTGTTATGGCGGATTCGGACCACCGTCGCCTTGCTTCGGCGGTCCAGGCAATAGAACTCTTGAACTACTCCTTTGTCACTACGCAGACAGGTCGTCTCTGCGGACGTTTCCTGCCTGTCGGCCACTGTATCGCTCACTGCGCATGCACTTGGCAGCAATTCCAATGACGCCAGCAGAATTGCCGTGCCACTCAAGTCGGCGCCCGTGGCATATCACCTTGCCCCTGGCGCCACTGTCAATCATCGCGGTCTGGCAGGCCGCGCTGAAGCTCACCGCTGACCGTTCGTGATCGTCACCAGCCGGTCAAGGGCGGTGCCGGCCGCGCCAGATTCGATGGAGCGGATGCCAAGCTCGACGCCTTCCCTGAGGCTGGTCGCCTTGCCGGCGACGATCATCGCCGCGGCCGCGCTCATCAGCGCCACGTCGCGCAGCGGCGTGTGCTTGCCGGCCAGCACGTCGCGGATTGCCGCCGCGTTCTCCTTCTCGGAGCCACCCTTGAGATCATCGAGCTTCGCCACCGGCAGACCAGCCTCGGCCGGCGTCACCTCGAACACGCGGATCTTGCCGTCCTTCACCTCAGCTACGTCGGTGGGGCCGGTGGTGGTGATCTCGTCGAGGCCATCCTGGCCGTGTACAACCCAGACGTGCTCGGAGCCCAGATTGCGCAGTACCTCCGCGAGCGGCTCCACCCACTGCCAGGAGAACACGCCCACCACCTGGCGCTTGACGCCCGCGGGATTGGCGATCGGCCCGAGAAGATTGAAGATGGTGCGGAAGCCCAGCTCGGTGCGCACCGGCGCCCAATGCTTCAGCGAGGGGTGATGCAACGGGGCCCACATGAAGCCGACGCCGGCCTCCTCGACGCAGCGGGTGATGACCTCGAACGGCCCATCGAGCCTGACACCCAGCTCGGTCAACACGTCGGAGGCGCCCGACAGCGAGGAGGCGCGCCGGTTGCCGTGCTTGGCGATCCTGACGCCGGCCCCCGCCGCGACCAGCGACGCGCAGGTCGAGATGTTGAAAGTGCCGTGCCCGTCGCCGCCGGTGCCGACGATGTCCACCGCCCCCTCGGGTACGGGGACGCGGTGCATCCTCGCCCGCATCATCTGCACCGCGCCGGTAATCTCCTCCACCGTCTCGCCGCGCACCCTGAGCGCCATGAGAAAGGCGCCCATCTGCGCCGGTGTGGCGGCGCCGTCGGTCATCTGTTCCAGCGCGATGCGCGCCTCTTCCTCGGTCAGCGTCGCCCCGGTGGCGACCTTCTGGATCATCTGGCGCAATTCCTGGGAGGGCTGGGAGCTCATGGCAGTCGTTTCCCTCGGACAAAAGCGAATATCAGGCGGCGTGGCGGGCGGGGCTGCTGCTTCGCCATCGCGGCGCAATGCCTGCCAGCTCCAGGAAAGTGGCAAGCAGCGCGTGTCCGTGCTTGGAGGCGATGCTTTCCGGGTGGAACTGCACGCCGTGCACGGGGTGGGTCTTGTGCATCAGGCCCATGATCAGACCGTCGTCGGTCTTGGCCGTCACCGCAAGGTCCGACGGCAGACCCTTGCGCTCCACGATCAGCGAGTGATAGCGCGTCACGTCAAACTTCTTGGGAAGGCCCTTGAACAGTCCCTTGCCGGTATGCGTGATCTGCGACAGCTTCCCGTGCATCGGCACCGGCGCCCGCACGACCTTGCCCCCGTAGGCTTGGCCGATCGCCTGATGCCCCAGGCACACGCCCAGCAGCGGGATTGTCGGCCCCGCCTTTTCGATCAGTTCCAGGCAGATGCCTGCCTCATTGGGCGTGCACGGTCCCGGCGACAGCACGATCCCCTGCGGCTTCATTGCCAGCACCTCCGCCACCGAGATCTTGTCGTTGCGGAACACCTGGCAGTCACTACCCAGCTCGCCCAGGTAATGGACGAGATTGTAGGTGAAGCTGTCGTAGTTATCGATGAGGATCAGCATCGGCTGGGTTTAGGGGAGGCTTCAGCGCAAGGTCAAGCGCGTTCGGTCGAACGCGCAGCAGGCGGGAGCGGGAACGGCCGTGCCGAACGGCGGCGTGCGGCGATCGGTCATGTCCGTGTCATGTCCGTCCTGCGGCGGCACTTACTGGCTGCGCTCCATCTCCTCCTCCTCGAGCTGCTTCGGCGACGTGAAGACCTCGAGCCGGCCGGCGCCGGGCTTCACCCTCGCCCAGCTCTCCGCTTCGAACGATAGCACCACCAGCGCGGCCGTCGGCAGCTTCTGCGCCAGCGCCTCCAGCTCCTTCGTCGGGCCTGAGCCCGCCAGCTCCAGCGCCAGCTCCTGCAATCCCGGATTATGGCCCACGAGCATGAGATGGCGCACATCGGCGCCGACCTCCCGGATGCGCTTCAGCATCGCCCGCGGCGCGGCCAAATAGAGCGCCGCCTCGTAGACAATGTCTGGCCCCGGCTTGAATGCGGGTCGCACCAGCTTGAGCGTCTGTCGCGCGCGTACCGCTGGCGAGCATAGCACCAGACCCGGTGTCAGACGGCGTCGCGCCAGGAAGGTCCCCATGCGCGGCGCTGCCTTCAGGCCGCGCTCGTTCAGCGGCCGGTCGAAGTCCTTGAGGCGGGCGTCCGACCAGCTCGACTTGGCGTGGCGCAGGAGGCTAAGCGTGAGCATACGCCAGAATAGCCAAGTCGCCGGGACTGCTCAAACGGTCCCGACGCAAGCGCCGTGTTTTGCTGCAACGCAGTGCGGCAGCGAAGCCTCAGCGGTGCCTCAGCCGTGCTGAATGCCTGGCCGCGCCATGGCCGCGCCGGTCCAGGCGACCGCTGCGGCACGGGCATACTGCGGCGGATACTCGATCTTGGCGCCCAGCCGCTCGGCGGCGTGCCAGACCCAGCGCGGATTATCGAGGATCGCCCGCGCCAGCGCGATCAGGTCCGCCTGGCCGCACGCCACGATCGCCTCGGCCTGGGCCGGCTCGACGATCAGGCCAACGGCGCGGGTGATGATGCCCGCCTCTGCCTTCACCTTGGCCGCCATCGGCACCTGGTAGCCGGGTCCCAGGGGGATCTTCATCTGCGGCACGACCCCTCCGCCCGAGACGCAGACATAATCGACGCCAAGCGTCTTGAGCTCGCGCGAGAGTGCCACCGCATCGTCCGGTGTCACACCACCTTCCGCCCAGTCCGTGCCGTTGATGCGGGCACCGAGCACCGTGCCGGCCGGCACCACCGCACGCACGGCGCGCGTCACCTCCAGCGGGAACCGCATGCGCCCGGCCAGCGAGCCGCCATAGGCATCGGTGCGCTGGTTGGCGAGCGGCGACAGAAACTGCTCCAGCAGATAGCCGTGCGCCATGTGCAGCTCGATCGCCTCGAAGCCCAGCCGCACTGCCCGCTCCGCCGACTGGCAGAACGCCGCCTTGACGCGCGCCATCCCTGCCTCATCCAGGGCAACGGGCGCCGGGCCATCCGGCAGGAATGGGGTTGCGGACGGCCCGACGGTCTGCCATGCGCCTTCGGCCGCGCTCAGCGGCTTGCCGCCCTCCCACGGCCGCTGGGTGGAGGCCTTGCGCCCGGCATGGCCGAGCTGGATGCCGAACGTGGTACCCGGAATGGCCACCTTGCGCGCGGCAGCGAGCACGCGCGCCAGGGCCGCCTCGTTGGCGTCGGAGTAGAGCCCGACGCAGCCTGGCGTGATGCGCCCGACCGCCTCGACCCCGGTGGCCTCGACCATCACCATGGCGGCACCGCTGATGGCGAACTGCATCAGGTGCTGCAGGTGCCAGTCGGCGACGGTGCCGTCGACGGCGGAATACATGCACATGGGCGCGACGACGATGCGGTTGGGCAGGACAACGGGACCCACCTTGAGCGGCGAGAAGAGATGCGGCACGGGCTGGACCTGATTGGCTGATTGGATGGAGGGACTTGCGGATTGCGTAGGGCCCAGTGTGCGAGCCAAGCGGCCGGCGCGCAAGCTGGCACTGCGCCGCGCGCGACTGCGGCAGCGGTGGGATTGGGACGAGCTTCAAGCGCCCGCACTGGCCGAGTTGTGCCGGTAGGTCTTCCAGCTCGGCCGGTAGCCGTCATCTGCCTGATTGCCCCAGACGGTCCAACCCGGACGCGCGCCGCGCGCGAACAGCTCCAGGAACGGCCCCGGCGAGCAGGACTCGATCAACGGATAAAGCTCGTCCGGCTTGCGGCTGTGCTCGCGCTTGCGGCTGGCGATCAGGTTGACCTGCCGCCGTCCCGGCGCCAGCGTGCGTGCCTTTCGCCCACGCACTCCAAACAGCACCAGCTCCGTCACGTTGCGGAAGTAGAAACCGACGCCGCGCCCGTCCGAGCCGCCGTCGTGGCGAACCTTGTGCCAGACGAGGTTGCTCTTGTAGTCGAAGCCCCACGCCCGCAGCACACCGAGACCTTCCGGCAGCAGCGCATTCGGCACCCACAGATAGAGATGAGCCACGTCCGACGCGATGCTGCCGACGGGTAGCGCCTCGATCTCCGGCAGCGTCAGGGTGGCATAGCGCGACAACCGCCGGTGCTCCGGCGCCACCTTGCCGGTCTTGTTCTGGAACTGCCACGGAGGATCAGCCAGGATGGCACCAAAGCGGCGTCCGTCGGCGAGCGCAAGGAGGTCGGCAACGGCGTCCGTCATGGGGCCTCGAGGGAGTTGGCGCAGTGTAGGTCGATTCGATCCTTCCTTGCGATCCCTCAGCGGCAGCTCGATCCGCGTGAAGCGGTGAATGACCGGCTGCGGGACGGCTGAGTCGAGGAGAGGACGCCGTGGCCGGCCGGTGCCGCGTTGCGCTGCGGGTGCCCCGGCTATATCTCTCGCATCGCTATATCTCGCGCAGCAATGCCGGTATTGGCCCGAGCAGCAGGAGCTTTGCGCATGAGCGCAGCCGTGGAGACGATCGAGGTTGCCCGCGACGAGGCCGGCTTGCGCCTTGACCGCTGGTTCCGCGTGCACTTCCCGGAGGTGGGCTACAGCTACCTGCAGAAGCTGCTGCGCTCCGGCCAGGTGCGGGTAGACTCCAAGCGCGTCACCGCCAATTCCCGGCTGGAGCCAGGCCAGCAGGTGCGTGTGCCGGCGGTGGTGCGCCAGCCGCCGAAGGACAAGCCCTCGGTGGTGCCGCCGATGGGCCTGTCGAAGGCCGACCGTGATCTCATCGAGCGTGCCATCCTGCACGAGGACGAGCACGTCATGGTGCTGAACAAGCCGTTCGGCATTGCCGTGCAGGGCGGCACCGGCACCAGGCGGCACATCGACGGGCTGCTTGCCGGCATGGCCGATCGTTTCGGCGGCCGGCCGAGGCTGGTGCACCGGCTCGACCGCGACACCACCGGTGTGCTGCTGGTGGCCAAGACCCGCGATGCGGCGGCGAGGCTCGGGCGCATCTTCCAGACCCGCTCGGCTGCCAAGACCTATTGGGCGCTGGTGAAGGGCGTGCCGAAGCCGCCGCAGGGCAGAATCGAGGCGGCGCTGGTGAAGGCGGCGGGGCCCGATGGCGAGGATCGCGTGCGCAAGGCCCAGCCCGGCGAGCAGGAGAAGGCCATGCACGCCACCACGCACTACTCGGTGATCGACCGCGTCGCGCACAAAGCGGCGTGGGTCTCGCTGAAGCCGGTAACCGGCCGACAGCATCAGCTCCGGGCGCACATGGCGCTGATCGGACATCCGATCATCGGCGACAACAAGTACGAGGGTGACACGGCGCTTGCCGACAGCGGCATCGAGATGAAGCTGCACCTGCACGCCCGCCGTCTGGTGATCCCGCATCCGATTCCCGGCGAGCCCAAGATCGACATCAGCGCGCCGCTTCCCGAGCACATGAAGAAGACCTGGGAGCTGCTGGGGCTCGATGCTGCGCGATTCGATGCGGACCGCGACGGATAGTCTCCATGGCCTGAGTGGGGAGGGAAGGCAGCATGGAAGAAGCCAGCTTGTCCTGGTCGCTTATTGTGGGCCGGGGCCGCCAACATGGTCGACGGAGCTGCTGGAGGCCTCGGGCGTTGACACGGTGCCGGAGCTGGCGCAGCGCAGCCCGGCGGAGCTGGCCAGGAAGGTCGCCGAGATCGGCAGGGCCAGGCATCTGACCAGGCGCACGCCGACCGAGGCTGAGGTGACCCGGTGAGTCGCCCAGGCCAAGACCTTGCCGCGCATGCTGGAGTACTTAGCTGAGCCGAACCGGGCGCCTCGTAGGTGGCCGGCGTGGCCGCCGCGGAGCGAGGCGGATTTCCTGCCTGAGCCAAACTGCAGCTATATGACGATCATCACACCCGCAGTTCGGGCTGCGGTGGCCCAAGTCATTGTGCAATGCCAGCAAAGCTGATGCAATTGCGTACATCAGACGCCGTTAGACCTTGCGTCTGAATGTCGGCTGCGACAGATTTTGGTGTCGTGACCGCAGCACACCCTATTCGTGCGGATGGCTGTGGACACCGCAGGCCCTGCACGGCCGTTGGCACCCACCCCCCCCATGCCGCGGCCGTGCTCGGCAGCCGCAAGCGCGGGGTGTGGAGTCATTGGGGTCTGCGCCTCAATGGCTCCAGCGCTTCAGCGGCCGGAGAAAGTTCATTGGAGCCACAGCTTCGAGCCATGATGTCTTTGCAGCCAGTGACATCGGGTGATGGGCAGGGCCCCCGGCATGCACAAGCGCGCGGGGAGTGAGGCGATGGCAAAGCAGAAGATCGAGGATGTGGAAGGCATTGGCCCGGCGATCGGCGGCAAGCTGCGTGACAGCGGGATCGCGCATGCCGACGCGCTGCTGGCCGAGGCCAACACGCCAAAGCAGCGCAAGGCCCTGGCCGAGAGGCCGCAATGCCGCTGCGGTCTTTTGTATGCGGGGGTCGTCACATCAGCTGAAGCTCGATGCGATCCTCTGCTTGTCGTCCCTCGGGCCCGTGATCCTCGATGATGTCCACGCGCCAGTCGAAGGCAGTGGCGCCGCGCTCGCGCCGCGCTTTTTCAAGGTCTCTCCGAACGCCCTCACGATTGGCGGGAGGGCAATGTTGGAGGCGTATCTGCAGTTGGCGAACAGTCTCGGGATACCCAATCTCTGACGAGAGATCTGCGCATGCCTCCAGCGCAGAACGAAGCCGGCGGCAGGCGTGCCAAAGCCACCCCGGAGAATATCGTCGAAGGCGTCCAGCTTTCGGCCCCAGACGGCGTTTGGTATCAGCACACGGCTGATCTCGTCATAAAACGCCTCAAGAGTGGAGAAGCGATGGCCGTCAATCTCGTACGATGGCTGCAGGGTCTTCCGCATGGGGCCGGCGGCCGGGCATTGGAGCATTCAGCGCCTCCAGCACCGCTTCGGGGTTGCGCGCGATTACCTTGAGGTAGGCCCGCGCCGCCTGATCGGGCGCGGTCTTGCCCTGCTCCCAATCGCGCAAGGTGCCAAGCGGGATGTGGAAGCGGGTGGCGAACTCCTCCTGCGTCAGGTGCAGGGCGCGGCGCATCACCTTGACCTGCGGCACCCGCTTCAGATGCTTCTCGCGCTCCGGCGTGCGCGGCGGGTTATCGGGATCGGTCAGCGCCGCGGCGTTGATTTCCTCCTCGGTCATCCGTCTGAGCGCCGTCCAATCCGTACGGTCGCGAGGGAACGGCCGTGTCGTACCATCGGGCAGCACCTGTACAAGAGTACCGTCCTTGAGCCGCCTAGCTACGATCGTACGCCCTTCGCTCATCGGAATTTGCCTTTCGCGCCGAGATGATGCGGATGCGCTCGCCGCGCTCCGAGCGATGAGTAAGTCGTTCACCAGTCCGACGGCGATAAATCGGTCTCGCCGTAATCCTCGCTGAGGCCTTGTTCAATGAGCACCAAGGGATCGTCGAACACGCGGTTTGCTTCCTGGAAGCTCAGTTTGTGCTTCCCCAGGTTCGCCTCGGCCTTGGCGTCGTCCCATTCGAACGCATCGCTTTCCGTGTAATGGACGCCATTAGTGGATGCAAGACCAGTGCGTGCGTTGTTGGCATTTTATAAATACATAAAAAGCATATGATGATTATTGAATCAAACAAAAAATGCCTTCAATGGTTGATATCCACACATGCCGCACATCTGTTGCGCCCAGAATGATGCCGCCCATTGTGTGCGGTGCAGTGCTATAAGCGCCATTATGAAGCTCGTCATTTTCGATTGCGATGGCACCCTGGTAGACAGCCAGAACGCCATTCTTGCCAGCATGGAGCAGGCATTC
>DASURA010000049.1:0-6658 GCA_036280295.1 Hyphomicrobiaceae bacterium
CAGGATCGCCATCGACACCGGCGCGGCGGTGCCGGCCGGGATGGAGCGCGAGGAATGGGAGGCGCGGGTGCTGCTCGCCGCCTGCTATCGCGTGTTCGCCCACCTCGGCTGGACCGAGATGATCTACAACCACATCACGCTCAGGGTGCCGGGTCCGGAGCGGCATTTCCTGATCAACCCGTTTGGCCTGCACTACACGGAGGTGACGGCCTCAAACCTCGTCAAGATCGACCTCGACGGGAACATCCTCTCTGACAGCAAGTGGCCGATCAATCCGGCGGGCCTGGCGCCGCATGCCAGCATCCACCGCGGCATCGACACCGCCCACTGCGTGATGCATACGCACACCACGGCGGGGCTGGCGGTGGCCTGCACCAGGGGCGGCCTGTCGATGACCAACTTCTACTCGGCCCAGCTCTACGGCAAGGTCGCCACCCACGACTTCGAAGGCATCACGGTGAACCCGGAGGAAGGCCCGCGGATGCTGAAATCGCTCGATGGCAAGCCGACCATGATCCTGCGCAACCACGGCCTGCTGGCGTGGGGCGAGACGCTGCCGCAGGCGTTCGCCCACCTGTGGACGATCCAGCGCGCGTGCGAGATCCAGGTGGCGGCGCAGGCGATGAACACCGAGCTGATCGAGATCCCGCAGGCCGTGCTGGAGCAGTGCACCCGCATGTCGCTGCAGTTCGACCCCAAGTACGGTGCCGGCGTCGACGTGTTCAACGCGCTGGTGCGGCAGATCGATCGTATCGATCCATCGTACAAGACGTAGCACCGTTACGTCCGCGGAGAGGCACAACGGCGCAATGCGCTTCCGCTTATTGCGGCCTACGGCTACGACCTGGATCGCGGCGACACCGGTCCTCGCCGCTGCAGGCAAGCGCCGGGATGACACGACCAGTTGGCGGACAGTTCAGTAGGGGCGTTTGACATGCGCATACTCATTGTTGGCGCCGGTGCGATCGGCGGCTGGCTTGCCGGCGTGCTGGCGCGCGGCGGGGCCGAGGTGGCGCTGTTGGCGCGCGGGGTGACGCTGGCGGCGCTGCGCGATGGCGGCCTTACGCTGATCGAGGGCGATCAGCGCTCCGTCTTCAAGCTGCCGGCGAGCGACAATGCCGCCGACCTGCCGCAGCCCGATGCGGTGGTGCTGGCGGTGAAGACGTACGGCTTCGCTGATGCCGTGGCAGCCGCAGGGCCTGTACTGCGGCATGGACCACTGCTGGTGACGGCCATGAACGGCCTGCCGTGGTGGTTCCTGGACGGCATCGGCGGGCCGCTCGACGGCGTCCGCCTGGAGAGCGTCGATCCGGGTGGTCGCGGTGCGGCGCTCCTCGGTGAGGTGCATCCGGTCGGATCGGTGGTGCATGCGTCCACCCGCGTGGAGGCGCCCGGCGTGGTACGGGTGGTGGGGACGGATCGGCTGATCCTGGGTGAGCCGCAGGGCGAGTCTCAGGGCGAGTCAGGCGGCGGCTCTCCGGCCGGCACCGCCGTGCTGGCGCGCCTCGCGAATGCCGGCGGCATCACCTGCTCCGTCACGCCGCAGATCCGCACCGAGATCTGGGCCAAGCTGTGGGGTAATGCCAGCATGAACCCGGTGAGCGCCATCGTGCGCCGCTCGGCGCATGGCATCTTCGGCGATGCGCGCCTCACCGCTCTGCTGCGTGCGCTGATGGAAGAGTTCGAGCGCGTCGGCCGCCGCATCGGCCTTGCGCTGCCCATGAGCGTCGATGATCGCCTCGCCGTGACGCAGAAGCTCGGGGACTTCCGCACCTCCATGCTGGGCGACGCCGAAGCCGGCCGGCCACTGGAGGTCGAGGGCCTGCTGGGCGTGGTGGTGGAGCTGGCCGAGCGGCTGGGCGAGCCGGTGCCGGCGAGCCGCGCCGTTTACGCGCTGGCGCGCGCGATCGGCCCGCAGCCCGCCCGGCGTTGACACTTTGTCTCCCCGTCTGCAACAAGGCATTTCAGCAGACGGTTGATGGCGGCGCGGTTGGCGCAATGCCGCGCGTAGATCGGTAGCTTGAAGCCATGGGACCACGGAGATTGCCGAGCCTCGGCGTCGTCATAGGGACGGCTCTGTGGATCGCCCTAGCCTATGGTGCCTGGCATTTTTGGAACCGGGCACCGATCTTGGCCCAGGATGCCACCGGCGGAGCGATGCCCGCCGCGTCGGCAGAGCCGGCGAAGCCGCCGCCGCAACAGATGCCGGCCGACGAGCCGGCGAAAGCGGCCACGGACGGGCAGCCTGCAGAAGCAACCACCATCACCACCGAGCTGGCAAAGGCGGTCAGCGCGCAGCCCGTGCCTGCAGGACAGGCTGAAGCCGCCTCCACCGAGTCAGCGCAGGCGGAGCCCGGCAAGGTTGCCGAGCCAGCAAAGGCCGAGCCTCCTGCTGAGCCGCCAGTCACGCCGTCTGCGCCGGCAGCCCCTGCTGCCGCCCCGCCGCCAGGCGTGCGCCTGAAGCGGCCGGAGCTCAGCCGGCTTGCCCTGGAGCTCAGGGTGGCGCAGGCGAAGCTGGACGCGGCCAGGACGATGCTGGACCATCTTTGTCGTCTCGGGCCCGCCGAGGTTGACGAGAAGGAGTATGCCGGCGATGCCATCGCCCAGATGCTGGTCTCCGACGAGCTCGACGAGATCAAGCGGGTGTGCGGCGGACTTGAGCAGGAGCACGCGCAGGCACGAGGCAGCGGCAAGTAGCTGACGTCTCTGTTGTTGGCTGGATACCGGGGACGAGCCCCGGTATGACAGCGTCGCAGCTGGTGCCGCAGGCGCCGCCTTGCGACGCGAGAGCGTGCGCGCGGCGTACATGCGACCCCGATCGGAAAGAGCACGCCTTGAGCGAGTCACCGCCACCCCCATCTCCAGCTGCCGCGTGGCGCGCCAGCGTGGTGACGCTGTTCCCCGAACTGTTTCCGGGGCCGCTGGGTGCATCGCTGGTCGGCGATGCCCTGCGGCGCGGGCTGTGGCGGCTGGACACGGTGGGGCTGCGCGACTTCGGGCTCGGCCGGCATCGCGTGGTCGATGATACGCCCGCCGGCGGCGGCGCCGGCATGGTGCTGCGCGCCGATGTGGCGGCGGCGGCGCTGGATGCCGCCGTCAGCGCGCAGCCGGCCGCTGCCCAGGGGATGCCGGCGATCTACCTCTCTCCGCGCGGCGAGCCGCTGACCCAGGGCCTGGTGCGCGAGCTGGCGGCGGTGCCCGGCGTCATTCTGCTCGCCGGCCGCTTCGAGGGGCTCGATCAGCGCGCCATCGATGCGCGTTGCCTGCGCGAGGTCTCGATCGGCGACTACGTGCTGTCCGGCGGCGAGCTGGCGGCGATGGTGCTGATCGACGCCGTGGTGCGGCTGTTGCCGGGCGTGATCGGCAAGCCGGAGTCCCTGGCCGAGGAGAGCCATGAGGCGGGCCTGCTGGAATATCCGCACTACACGCGTCCGCGCCAGTGGGAGGGCCACGCCATCCCGGATGTGCTGCTGTCCGGCGATCACAAGCGCATCGCCCAATGGCGCCGCGCCGAGGCCGAGCGCCTGACCCGCGCTCGCCGCCCGGATCTGTGGGAAATGTATACGGATAAAAGCCGCCGCTGACCGGATCGCCCGGCTCAACTTTGGCCGCTCAAGTGCTGCGATCAAGACTTTGCGGGAACGGCGTAAGCTGTAAGCCAACCCCTCCCCGCAATCGCCACGGTCGTGATCATCAGATGTCGCCAGATCACGAAATTTGGCATCGCGGCGGCGGCCGGCATTGCATCGGTCGCGTTTTTGGGGTGCACGACCGGGCGCGACCGATCCCCGCACGTGCCGGGCAATACCCAGCAAGGATGCGCCCGGATTTGTTGACATTGTCCGGGCGCGGCCCTGCCTATCGGACGTACCGATAGGTAGCGGTTTATTCACTTCGTCCCACTATGGCTCGACAAGTCGGCCGCAAGGCGGCATAGGTCATTCTTCAACGGGTTAGGGGGATCAGCGAATGGCAATTGTAAAGCGCAAAGCCAAGCTGGCGAGGACCAAGAAGGTCGCGGCCAAGACAGTCAGAAAGGCAGTGGGCGGTAAAAAGCGGAAGGCGCCGGCGCAGAATCCCCTGCTGGCTGCGTGGACGACGCCCTATGAGATGCCGCCGTTCAATCGGATCGCGCCGGATCATTTCCTGCCCGCGTTCAACCGTGCCTTCGCCGAGAACATCAGGGAGGTCGAGGCGATCGCCGCCAATCGCGCCAGACCGACGTTCGAGAACACCATCGAGGCGCTGGAGCGTTCAGGGCGCACGCTCGATCGGGTGGCGGCAGTGTTCTATAATCTCGCCGGCGCCCACACCAATGCGGCGATCCAGGCGATCGAGCGCAGAATAGCGCCGCGCTTCGCCAAGCATCACGCCCGCATCTTCCAGGACGCCAGGCTGTTCAAGCGCGTCGATGCGCTCATGAAGGCCAAGGACGATCTGGACTTGAGCGAGGAGCAGGCGCGGGTGCTGGAGCGCTATCACCGCAGCTTCGTGCGCGCCGGCGCCGGCCTGAAGCCGAAGGCGAAAGAGCGGGTCGCCGCCATCGCCGAGCGGCTGGCCACGCTCGCCACCCGCTTCAACCAGAATGTGCTGGCCGACGAGCAGTCGTATCTGCTGCTGCTGGAGACCGAGGATGAGCTGGCCGGCCTGCCGGAGCCGCTGCGCGCCGCCGCGGCGCAGACCGCCGCCGAGCGAGGACACAAGAAGAAATACGCCATCAGCCTGGCGCGGTCGTCGATCGAGCCGTTCCTGCAGCTCTCCACCCGGCGCGACCTGCGCGAGCAGGCCTACACCGCCTGGCGCCAGCGCGGTGCCAACGGCGGCAAGACCGACAACCGCAAGATCATCGCCGAGGTGCTGGCGCTCAGGGCGGAGCGCGCGCGCCTGCTCGGCTACGACACCTTCGCCGAGGCGGCGCTGGAGCTGGCAATGGCCAAGACGGCGGAGGCGGTGCGCAAGCTGCTGATGGATGTGTGGAAGCCCGCCAAGGCGCGCGCGGCGCAAGAGCGCGCCGACCTCGACAGGATCGTCCTCAAGGAGGGCGGCAATTTCCAGGTCGAGGGTTGGGACTGGCGGCATTACGCCGAGAAGGTGCGCAAGGCCAAGTTCAATGTCGACGAGGCCGAGGTGAAGCCCTACCTGCAGCTCGACAATGTTATTGCCGCGGCCTTCGACACGGCCAACAAGCTGTTCGGCGTCACCTTCAGCGAGCGCGAGGATCTGCCGGTCTACCATCCGGATGTGCGCACCTTCGAGGTGCAGGATTCCGAAGGCCGTCACGTCGGCCTGTTCCTGGGCGACTACTTTGCCCGCCCCTCCAAGCGCTCGGGCGCGTGGATGTCGGGCTGGCGCAAGGCGCACAAGCTCGATGCCGAGGAGGTGCGCCCGATCGTCGTCAACGTGCTCAACCTCGCCAAGGGCGCGCCCGGCGAGCCGACGCTTCTGAGCATCGACGATGCCCGCACGCTGTTCCACGAGTTCGGGCACGCCCTGCACGGGCTGCTGTCGCGCGTGACCTACCCGTCCGTCTCCGGCACCAGCGTGGAGCGTGACTTCGTAGAGCTGCCCTCGCAGCTCTACGAGCACTGGTTCATGCATCCCGACGTGCTCAAGCGGTTCGCCCGCCACTACAAGACCGGCAAGCCGCTGCCCGCATCGCTCCTGAAGAAGATCAACGCCGCGCGCAACTTCAACCAGGGCTTCGCCACCGTGGAGTACATCGCGTCAGCCATCGTCGACCTCGACCTGCACACCCTGGAGGATCTGGAGGAACTCGACGTGGATGCGTTCGAGGCGGAGACGCTGGAGCGCATCGGCGCCCCCGCCGAGATCGGCATGCGCCATCGCATCCCGCACTTCCAGCACATCATCGGCGGCTATGCGTCGGGCTACTACAGCTACATGTGGTCGGAGGTGATGGACGCCGACGCGTTCAGCGCCTTCGAGGAGGCCGGCGACATCTTCGATGCGAAGCTCGCCCGCAAGCTGCACGACAACATCTATTCCGCCGGCGGCAGGCGCGACCCGGCCAAGCTGTACAAGGCGTTCCGGGGACGGCAGCCGAAGGTGCGGGCGCTGCTGGAGAAGCGGGGGCTGGCGGCGTAGGCGCAGGGTGCAATAAGGCGTCAGCCGCATTGCACCGTGTTGACCGACACGGTGCAATGCGCTTCGCTTATTTCACCCTACTGATTAATGCGTCACCGCATCGCTCGGGCGCTCGCCCGACCACATCTTCTCGAGGTTGTAGAACTCGCGCACCTCGGGGCGGAACAGGTGGACGATGATGTCACCGGTGTCGACGATCACCCAGTCGCACTGCGGCTGGCCCTCGATGCGGGCCTTGCCGTAGCCCTCTTCCTTGAGCTTGCGCTGGATCTGCTCGGCGACGGCGCCCACGTGCCGGTCGGATCGGCCTGAGGCGATCACCATGTAGTCGCCCAGGGACGACTTGGCCTTGATATCGATCGTCACCACGTTCTCGGCCTTGGCCTCGTCGAGGCAGGCGAGGATGTGGGCAAGCAGAGCTTCCGAGCCGTGCATGGACACAAGCTCGTCCGGAGGCGTGCTCTTGCGAGCACCCTCAAGGGCGCGTGGCATGTTTTGCTGGGTATCCTCTCTCATCCAAACTGGACGGCAATCCTTGGCTGAGCTGGCCTCG
>DASURA010000050.1:0-3930 GCA_036280295.1 Hyphomicrobiaceae bacterium
AGCGCAGCTGGCGGCGAGGGGAAGCTACAGATGCGTCGGCTGCCAATGCCTTTTCACGGCGAGCGGCCGTTCGGGGGGAAAGTGACGGAAGCCGCTGTTATCGAGAATGCACGTCTGTCTCTCGGCGGCGAGCTCATCTACGGCGATCTCAGCTTTCGGGTGGAGGCCGGCGACTTCTTCTGCATCCTCGGACCGTCCGGCTGCGGCAAGTCGACGT
Organism: Hyphomicrobiaceae bacterium; assembly: GCA_036280295.1. GTDB lineage: Bacteria > Pseudomonadota > Alphaproteobacteria > Rhizobiales > Hyphomicrobiaceae > AWTP1-13. The sequence goes on from DASURA010000050.1 coordinate 218, forward strand.
CGCTCCGCGTCCTCGGCGATCTCCTGTCCCTCGATTCCGGAAGCGTCCGCGTCAACGGCCGCCCGCCGGCCGAATCATGGAGCGACATCGCCTTCGTTTTCCAGTCGCCGCGCCTGGTGCCCTGGCGCAACGTGCTCGCCAATGTTCTGCTCGGCGTGGAGCTGCGCTTCGGGCGCGCGGAGGCGCGGAAAAGGAAGGAGCAGGGACGCAAGCTGCTCGCGCTGGTCGGCCTGGCGGACGCGGCGGAGAAATATCCGCTGATGCTTTCAGGCGGGGAGCGGCAGCGGGTGGCCATTGCCCGCGCGCTGGCCGTCCAGCCGTCCATCATCCTCATGGACGAGCCGTTCTCCGCGCTCGATCCCAATACCCGCAAGCGGCTGCGCGGCGAGATCGAGCGCATCTGGGCGGATACCGGCATCACCGTCATCTTCGTGACCCACGACATCGACGAGGCACTGACGCTCGCCAACCGCGTGATCGTGCTGTCCGCCAAGCCGACCCACGTCCTCGAGACCGTCGAGGTGACGTGCCCGAGGCCGCGTGAGGTGTCGTCCGACCCGGAGCTCGCGCGGTTGCAATCGCGGTTGCGGGCGCTTTTCGGCGCCGATGATGAGACCCCGTAGACAGGCGTGATGATCAGGAGGACCACATGAAACGACGCACCGCTCTGAAGCTGATCGCCGCGCCGGCGATCCTTTCCTTCGCCAATCTCGCGCGGGCGAAGGAGAAGATCTCCTATCTCTATCTGCTCGACCCTTGCTACGACGCCGCGCTCTGGGCCATCCGGAACGGCAAGGTGACATCAGATCTGATCGATGTGGAGGCGACTGGCGCCAACATCCCGACGCTGTTCCAGGCGACGGCGACCAAGCAGTACGATGTCGTCATGTCCTCGGGCATCTCGGTGCCGGCCGCGGCCAAGCGCGGTCTCCAGCTGCGCATCATGTCCGCCGGGCTCTACATGGCGGAAGCCGGCGAAGGCGGCGGCGTCTGGGTCAAGAAGGGCAGCCCGTTGACCGAGCCTCGCCAGCTCAAGGGCAAGACGCTCGCCTCCTATGCCCTGCGCTCGGTCGGCTACATGTATGTGCGCGAGGCCCTGCAGCGGGAGTACGGCCTGAACCTGGCGCTGCAGGGCGGCGACGTCGGCCAGGTGGAGATCGTCGCGCCCAACTTGCCGGCGGCGCTCGCCACCGGCCGCGTGGATGCGGCGACGCTGATCCACAGCCAGGCGTATCGCGCCCGTCAGTCGGGTGATTTCGTCAATATCTGCGAGACCGGCAAGATCATGATCAAGCTGCACGGCCGCATGGTCTCGGCGATCAACGTCTCCTATCCGGAGAAGCTGGCGGCGCGGCCGAAGGCATTTGCCGAGTTCCACCGCATGTTCAAGGAGTCGGTCGCCTATGCCCTCGCGCACCGTGACGAGGTGTTCGTCGCCGTCGGCAAGCGGGCCAACATCGATCCGAAGTTCTTCGACTGGTGGTTCGACAAGACCACGGAAATTCCGGCGGTCTTCAACGAGGAGCATGCAAAATCCGTGGCGACCGCCTGGAAGATCGCCAAGAAGTACGGCCTGATCGACGATGTCCCGCCGATCGAGCCCTACATCTGGAGGCCTGCGTGAGCCGCGGCGCAGGCGGTCAGACACCGGCGGCGCGCAAGGCTGTGGCGTTTGCTGCGTTCCTGACGGTGCTGGGCGCGCTCTGGGTCTTTGGCGCCACCCGCCTGCCCTCCTACATCCTGCCGCCGCCGCAGAACATCCTGGCGTCGGCCCTTGCCTTCTTCACGACGGCGCAGAAGCTCAGGCATGTCGCTGCAACCTTCGGCGGCGTGCTGGCCTCGATCGCGCTCTCATTTGTCGCCGGCTCCGCGCTCGCGCTGATCGCCCATTACGCGAGCTGGACGGAGCCGCTGATCCATCACCGGATCGGCCCGTTCCTCAACTCGTTCTCCGGCATCGGCTGGACGCTGCTCGCCATCATCTGGTTCGGCGTCTCGCCGGTGACGGTCGTCTTCTCGATCTCGATCGTCCTGCTGCCGTTCGCCATGATCAACCTGCGCGAAGGGCTGCGCGCGCTCGACGCCGAGCTGGGCGAGATGTCGCGGAGCTTCACTCGGTCGGGCCCGCGCTCCTTCCTGCTCATCGTGCTGCCGGCGCTGTTTCCGTTCGCGGTCGCGACGCTGCGCATCATGTTCGGCGTCGCCTGGAAGGTGGCGCTGACGGCCGAGCTGTTCGGCGGCAGCGTCGGCCTTGGCTACCTCATAAATCTGGCCCGGCAGGAGTACGACACGGCGACGATCTTCACCGTGATCGCCTTCATCATCGTCGCGGTCTATCTCGCGGATCACTTCGTGTTCGCTCCGCTGGAGCGGCTGACCGAGAGGCGCTTCGGCGGCGCGCGCAGATGAGAAAGGCTCTGTCCAGGATCTGGCCGTGGCGGCTTGCTGACGCATGTGTGCTGGCACTTCTCGCAGTCTGGTACCTGGAGGCACGCGGCCTGCCGGAGTTCGTGCTGCCGGGGCCGTTCGCGGTGGGCGAGCGCCTCGTCGCACTGTTCGTCGATCCGGTCTTCCTTGAGCACACGCTGACCTCGACGCTGCGCGTCCTCATTTCGGTCCTGCTGGCGCTGGTGCTCGGCGGCGGGCTCGCCCTGCTGCACAAGGCGCTGCCCTCGCTAGACTGGATCTTCCGCGCCTTCACAATCCCCGTGCTCAACTCGTTCCCGTCGATCGGCTGGGCGATCCTGGCGGCGCTGTGGATGCAACCCGGCCATGTCTCCGTGATCTTCGTGCAGGTGATGATTCTGATCCCGTTCTGCCTCATCAACATCGGCGCCGGGCTCAACCAGCTCGATCCGGAGGCCATCGAGATGGCGCACAGCTTCACGCGCCAGCGCTCTCGCGTCATGGGCCTCATCACGATTCCCCTGATGCTGCCGTATCTGCTGGGCGCGCTCAGGATCTCCTACGGCATCGCCTGGAAGATCTCGCTGGTCGCCGAGCTGCTGGGGGCCACCTCCGGCCTCGGCTACCTGATGCTGCAGGCGCAAGGCTCGGCGGACATGAGCACTGTCATCGCCACCTGCTTCGCCATCCTGATCCTGTTCATCGCCGGCGAGAAGCTGCTGCTGGATCCGCTGTCGCGCAGGTTCGCCTGGCGCACAGGAAGCTGATTTCAATGCGGCTCTTGCGGGCTGCACCCCGCAGAAAGCAGACCTCAGAGGACCTGACATGAGCGCCGAACGTCCCATCGCCGTCACGCCTTTTGGCAGGCTCCATGGCCTGCGCGAGGGCGATCTCAACGTCTTTCGCGCCGTCAGGTTCGCACGCGCACCGCTGGGACCGTTGCGCTTCGAGCCGCCGGCCGAGCTGCCGGCATCGGGCGAGGATATCGACGCTAGCCGGAACGGCCCGATCGCGCCGCAGCCGCCGGCGCGGCTGGAGCCAGCGATGGGTCCGGTCAACGATCCGCAGGGCGAGGACTGCCTGACTGCGACTGTCTGGGCTCCGGCGGGTCTGTCAGCCGGCGAGAAGGTGCCGGTGCTGGTCTTCTTCCACGGCGGCGCCTTTACGACGGGGTCCGGCTCGCTCGCCTGGTACTCCGGCGCCTCTCTGGCGCGGCGCGGCCGGATCATTGCCGTCAACATCAACAGCCGGCTCGGCCCATTGGGCTACCTGCGGCTGCCCGGCGTGAGCGGAGGCAACCTGGGGCT
>DASURA010000051.1:0-11039 GCA_036280295.1 Hyphomicrobiaceae bacterium
CGCCCAGGACCGCGCCTCGCCGCAGACGCTTGCCACCATCCACCTGCGCTCGCCCCACGGCGAGATGGTGCAGCTCTCCAACATCGTAAAGGTGAGAGAGGCGGTGGCGCCCAAGGAGCTCAGGCGCTTCAACCAGCTGCGCGCGGTGACAATCTCGGCGGGCCTGGGCGACGGTTACGCGCTGGGCGATGCGCTGGCCTTCCTGGAGAAGACGGCGCGCGAGGTGCTACCCGAGACGGTGCTGACCGACGTGAGCGGACAGAGCCGGGAGTACCGCCACGCCGGCCAGAGCCTGCTGCTCGTGTTCCTGCTGGCGCTTGGGTTCATCTACCTGGTGCTGGCGGCGCAGTTCGAGAGCTTCCGCGACCCGCTGATCATCCTGGTGACGGTGCCGCTGTCGATGGCCGGTGCACTGGGCACGCTATGGCTGGCCGGCGGCACGCTCAACGTGTTCTCGCAGATCGGCCTCGTCACCCTGGTCGGACTGATCACCAAGCACGGCATCCTGATCGTCGAGTTCGCCAACCAGCTGCAGGAGAAGGGCCGGGGCCGCATCGAGGCGGTGGTCGAGGCGGCGGTGATGCGGCTGCGGCCGATCCTGATGACCACTGGCGCCATGGTGCTGGGCGCGCTGCCGCTGGCGATCGCCGAGGGCGCCGGTGCCGAGAGCCGCTCGCAGATCGGCTGGGTGATCGTGGGCGGCATGAGCTTCGGCACGCCGCTCACACTGTTCGTGATCCCGACGGTGTACAGCCTGCTCGGTCATACGCCTCGGGTAGCCGAGGAGACCGAGACGGCGGCCACCCCCGCCATGAGGACCGCCGCCGCTCCCGCCGAGTAGCGGCGCATCGCAGGCCTGTCCCGGGCTTGACGGTCAGGCCAACCGGCGGCGCGTCAGCTCGGTCTCGAACGCCAGACGCAGCTGCTCGGCCTCCTCGGCCGGGAGCCCATCGGCCATCCGGAAGAAGATGTTGCGGAAGTGCACGGCATCGCTGGCGTCGAGAGGCTCGTCCGGCTCGGCGCGCACCTTGGCCAGGATGCCCGCCAGCTCGGCGCGCAGCTCCTCACGGTCGATGCCGGTCCCGGCAGATGACGAAGGAAACATATCGAGCTGCGCGTGTTCCGCCGTGAGTGAATCCACGCAGGAGGGGTAAGTCGCCTCGGAATCGGACATGGCACCACCGTAGGAGCTTTTGAACCGCCGGGACGGTCTCTGATTCGACGGGGCAGAACGATGGCGAGGTACGGTGATCCAGGGCGCAATCGCACGCGGCGATGATCGAGACATCCGCGCTGTCGCGCCAACCTTTCACCTCGGCCCTTGTTGCCCGGGTGCAGTGCAAGAGCAGGCTTTGGAGCCGACCGTTAGATGGATCCCAGTGACAAGCACCGGGATGACAATCGTTTCGTCAATTAAAGCCGACGCCAGCCGGTGAGTGGCTGCCTCTCAGGCCGTCGCGGCCAGGCGCGCCAGCTCGGTCTCCAGCTCCAGCCGCAGCTGCTGCAGCTCGCTGTCGCCGGTCTCAAGATCATCGGCCACGCCCGACAGCATGCCGCGATAGTACGAGGCGTCGCGGGCGTCCCAGGGGTCGGCCGGCGTATCCCGCGCCTCGGCCAGGATGTCGGCGAGCTCGGCGCGCAAGCTTTCCCGGTCAAGATCGCGCGGCAGCGGGGGTGCGCCGAACATGTCGAGCTGGACTTCTTCTGCCGGGACACAGTGCCGGCCGTCGGAGTGAGCCATGGTCCACCTGGGCTTTTGCAACGGGCAGGGGAACGATGGCTGATTCGTCCAGCCGACACGATCGGCGCGGCCACGATTCCATGCGCGCGGCCAAGACGGCTGTGGGGCTATGTCGCCGCCGCCACGCTCCGTGGTCGGCCGACCCGTCTTTTAATCGACGTGGACTTGCGGAGCACCTGCCGAAGAATCCCCAGGGGACACACCCGCAATCCACAAGCTCCGCACGAGACGGTGCTTGACCACGACGTAGACGGGCAACAACGAGGGTCGGGAATGGCCGAAGAGATAACATCTCTTTGCTTGGCCATATCTTTGCCACAGGGCTATAGAGGTTGGGCACAAGCGCTTGAACGCTAGAGCGCGCTGCAGCCGCTGCTGGCGCAAATGCCTTGGCGCGGCCGGTCGGGTAGTAGCGCAGGTAGGGCATCTCTCGGGGGCGACCGGAAGGCAGGATGATGGTACGAAACAAAGGCTTGCGCGACCGGCCGAGCCCGGCTCGGATTATCTGCGGCAGCATTTGCTTCGTGCTCGGGCTCAGTGTGATGGCCGTACCGTCGGCGACCGCCCAGCATGGCCAATGGTGGGAGCGCAGCTTCCCCGGCGCGAACGGCCGCCGGGAGGGACCGCGCGTTGCGGCGCATGAGGAGCGCAGGGAGCGCCCGCAGTCCCAGCAGCTCAACGACCTGCGCCCCGGTCGGACTCCCTGGCGCAGCCAGGAGATGATCGACGCCATGGAGGCGGCGATCGGGCGCTACCAGAACATCGTCACCAAGGGCGGCTGGCCGACCATTCCCGGCTCGCAGCCGATCCGTCCGGAGGACAACGACGAGCGCGTGGCGCTCCTCTATCGCCGCCTCAGCATCAGCGGCGAGTGGAAGCGGCCGCCCCAGCAATCGCTGTTCGGCGTCAACTATTCGGATGGCATGGAGGAGGCGGTGCGCCGCTTCCAGGAGAACAACGGTCTGCGCGTCACCGGCCGCGTCGATCGCCAGACGCTGCAGGCGCTGAACGTGCCCGCCATCGCCCGTCTCGCCCAGCTCAGGATCAACCTGCAGCGCCTGCGCGAGCTGACGTCACAGAAGGTGGACGATCGCTACGTGCTGGTGAACGCCGCGGCGTTCCAGCTGGAGGCGGTGGAGCGAGGCCAGGTCGAGCTGCGCCATCGCGTCATCGTCGGCAAGATCGAGCGACAGACGCCGACCGTGCATGCCATGATCAAGGCGCTCAACTTCTTCCCCTACTGGCGCGTGCCGCTGAGCGTGGCCACGAAGGATCTGATCCCACGCCTGCAGACCCAGCCGGAGTATCTGGAGCAGGAGAAGATTCGCGTCCTCAACGGCTCCTATAACGGCCCGGAGATCGACCCCACCAGCATAGACTGGCGGCAGGCCGACACAAGGCGCCTGCGGTTCCGGCAGGATCCTGGGCCACAGAACGCGCTTGGGTTTGTGCGCATCGACATGCAGAACCCTGAGGGCGTCTATATGCACGACACCCCCATGCGCCATCTCTTCAACCAGCGCTGGCGCGCGTTCAGCGCCGGCTGCGTCCGGGTGCAGGATGTGTTCACCCTGGTCGAATGGCTTGCAAAGTACGAGCCGGGCTGGAGCCAGCCGGGCCGCACCGCCGAGGTCCTGGCCGCCGGCCAGGCGCTGGATGTGCACCTGTCGAAGCCGGTGCCGGTATATTTCACCTACATTACCGCCTGGGCCGAGCTCGATGGCCGCATCATCTTCCGGCGCGATCTCTATGGCCGCGACGGCGTGCGCGATCTCTATGCCTCCGATGATCGCGACGATAATGACGGCACACCGCCGCAGCGCTTCACCCTGGCACCGTGATTGCGGCCAGGCGCCAGCTTGGCCAGTCCAATCCGCATGTCGCCTGGCTTTTTTCCCGCCGGGCGACGTGTGCTAGGATTGCCGCAATGAACGAGCAATTGCGCCGGGCTGAGCTTTCACTCACCACACAGGCCGCCGAGGGCCTGATGCGGCGCCGTTGGTCCGTGGCCGAGATCGAGGAGATCGTGAAAGCCGGCATCCTGCCGGAGGATGAGCGCTTCGAGCTGATCGGCGGGGAGATCGTGCCGATGTCGCCAAAGGGCATTCGCCACGAGCGGATCAAGGGAGCGTTGGCCAAGTACTGGTACCAGCGCCTGCCTGACCAGATCGGAATGATCACGGAGACGACGTTTCGGCTCGGTGAGGACACCTTCGTTGAGCCTGATTTCGTCTTCTTCAGATCGGCCGACGGCTTGGCCAACCTCAAGCCTGATACCTGCCTGCTGGCCGTCGAGGTGGCCGATAGCAGCCTGCGCTACGATCTGGAGCGCAAGGCGCACCTTTTCGCCACTTTCGCGGTGCGCGAGGTGTGGGTGATCAACGCGCAGACGCTCGTCAACCGTATTCACCGCCGGCCTGGCCTCAATGGCTATGCGGACAAGCCCGAGATTGCCGCTGACCAGCCTCTGGTGCCCGATTTCGCGTCCGCGCTGGCTGTCACCCTGGGTGCGCTGGAGCTGATCTGAGCCCGACGTAGGGCGCAATGAGCCGAAGGCGCATTGCGCCGTCACCTGCCTTCTGTGGCCGACGAACTCGCTACGGAGCCTGCCAGCGGCTGATGCTGGAAGAACATCACCACGTCGTGCAGCGTCCTCGCCCCACTGTACAGCGGATTGCGCTCGCAGCCAGCCAAGCTGCGTCCGGTGCGCCGGGCGATGTCTATGGCACCGAAATCCAGGTCGTCGTCATCGATGCGAAGATCCTCCTTGAGGCGGTCGGACGGGCGCAAGGGAAACCCCGCGAATATTCCTCATAGACCGCCCGGATGATCCGGGTATCGACCTTGCGACAATCAAAGCCGCGGGCGAATCGGCAAATGGATTCCCCTTCGCGCTCCTTGGCGATGCGGCGGTCGCGGCGTGCCTCGATGGATGAAAGCCCAAGGACGGCCGCAGGCGCGATGAATGCCAGCGGCCACCAAACCATCGCAAGCGGCGCGAGCACGAGTGCAAGTAGTCCAAGCGTCAGCACGACACCCAGCCAACCCGGCGCGGCGGAATGAGCCTTGGGCATCGTTCGAGATGGTATGCGCACGTACTCCTCCGGATTCGCAGACATCGACGTGGGTCGGCGCAATGCCACTGGCGCCTTATTGCGCCCTACAGCGCACGACGCCTCACATATGGATCGGCCGCTTGTCCACGGCGAGCGCCGCCTCCTTTACCGCCTCGGTGAGCGAAGGATGCGCGTGGCAGGTGCGGGCCAGGTCCTCCGCCGAGCCGCCGAACTCCATGATGACGGCGGCCTCTGCGATCATCTCGCTGGCGACGGGCGTGATCATGTGCACGCCGAGGATCCTGTCCGTCGCGGCGTCGGCCAGCACCTTGACGAAGCCGTCGGTGGTCTTGTTGACCTTGGCGCGGCCGTTGGCAGTGAGCGGAAACTTGCCGACATGATAGGCAATGCCGGCCGCCTTCAGCTCCTCCTCCGACTTGCCGACGCTTGCCACCTCCGGCGAGGTGTAGATGACGTTGGGGATCACGTCGTAATTCACGTGGCCGGCCTTGCCCGCCAGGATCTCGGCCACCGCCATGCCCTCGTCCTCGGCCTTATGGGCGAGCATTGGCCCGGCGATCACGTCGCCGATGGCGTAGATGCCGGGCACGCCGGTCTGGTAGTGCGCGTCCACCACGATGCGCCGGCGGTTGTCGATGTTGACGCCGACGGCCTCAAGCCCGAGCCCGTTGGTGTAGGGGACGCGGCCGATGCAAACCAGCACCACATCGGTGTCGATTGACGTAGCTTCGCCGCCGCCATTGGCGGGCTCGATGGTGACACGATGGCCTGCGCCGTTCTTGTTGACGCCCGTCACCTTGGCTGACAGCTTGAAGGTCATCCCCTGCTTGGAGAGGATGCGCTGCATGGTGCGGCCGACCTCTCCGTCGATGCCGGGCAGCACGCGATCGAGGAACTCCACCACCGTCACTTGCGAGCCCAGCCGGCGCCACACCGAGCCCAGCTCCAGGCCGATCACGCCGGCGCCGATCACCAGCATGCGCTTGGGCACCGCCGGCAGGGCGAGGGCGCCGGTGGAGGAGACGATGCTCTCCTCATCGATCTCGATGCCGGGCAGCCGCGCCACGTCGGAGCCGGTGGCGATGACGATGCTCTTGGTCTCCAGCGTCTCAGCCCCGCCCGACGCCAGCCTCACCTCGACCTTGCCGGGCGCGGCGATGGTCGCGCTGCCGTGGACGGTATCGACCTTGTTCTTCTTGAGCAGGAAGGCGACGCCGTCGACATTGCCCTTCACGCCCTGGTCCTTGAAGGCCAGCATCTTGGCCAAGTCCAGCTTCGGCGCCGGCACCTCGATGCCCATGGCGGCGAAGGCGTGTCCCGCCTCCTCGAAGCGCTCGGAGGTATGGAGCATCGCCTTGGACGGGATGCAGCCGACGTTGAGGCAGGTGCCGCCGAAGGTGGCCCGCTTCTCCACCACAGCCACCTTCATGCCGAGCTGTGCGGCGCGGATGGCGCAAACGTAGCCGCCGGGCCCAGTGCCGATCACGATCAGGTCGTAGGTCATGAGTCTCTCACAGGTCCTTTAGCAAACCGCCGGGTCGCGCCGGCCTGATCATCTGAGTGCGCCCCTGCGCCAGAGCCAGGCTGAATACAGAGGTATTGCTGCCAACGCCGCCAGATGCACCAGCTGGGCAACGCCACCGTGGCTCACGACCACGTACGTGTCGTGATAGGGTGAGCGGTAGCCCAGCAGCACCACGATCCAGGACGGATCGAGCAGGGCGATAAGAAAGAAAGCCGACTGCAGTGCCGCCACGACGGCAGTCGCGGCCACGACCCATCGGCTGAGCGACCACAAGAGTGCCATGCTCAGGAGCATGGCGGCGAGCGAGAGCACGATGAAGGGGCTTCCACTCCATAGCGGCGACCACGGATTGCTGGCACCAAGCGCCAGCACGGCCAGGTAGACCATCGCGATCCAGATACCGATCGGCCGGCCCAGCGGCCCCATCCTCGCCTCCGTTGCGCCTTACAAATCCAGCACGAACCGCTGCGGGTCCTCCAGGCACTCCTTGACGCGCACCAGGAACGTCACGGCCTCGCGGCCGTCGACGATGCGGTGGTCGTAGCTCAAGGCGAGGCTCATCATCGGCCGGGCGACGATCTGGCCCTTGCGCACCACAGCGCGCTCCTCGATGCGGTGCATGCCGAGGATTCCCGACTGCGGCGCGTTGAGGATCGGCGTCGACAAGAGCGAGCCGAACACGCCGCCGTTGGTGATGGAGAAGGTGCCGCCCTGCATCTCCTCGATCGACAGCTTGCCGTCGCGGGCGCGCTTGCCGAAGTCGGCGATCCTGGCCTCGATCTCGGCGAACGACAGATGGTCGGCCTCGCGGATCACCGGCACCACGAGACCGCGCTCGGTCGAGACGGCCACGCCGATGTGGTAGTAGTTCTTGTAGATGATGTCCTCGCCGTCGATCTCGGCGTTGACCGCGGGGATCTCGCGCAGCGCCTGGATGCAGGCCTTGACGAAGAAGCCCATGAAGCCCAGCCGCACGCCGTGGCGCTTCTCGAACAGGTCCTTGTACTGCGACCTGAGGTTCATGACGGCGCCCATGTCCACGTCGTTGAACGTGGTGAGCATGGCGGCGGTGTTCTGCGCGTCCTTGAGACGGCGGGCAATTGTCTGGCGCAGGCGCGTCATGTGCACCCGCTCCTCGCGCGCCGCGTCATTGGGCGGCGAGGGCGCGCGCATCTGCGTGGCCGGCACCGGCATGGTCGTCATGACTGCAGACGGGGCCGAAGCCTGGGCCGAGCGTGCCGGCGCTGCAGCCTTGGCGGCCGCGGCGGCCGTTGCGTCCTCCTTCAGCACCTGGCCGCGCCGGCCGGAACCGGCCACATCGGCCGCGGCGATGCCGCTCTCCTCCAGCACCCGGCGGGCCGCCGGCGACGGCGGCATGCCGCCGTTGCCGCTGTGCTGAGCGGCCGGGAGAACCGGCGACGCCGGAGCCGCCGACTTCGGCGCAGGTGCCTCCGCGATCTTGGCGGGGGTGGCAGCCGGCGCAGCCGCCGCGGCGGCTGCCCCCTCCTTGATGAAGCCGAGCACGGCGCCGATGTTGACCGTGGTGCCCTGCGCCACCGTGATGTCGGCGAGCACGCCTGCGACCGGGGCCGGCACCTCCACCGTCACCTTGTCGGTCTCCAGCTCCACCAGCGGCTCATCGACCTTGATGGCGTCGCCGGGCTTCTTGAACCACTGGCCGACCGTGGCTTCCGTGACGGACTCGCCCAGCGTCGGCACCTTGATCTCGATCGTCATCTGCTCCTCAAGCCGTAGGTTGGGTTAGGCGCGAAGACCGTAACCCAACACGCTACTGGACTGCCGGTGCCGGGTTATGGGCCTTCGGCCCTAACCCACCCTACGCTCAGCCGAGCGCCTGCTCGACCAGCGCCTTCTGCTCCTGGTTGTGCTTGCTGGCCTGGCCGGTCGCGGTGGCCGCCGACGGCTTGCGGCCGGCGTAGCGGGCGCGCGTATTGGTGATCGGTGTGTGCTGCAGCACCCACTCGATATTGGGCTCGATGTAGTTCCAGGCGCCCATGTTCATCGGCTCCTCCTGGCACCATACGACCTCGGCCTTGGGGAAACGTGACAGCTCGCCCACCAGCGCCTTGCCGGGGAACGGATAGAGCTGCTCCACCCGCATCAGGTAGATGTCGTTGATGCCGGCGGCCTCGCGTGCCTCGTAGAGGTCGTAATAGACCTTGCCGGTGCAGAGCACGACGCGGCGGATCTCCGCATCCTTTACCAGCTCAATCTTCTCGCCCTTCCTGGCCTGCGCGTCGTCCCACAGCACGCGATGGAAGGTGGTGCCCGGCCCCATGTCGGCGAGGTCGGAGACGACCCGCTTGTGGCGCAGCAGCGACTTGGGCGTCATCAGGATCAGCGGCTTTCTGAAGTTGCGATGCAGCTGCCGGCGCAGGATGTGGAAGTAGTTGGCCGGCGTCGTGCAGTTCGCCACCTGCCAGTTGTCTTCGGCCGAGAGTTGCAGATAGCGCTCAAGCCGGGCCGATGAGTGCTCCGGGCCCTGGCCCTCGTAGCCGTGCGGCAACAGGCAGACCAGACCGGAGGCGCGCAGCCACTTGCGCTCGGCAGAGGAGATGAACTGATCGAATACCACCTGGGCGCCGTTGGCGAAGTCGCCGAACTGCGCCTCCCACATCACCAGCGTATCGGGCTCGGCCAGGGTATAGCCATACTCGAAGGCGAGCACTGCCTCCTCCGACAGCATCGAGTTGATCACCTCGAAACGGCCCTGGTCCGGCGCCACGTGCTTCAGCGGCGTGTAATGCCGCTCGGTCTCCTGGTCGGTCAGCACCGAATGGCGCTGCGAGAAGGTGCCGCGCTCGCTGTCCTGGCCGGACAGGCGCACGGCGTAGCGCTCCGTCAGGAGGGTGCCGAACGCCAGGTGCTCGGCCATCGCCCAGTCGATGCCGGTGCCGCTCTCCACCATCTCGCGCCGGCGTTGCAGCAGGCGCTCGATGGTGCGGTGGGCGCGGAAATCGTTGGGGATGGTGGTGATGCGCCGGCCGAGCTCCTTGAGCATCTCGACGGGCACGCCGGTGGTGCCGCGCCGCTCGTCGCCCTCGGCAACGCCCAGCTTCGACCAGCGGCCGTCGAACCAGTCGGCCTTGTTGGGGCGATAGCCCTCCGCTGCCGCCATCTCCGAGTCAAGATGGGCGCGGAAAGTCGCCTTCATGCCCTCCACCTCGGCCTCGCTGACGACGCCCTGCTCCGCCAGGCGCTTGGAGTACAGCTCCACCACGCCGGGGTGGCTGCGGATGGCGCGGTACATCAGCGGCTGGGTGAACGCAGGCTCGTCGGACTCGTTGTGGCCGAAACGGCGATAGCAGAACATGTCTATCACCACCGGCTTCTGGAACTTCATCCGGAACTCGGTGGCGATCTTGGCCACATGCACCACCGACTCCGGATCGTCGCCGTTCACGTGGAAAATCGGCGCCTCCACCATCTTGGCCACGTCGGAGCAGTAGGGCGAGGAACGCGAGAAGCGCGGGCTCGTCGTAAAGCCGATCTGGTTGTTGATGATGAAGTGGATCGAGCCGCCGGTGCGGTGGCCCCTGAGGCCGGAGAGGCCGAAACACTCTGCCACCACGCCCTGGCCGGCGAATGCGGCGTCGCCGTGGATCAGCAGCGGCAACACCGGGGTGCGCTCGCCCGGCTTGCAGCCGTGCTGGTCCTGCTTCGCCCGCACCTTGCCGAGCACCACCGGATCGACGATCTCCAGGTGCGAGGGGTTGGCAGTGAGCGAGAGATGCACGTTGTTGTTGTCGAAGGTGCGGTCCGACGAGGCGCCCAGGTGGTACTTCACGTCACCTGAACCTTCGACGTCGTCAGGCTTGAACGAGCCGCCCTTGAACTCGTTGAAAATCGCCCGGTACGGCTTCGCCATCACGTTGCCGAGCACGTTGAGGCGCCCGCGGTGGGCCATGCCGATGACGACCTCCTTGATGCCGAGCTGACCGCCACGCTTGATAATCTGCTCCAGCGCCGGGACCATGGCCTCGCCCCCGTCGAGGCCGAAGCGCTTGGTGCCGGTATACTTCACATCGGCGAACTTCTCGAAGATCTCGGCCTCGATCAGCTTGTTGAGGATCGCCCGCTTGCCCTCCACGGTGAAGGCGATGTCCTTGTCCCTGCCTTCAATGCGCTCCTGAATCCACGACTTCTGCGCCGGGTTCGTGATGTGCATGAACTCGACGCCGATGTGCCGGCAGTAGGTGCGCTTCAGGATGCGGAGAATCTCACGGATGGTGGCGGTCTCCAGCCCCAGCACCTTGTCGATGAAGATCGGCCGGTCGAGGTCGGCTTCGGTGAAGCCGTAGAAGTCGGGCCGCAGCTCCCGGTGCTTCTTGCGCTCGGCGAGCCCCAGCGGGTCGAGGTGGGCCGCCAGGTGGCCCATGGCGCGATAAGCGCGGATCAGCATGAGGGCGCGGATGCTGTCCTGCGTCGCGCGCAGCGATGCGGCCGGGCTCATCTCGTAGCCGGCGGTGCTGGCGCGGGCCTGCAGCTGGTTCTTGATGTGCTGCTCGGTCTCGCCCCAGTCGCCGGTGAGCGCCCCCAGCAACTCGCGGTCGCCGGTGCTTTCGACCTGCTCCAGCGGCCTCGCCCAGGATGGCTCATCGTGGCCGTTACCGCCCTGCCGCTCCTCCTGGAGGCTGGCGAAGAAGTGGCGCCATTCGTCGCTCACCGAGCCCGG
>DASURA010000052.1:0-2067 GCA_036280295.1 Hyphomicrobiaceae bacterium
CGCGCTCGACCGGATTCCCCTCCTTCTTGTGCGGATTGGTTAGGGGTGGGGGGACTCCCGATCTCGGACGTTCTGCAATCCCCCCCACCCTGTCCCTCCCCCACAAGGGGGGAGGGGACGCTGTTGCGCACGTCGTAGCCACAAGGCAAGCAAGCATATTTATCTGTGTGCTCGCTATTCTGCAGACTTTCTTTTGCTTCCCCGCGCTCGCCCAATCCCTGCAGGACAAGATTGCCTCTTGCGCGGCGTGCCACGGCGCCGATGGGCACTCGCAGGACCCCAGCATCCCCAACATCGGCGGCCAGCCCAAGCTCGCCGTCATGTACCAGCTCTTCTTCTTCCGCGAGGGGCGGCGGAAGAGCCCGCAGATGAACGAGATTGCCAGGTCGCTCAGCGACGCCGAGCTTGCCGCCATCGCCGAGCACGTCTCCAAGCTGCCGCCGCCGGCACCCGTCACAGATGCGATCGACGCGGCCCGTTACAAGCGCGGCGCCGAGCTGGCGGCTCAGCGCCGCTGCGGCAGCTGCCACGGCGAGACCTTCTCGGGCCGCGCGCAGATGCCGCGCCTCGCCGGACAGCATGAGGCCTACACGCTGAAGGCGCTGCAGGACTATCGTGCCGGGGCTCGTGTGGGCACCCAGGCTGCGATGGCCGAGGCCATCCACGGGCTCAGCGACACGGACTTCGCGGATCTTGCCTACTTCCTCGCCCGCGTCCGGCCTTGAGGGGCTGGCCGAGGGGCGGCGGGCATCGGCAGTCGTGCGGTCAGGAGATTCCGATGGATATGCCCGAGCCCCGACCCTCGGCCCCCACCGCCGGGTACCCGATCAATCCGATGGTCATCTTCGCCGCCGGCTTCCTCATCCTGTTCGTCGGTGGTGGCGCGCGCTTCGCCATCGGCCTCACGCTGAAGCCGATGGTGGCCGAGCTCGGCTGGCTGCGCGGCGAGGTCGGTATCGCGGTCGCCGCCTACATGGTCGTCTCCGCCGTCGCCACCTACCTCGCCGGCCGATTGGCCGATCGCAGCAGCCCTAACCTCTTGCTCAACACCGGCGTGGTCATCGGCGGCGTCGGCATCGGCCTCATGTACCTGGTCGGCCAGCCCTGGCATGCCCTTGTGCTCTACGGGCTCGTGTTCGCCGTCGGCAGTGGCATGGCTTCGCTGATCCCGGTTGGCGTGATGGTGACGCGCGCCTTTCCCAACCGTACGGGCTTCGCCAATTCGGCCGTGATCTCGGGCATGTGCCTCGGCCAGCTCGTCATGATTGCGGCGCTGGCGATGCTGCTGTCGCAGATCGGCTGGCGCGACGTGTTCCTGTGGCTCGGCATCGCCCACCTGGCGCTGGTGCCCTTCCTCCTGCTGGCGCTGCCGCGGGGTGGCGGACACAAGGGGGTGGCAGCGAAGCACAGCGGGCTCAGCGTGCGCGAGGCCGCACGCACACGCAGCTTCTGGCTGCTCCTCGCGGTCTACGCCATCTGCGGCTTCGACGACTTCTTGGTCGCCACCCACGTCGTGGCGTTTGCGCAGGATCGCGGCGTCGATGGCCTGCTCGCCGGCAATCTGCTGGCCTTCATGGGGCTCACCGGCCTCATCGGCCTGCTGGCCACCGGCCTCGTCAGCGATCGGGCCGGCCCGGCGTGGACGTCGGCCCTCTCCTTCGCGGCCCGGGTTGCTGTGTTCGGCCTGATCGCGGTCGATCAGTCGACACTCTCGATCGCCGTCTTCGCCCTGGTGTTCGGGGCCACCTTCATGGTCACGGCGCCGATGACGGTGCTGTTCGTGCGTGACCATTTCGGCATGAAGCATCTGGGCGCGCTGACCGGCCTCATCACCATGGTGCATCAGGTGTTCGGCGGCATCGGCGCCTGGGGTGGCGCGCTGATCTTCGATGCCGCCGGGTCCTACGATGCCGCCTTCATCCTGATGCTGGTCGTGTCGGCGCTGGCGCTGGTCCTGACTTTGCTGCTGCGCCAGCCGCCCAAGCCTACTTGGTGAGGCCTTCGGCCTTCATCGCCGCCTGCACCGCCGGGCGGTCGGCGACGCGTTCGCGGTAGGCAACCAGGTTG
>DASURA010000053.1:0-22506 GCA_036280295.1 Hyphomicrobiaceae bacterium
CGGCTCGCCCGCCGCGCCGTAGTCCTCCTGGCCGGGCACGATGCTGTTGTTCGTCCCGGCAACCTCCCGCAACCCAAACGAAAGATGCGCGTTCAGAGGCGGCTGTCCAACCTCAGCCACCTTGATCTGAGCCAGGATGAACTCCAGATCCGTCTTGTCGTAGCTGACCATAGATCGCTCCTCGCCGCTCTCGCCCGAAAATACCCAAACCTGCACAGGCACGGTGCGGCGCTTTGGTACTTTCAACCAGAGAGGTTTGGCCTAGGACTGCGGATTGGCCTTGTTTGTCCTTTTGGACAGGAACACGGGCCCTTCAGGCCCCATTATGGGCAGCGCACACAGCCGGGATCTATGCGCGCCGCTTATCCAGGAATGGTCCGCGGAAGACGAATACATCGCCGCAGCGTAATCGCTCCGGGCCAGTATCCTGGTCGCGAAATTCGTTGCAGCGTGCTGCGGGATTGGGAGTGAATATCGCGACATCAAGGATACGTGCCAACTTATTGATTGCTCGTGCAATCGAGATCGAGAAGTCCGCGTCCACCTAGCCGCCCGCGATGCAGCGAACCTCTCGATTATCGCACGAGTGTCACGGCGTCTTCCGGCAAGCGGGCGGTGCTCTACGCCAGCTGGCGCAGTACCCAGACGACCCAAATGGCGGGGGCGAGAAAGGTCCCGAAGGCGATCCGTTCGGTGCCGGCTAGCCCGTTGCGCTGCACAACCGCCCGGATAAAGGCGAAGCCCAGCGCAGCCACCGCGGCGAGAAGCACGACGTTGGATAGATCCTGCCAAGCCGTCCACGCGCCCGCAGCGGCTGCGAGCTTCACGTCGCCGAACCCGAGGCCTTCCCGCCCGCGCAGGCGGGAATAGCCCTCCCGCACCAGCCAGAAGATGGCGCCGCCAAGTATCGCGCCAATGACGTGGTCCAAGGCGACCAGACTGCCGCTCCATGACGCGAGCAGCTTGCCGGATGCCAGGAGTCCCAACGGAATGGCAGGCAGCGACAGCACGTCCGGGATCGTGAACCGCCGTGCGTCAATAACCGCAATGGCGAGCATCGCCCAGCCGAGGGCGCACGAGACTGCGGCCACCCTCGGCGTAAAGACTTGAAATGAGAACAGAAAGATGCCGAGCGCCGCGACCGCGGTGAGGCCGAGACGGATGAGGCAGCGCGCCGTCAGGACGGCGGGAACCCGCCGCAGCGGTAACATCGCGTCATCCGGACGGCGGCTGGGCAGCGAGGGCATGGGGGGGCATTATCCGATGTGCTGACTGAGACCAACGTCGCGAAACATGAAGAGCTTTTGATTGCACACAATGGGACTTCAAGTCAGAGTTTCCAGACTTGGAAAGGGAAAGTCCAGACGCCATGCCAGTCCCTCGCACGTGGCCGGGGCCGGGGTGCTTCAGCCGATCAGACGGATCCGCTCGTGCTCAGCAGAGAGAGTTGTCACCTCGTACTCATTGCGTCGTTGGGGGAGATTGCGAAGTGCACCGGACACTCGGGGCGACAAGCCGGGCGCTCTACGGGCTGCAGCTGTGGTGGAGAAGATTGACGCTCCACAGGCAGTTCACCTATGCAGCGGCCGTCGTGCTGCTGGCGGGCATGATCTCGATCGGCCTGTGGGTCGAGGATCGTGTCGTACGTGCCGTAACTTTCAACACCGCCGCCGCGGTGGCGCTCTACATGGAAAACTCAGTCGCCCCGCTCCTGCAGGAGCTTCAGACCTCCGATGAGCTCATGCCCGCGACGCGGGAGAAGCTCGATCAACTGCTGGCGCAACCCGTGATCAGCGAGCACATCCTGTCGATGAGGGTCTGGCGCATCGACGGCACCGTCGTCTACAGCAAGTGGAAGGAGCTGATCGGGAGGCGCTTGCCGACCTCACGCAATTTCCACCGCGCAGTCGCAGGCGATCTGGCGGTCGAGTTCGATCCCACTCCCGGAGAGGACGACGCACTGGAGCGTGCGCTGGAACCGGACCTGCTCGAGATCTACACTCCTGTCCGCGAAACTCAATCGCGCCGCGTCATTGCAGTCGCGGAGTTCTACGCACCGGCCGAAAAGCTGAAGTCGGACGTCTGGAAAGAGGCTGCCTCGAGCTGGCTGATTGTCGGGCACGTGACGCTGTACATGATGGCTGCGCTCTGGGGCATCGTCGCCAGGGGAAGCCGCACCATCGACAAGCAAAGGGTTCAGCTCCATGAGCGGATCACCGAGTTGCAGAAGCTGCTGTCGCAGAATGAAGACCTGCGCCTTCGGTTGCAGCGCGCCAATACGACGGTAGCGGTCGCCAACGAGCATTTCCTGCGCCGGGTTGGCGCCGACCTCCACGACGGACCGGCTCAGCTGCTGAGCTATATGCTCCTGCGCCTCCACACCTTCGCGGCGCTGGCCGAGAGGGTCGGCAGCGATAAGGAGCGCCGAGAGCTGGTGCTCATCCGCGAATCCCTCAGCCATGCCCTCCGGGAGGTCCGCAACATATCCGAAGGCCTGGCGCTCCCCGAGCTTGATCCGATCACGCTGCGGGAGGTGATAGAACTGGCCATCACGTCGCACGAGCGGCTGACCAATACGTGTGTCTCTCGCCTATTGCAGGACCTGCCGGAGAAAGCGTCACAATCGCTGAAGCTGTGCGTCTATCGGTTCGTTCAGGAGGGGCTTACGAATGCCTTCCGTCATGCAGGCGGCGTCGGCCAGACCGTGATGGCAAGCGGCGTGGACACTCTTGAGGTCAGGATCTCTGATTGCGGCCAGGGATTCGCCGGCGAAACCATAAATGCCAAAGGCCTCGGCCTCGCGGGTTTGCGAGCTCGCATAGAAGCCATCGGCGGCAGTCTCGAGATCGCTTCAAAGCAGGGACAAGGCACGCATCTTGCTGCGTCGTTCGATCTGAACAGGGTACATCATGCGGAAATCGCCAAGGGGTAGCAGAATCCGGGTCGCTGTCGTCGACGACCATCCGATGATGCGGCGCGGCGTGACCGAGACCCTCTCCGAGGAGGAGGATCTAGAGCTCGTCGGCGCAGGCGCCTCGGCGCAAGATGCGTTGAGACTGGCGAAGGAGGAGGACCCCGATCTGATCCTGCTTGACATCGCTCTACCCGGCGGCGGCATCGAGGCCGCACAGGAGATCGCTAGATCCTATCCCAGCATCAAGGTCGTGATGCTCACGGTCCGGGAGGATCGCGCAACGGTCAGTGCCGCCCTCAGGGCAGGCGTTCGAGGCTATATTGTAAAGGGCGTCGACGGACCGGAGCTCATGAGCACGCTGCGGCGGATCAACTCCGGCGAAAGCTACGTCACTCCGGCTCTTGCCGCCCAGCTGTTGGCCGAGCGTGAGGGCGATATGGTGACCGCGCAGTCGGCCGACGGTGCTACAGCCAAGTTGACCGCAAGGGAGCAGCAAATCATCGCGCTCGTGGGCAATGGCTTGAGCAATCTGGAGATTGCCGAGCAGCTGGATTTAACCGAGAGCACGATCAAGCACTACATGACACGGATCCTGCAGAAGCTCGGCCTGCGCAACAGGACCGAAGCGGCACTCTTTGCACGCAGCAACAGCACCACCGACGAGCAATAGCGACAAGCACTGCTTCCGGCAGGCGCAACACCAGGCCGCACAAAGCAGTGCGCCCGGCACTGAAGCAGTGCCGGGCGCATGAGGAGCGCTCCAAAGCTTGCGCGGACTTGCACACGCCCCTCAAAGAGGAGCCGAAGGCCCAGTCGGGGGCCTTCGGCAGGAGGCGGCATGTCCGGCTATGCGGACGAACTTGGATTGCCTTCCGGCAGGATTTCCGGGGTCGTGAAGAACACGCCATCGGGCGTGGGGTTCGGAGTAGGCGTGACCGCTGCCTGCGTTCCGCTCTCGGCGAGCAGCTGGTAGCGCATCAGCATGGCGAAGTCCTCGTGCACCGTGTTGTGGCAGTGATTGACGTAGGACCCGCCGTATTCGCCGAACTGCACCTGCAGCTGCACCTGTCCGGCCTCACGCAGCCTCCAGACATCCTTGCGCACCAGGCGCTCGGTTGCCGGGATGGTGTCATCGCCACGATTCATGGTGATGCCTTCCTCGAAGTGCAGATGGATCGGATGGTCCCATCCGCCGCCGGCATTGACGAACGTCCAATGCTCGATCTCGCCAGGCCTTGGGACCAGCAGCGAGATCCGGTTGGCGTTGAACGTGTGCGCGTCCTCGCCGTTGACCTTGACCGACCAGGGGAACGGCATGTTCTCCGGACAGTCGGGCGTGCACTGGCCGGTTTCGGGATCGCGCGAGTCGCCCCCGATGGAGCGGCCAAACTCGATCACGCGCGTGCGCACGGGCTGCACGATGGGGATTTGCTGAGTCAGCTGCAGCGGCACCTGGCTCTTATCGTTGGCACCGCAGCTATTGGCCGTCGTCAGAATTTCGCCCGGCGCATCGACGCTCGCCACAGAGCTCACAACCCTGAACTCCATGATCGGCCCGATGCACGGATCGGACGGTACGCCAGCCAGGGCCTGCGCCAGTGTCACCGGCGCGAGAGGACCGCGCCCATCATCACGCATCGCCTGCATGTTGACGAGCTTGATCTTGTCGCCGATCCGGAACCTGGAGAAGTCGACGACCACGTCGTAACGCTCGGCGACGCCCTGGGTATCCAGCGCAGTGAGCAGCACCGGGTTCACCAGGAGATTGCCGTCGTTGGCGATCTGCTTGATGGCGATCGCGGAGCCGTTGGGGTTGGCGAAACCCAGCTTCCAGAAGCGCGACATGGCACCCGCCAGGATGCGGAAGCGATACTTGCGCGGCAGCACCTCCATGTACGGCGCATAGGCGAAGTTGACGAGCGGGATGTCGCCAAGGAAGCCGTCGGTCGTGAAGATATCGAAGAAGTACTGGCCGTCCGGATCAGTGGCGCCATCGGTGATGATGAGGTTCACATCGAAGTCGATGTTGCCGTAGTCCAGGAACTTGCCGCTGGGCAGCCGCAGGTTGACGCCGTCTACCAGCTGCTCGTTGCCACGGTCCGGCCCGCTGTAGTAGTTCACCATGCTGAGATTGCCCTTGTAGACATTCTCGGCGGTGAAGAAGAAGCGGTGATCGTGGGCCCACATGGTGCCTTGGATCTCGCGGAAGTCTCCGGGGACATTGACCAGGCCGCCATTCCCGTCGGGCCCGGATGCCCGGCGATCGGTTGCTCCGGTATTGATCCTGTCGCCGCGCGCCAGCGCCGTGCCCCAGAGATAGTCGTAGAAGGTGCCCGGGAAATGGTGGGCGCCGGTGGCGCCGTCGCTTTCCGCACCGTTGTGGGCGTTATGGAAGTGGAACTGCGATTCGTTGCGGCCGAAGTTCACTCCTGGCGCTTCCCGCTCGACGGGCGTGTTGTTGTAGACGCGCGTGAGGATCGGTTCTCCGTACCGGCCCTTGAACAGCGGCGGTGCGAAGCTTCCCAAGGTGAACGGACCGGCACCGTAGGTCCAAACGGAATTCGGGTTCTGGTCGGGCATGTCCGGATGGAACTTGGTGCCGGGCACGCACGGGCTCCACGACAACACGTAGCCGACCTTCGGGAAGAACTGATTCCACCTCTGGTGCGCGAAGAACTCGGTCGGCGGGCGGCCCTCGATCGGACCACGATTGGAGACCGGATTGCGGAACGGGTTGTCGTTCGGATCGCCGACGAAGGCGTTGTAGTCGTTGTGGTAGGACAGCCTGCGTGCGGGGCGCTCGCCGGCGTACGTGCCTGTGAAGGCGGCGTCGGTCTCGCCATCTCTGGCAACCGGAACCATCGGCACCGGCGTCTGCAGCTGGAGCCGCGGCAGGGGCGTGGTGAACCTCTGCGCGCCGAAGAGAGGGCTGCGCGGGGTGCCGGTAGGGATATCGGCGAAAGCACTGCGCGCGAACGGGCTAAGGCCGTTCTTGCACACCAGCAGTCCGCCCGCCGTGAAGGCACCCCACTTGATGAGATCTCGCCGTGTGACCTGGCCCAGCGCGCGCGCCTTTACGATCTCGGCACGGTTTTTCCGTGCCCGCTGCGCTTCTCTTTGCCTAATTCGCGATGCTTTGTCAGAAATATACATGCTTATTCCTCTGTCTGCTCAGCTTTGACGCCACTTCCTCAAGCCGCCTGCGCGTGCTGATCCAAGCTGGTAATGGCCAGCTTTCCGTCAGGCATCCGCAGGCGCATCTTCACTTGTTTGCCCTTGAACTCATTCTCCTGAAGCTGCCTCAGAAAAGCCTTGGTGGCGCGGCGGTCGCCGGCGACTGCCACCAGCCACGGGATGTCGCCGGAGGTCCACGCGCCCTGGGTTAGCCGCACCGGCTTTTCGAGGGTCTCCGACAGCGCCTTGTCGATCTCGGGCGACACCCGCGCCCACAGCGCCACTGCCACCGGCATAATGCTTCCGCCCTGCTGCGCCTCAGCCGAACGCGCGCGGAGCGGGGAGTGGGCGAGCCGGAACTGTCCTGCCATCACGGGAGGAAGCACGAGCCATTCCAGATCGGCGACCCTGAGATCCTTGTAGCTCGGGTCGCGCATCAGCACGGATACGATCTGCGCGAACGACTGTGCCATCGGGGACCCGATGGCACCCCTTCCAGCCGAGCCTTTTCGCGTTGGAGGCAGGGGGGCGCCTGCCTCTCCTTGCGCGAGCGCGGGAGCTGATGGCATGTCCGCCACCTCGCGCCCCGGTACGCGAGGCGAGGCAATCCCGTTGTTGCCGGCCGCACTTCGCACCGCATCCCCCTTTGCCGTCTCTATGGTCGTTGCTCCCATGGTCATGTTGGACGCCCTCCCCGGTGCGCCATCCTCCCCAGTGCCAGCATCAGGCGGGGCGGAAGTCTTGCTGCGTGATGATGTTGCTGCCGACTCTCTGCAGAAGAATCGTGTCCGTCCGATCGTGGCAGCTGACCATCGCCGCTAGCTTCCATGCGCCCGCCACGCAGTCCGTTGTGGCTGCATGATGGAAGTGGCGCCTACTTCCTAGCAAGTGAGTAAGGACCTAGGACCTACAGCATGGGGACTCTCCGGGGCCGAGCGGGGTCCGCAGCGCACATATCCGGCTTCGGCCTCGCTGGTCGCAGGCCGACGTGATTGCTGCGATCCAGTGCTTACGAACGAAGATCGATGCGTTGGAATAGATCCAAAAGAAGTTCAATTCGCTCTTCTTGAAGCGGGGAAATTATTGTTTGCGATCATGGCCCTCCGATGGGCGCCGGAGATGCGATGGCAACCATCGCGGTCGGAAGCGCCGAGCGAATAGCTTATGCGTCGGCACGATGGGCGCACCGGGGCCAAAGCGCCGTGCTGCCCGCCAAGCGTCGGGCGCCTACCAGATAATGCGTCGAGGTCTGGATAAGACGTTGGCCCTATTCTAAGGTCTGATGTATATATCCACTAAAGTGATACAAAAAGATGCAATCTTGTACGGGAAGGTTGAGATGCGCAGTTCCATTCGTATCGGTTTGATTACCGAGCACCCAATCTTTCGCACCGGCGTAAGTGAAGCAATTGGGACTGCAAGAAATCTTGCCATCGTTGCCCATGGCCAGAACGTGCAGGATGCGTTTCGGATGGCGTCTGATCCGACGTTGGATATCCTGCTACTCGAGATCGAGATCCCTGGAATTGGTATAGATGCAGTCGGATCAATTTGCCAGAGCGCATCTAGCGCGAAAGTCGTGATCCTGACGGCTGTCGACGACGAGGTCGTCATAATTGATGCACTGCGGCACGGAGCGCGCGGATATATTCTTAAGGTGATCACCGGCGCCGACCTCATCGGCGCAATTGAGGCCATCCACCGTGGCGAGTACTACATCACGCCGGCCCTGGCATCGCGCGTGCTTCCGCGCTTGCTGGCGCGACCCGAGCCCCAGGCTTCGGGCAGGCACCTGCACAGCCTGACCTCCCGCGAGCGACAAGTGCTCAGCCATTTGTCGAGCGGGCTCACCAACCGCGAGATTGCGCTGAAGCTGGGTCTCAGCATCAAGACCATCAAGCAACACAAGACCTTGCTGTTCGCGAAAATCGGAGTTCGAAACCGCGTCGAGGCGACCGCGATTTTGCATGAAGTCCACGCCGGCGATCCTGCCCGGGAGAGAAGTTTCGCTCACTAGTGTCCTGATCGCTAAATTCTTACAGTGCACGCTAAAATTGGGAATGAATTTCGCGATCTGGCCGATATCAGAGAACATTATGATCGCGGGTGCGATCGAGATCGAGAGATTCTCCATCCGGCCGCCGCGATGGGTGATGACTTCTGGATCCTCGCGCCGGCAGTGCTGTTGAAATCGGCGACTCCGCACAAGCCGCTTCCCATCATCTTGCGTCGATGGCGAGTGTGGTCTGGATCTCGTGGCCCTGACGGGTGGAAAAATGCCATTCCAGCAGCCTGCTAGATCCAACTCCAAATATTCATGCTTGCCAGCAAGTTGGCGTTTAGAACCAGGATGACGGCCGTCACGATCCAGCAGAGAGCGCCGACAAGGGGCGGGAGGGCGAACTGCCCCATTCTCCGCCGGTCCGACACGAACCAAACCAGCGGTACCACCGCAAACAACAGGTGCATCGAGAGCACGACCTGGCTGAAGATCAGGAGCTGGCCAGCCCCGTCCTCGCCATAAAGCACAGTGATGACGACCACTGGCACGATCGCGATCGAACGGGTCAGCAGCCGCCGCGCCCAGGGCGGGATACGCAGCCGCAGAAAGCCCTCCATGACGATCTGGCCGGCGAGCGTTACCGTGATCGTGGAGTTGAGGCCGGACGCGAGAAGAGCAACGGCAAACAAGATCGAGGCCAACCCGGTGCCAAGCAAGGGTGTGAGCAGCACGTAGGCATGGCGGATATCCGCGACGTCGGTCCGGCCGCTGGCGTGGAACACCGCAGCCGCAACAACGAGGATGGCTGCGTTGACGAAAAGCGCGAGCATGAGGGCAATTGTTCCATCCACTGTGGCCCAGCGGATCGCGTCTTTGCGGCTCTCGTAGTCCGGCGCGTAGTTGCGAGTCTGCACGATTGAGGAGTGCAGGTAGAGGTTGTGAGGCATCACCGTCGCGCCCATGATGCCGATGGCAAGGTAGAGCATCTCGGGGTTCGTGACGATCTCCCTGGACGGCACAAACCCAGCCAGCAGGCTGGGAACATGCGGCGCGGCCATGATGATTTGCACAGTAAAGCAGGCCGCGATCACGATCAGAAGGCCGATGATGAAGGCTTCTAGGAAGCGGAAGCCTCTCTTCATGAGGGACAGCAGAAGCAAGGCGTCCAGCATCGTCATCAAGGCGCCGTAGGCCAGCGGAATCCCGAACAGAAGATTGAGTGCGATCGCCGTGCCGATCACCTCAGCCAGGTCACAGGCGATGATTGCCACCTCGCACAGGAGCCATAGCGGGATGGCGACCCATCCGGGGTAGCTGTCGCGGCAAGCCTGGGCGAGATCTTTCCCCGTCGCGACTCCCAGGCGTGCAGCCAGCGCCTGCAGCAGAATGGCCATCACGTTGGAGAGCATGATGACTGCGAGCAGCGCGTATCCGAACTTGGCTCCGCCGGCGATGTCGGTGGCCCAGTTGCCCGGGTCCATGTAGCCGACGGAAACCATGTAGCCAGGACCCGAGAACGCCAGCAGCCGGCGTGGCCAATTGGCACGCGGATCAACCGGCACTGAAGCATGCACCTCCGGCAGGCTCGGACGCTTGTCGGCCTCGAAGGGCCACGCCGGATGGCTGGCGTCGTCTTGCTTATGGGGAGGCTGGGTGCTGTCGAGAAAACCACTTGTCATATGCGGCACTTGAGAACAGGGCTACCGGGCCGACGATTCCGTCATTGGCAGCTGAGCAATATCCGGCCATCGTCGACACAACATCGTCGCTTTTCCGCGAGAGAGAGTACAGCTGCACGATCACACCTAGGCCAATGCCGTGTCATGCGCCAGAGCCACGCCGCGACCGCATAGAGCGACAAATCGAGGCGGAAGCGGCACTTGCGTCGATTGCCTTACCGCGCTCCCGACTGCAGGCGAAGCGCAACCACCAGATTGACGGGGCCACCGTCGCTGTCGTTGCGCGCGATTGCGATTTCCACCAGTCTCGGCATTGCATCCGGGCGCGTCCAGGCATCGTGCCATGCGGGCGGGGCCCGGATCTCGCCGCGGCCGAAGTAGCGGAACGACACAGACCTGATGTTGCGCATGAGCACATGCCGATCAGGCAGCAATGCCGGGCCGGCGTCCGTCTGCCCGGCGAGAAAAGCCGCAACCTTGACGACAAGCGTTTGCGGGTTCCCCGCTGCGCCGGGCTCGGCTTCCAGGGAGTAGTGGTAGAGGCCGGCGCCTCCTGGGCCATTCGGCGCCGGCGCCAGGAAGCTCACGGAATCGGCGGCGCCTTGGAAGATCACCTGCATCACGCCTGCCTTGCGCTGCTCGTAGATTGGCATCGCCTCGGCCAGGCGCGCGCGAATGAATGTTCCGGCCACGTCGGAGTCGGCCAGGTCATCGAGTCTGGCGGTGGCATTCCATGTGCCGCGAGCGTAGCGCACGCCTCCCGCCAGCAGAGTCAGAACGAGTGCGAGCAGGACGAGCGAGACGAGCACCTCGATGAGGGTGAAGCCGCTTTGCCCCTGGGCGGCCGTGCTAAGCTGTGGCGCCTGGACGCTCATGCTCCCGCCGCAAGTTTCAGCGTTTTAAGTTGCAGCGATCGAGCCGGGCGCATCACGCCGCCGTTCCACCGCACGATAACCGTGACCCAGTACGCCGCCATCATCGACACACCGTCATTTGCGACCGGGGGATGATACCGCTCGATCCGGGCCGTCCAGGCAAATCCGTCAGGCGTCTCCCCGGACTGCTCCCCCTCGACCAGCTCCGTCTCCACGCCTGCGGCGGCCAGGCGCGATTGCGCAAGGCGGAGTGCCGCGCTTTCTGTCCAGGCAATCTGCGCGCCGTACCAGGCCAGTGACACGCTCTTATGGACCACGACGTAGCCGGCAACGAAAATGACGAGCGCAACGAGCACCTCGATCAACGTGAAGCCCGAAGTAGTGTCCTTTTCACCCATGAGCGATCTCACTGGAGGCGCACATCGCCGGTGAGCCAATCCACCACAATCGAGGTGGTGGAGCGCCCGTCATGCAGCACCAGCCTGGCGCCGCTGGCGCTGCCGTCGGGAAAAAAGCGGATTCGCCCTGCAGAAGCAGTGATGCGCTCGCTCTGCGGCACCGTCACGTCCACAGCCACACCGTGTGGCAGTCGACGCTGTCCGACCACGCCCTCGGCCCAGTACAGCCGCTGCGCGAGATCGATCGTGAGCACGTGCTCGATGCTCGTGGAGCGAGCGGCGGCACGCGACGCTCTGAGATTGGCTGCCAGCTCGTACGCGGTGCTGCGCACCATGACGCCGAGCCGCGCCCGTCCGAGTGACGGCGCCACGATGGCGAGAGCGAGCGCCAGAAGCCCCAGAACCACGAGCAGCTCCAGCAGCGTAAAGCCGCGCTCGCGGGTGGATGCAGCGCATTTCTGGCCGGCACCGGTCATTGCAGCGCCAGCTCGTTGACGCTGGTGATCGCGCCCATCACCGACAGGAGGAGGCCGCCGACCAGCGCTCCCATGGCCAATGTCAGAACCGGTGTCAGCAGGTTGGAGAGCCGCCCGAGCTGCTGCTGCACGGCGGCCTCGTAAATGTTCCCCACACGGTCCAGCATCACCTCAAGCTGGCCCGTCTGTTCCCCCACCCCGGTGAGCCGCAATGCCAGCTCCGGAAAGATGCCCGGGCTGCCCAGCGCTACCCTCAGCGTCGCGCCTTCCTTGACCTCGCCCGCGCAGGTGCGCAGCGCGGCTGCCATGGCGCGGTTGCCGAGCACATCTCCCGTGACCTGCAGGGCTTGCAGGATCGGCACCCCGTTGCGAACCAGGGTTCCGAGGGTGCGCGCCATCAGGGCCGTCTGGCCATTCTGGATCACTCGGGCAATCAGGGGCAGTTGCAGCAGCTGGCGGTCGCGCCACACGCGCCAGTGCTCGTTGCGAGTGGCGGCTACAAGGGCGGCGACGGCCGCCGAGGTAGCCAGCAGCATCAGCAGCCAATGGGCGGCAATCGCTTCCTGCAGGCCGAGCAGGAGCCCGATGATGAAGGGTGGCTGCACGCCCGCCTCCGAGAATATCGGGGCGATGGTCGGAATAAGGACGAACGTTATCACGGCCAGCGCCGCGGCGGCCGCGACCATCAGCATCGCCGGGTACAGCAGTGCGGCTGTGATCTGCGCCCGAAACTCTGTCGCCTTTTCCAGGAAGCCCGCGAGCTCGTCGAGGGTCTGGCCGACTGTGCCGGCGGCCTCCCCGGCGCGAACAATGTGCACGTAGTAGGCAGGGAATGTAGTGCCTTGCGCAGCCAGCGCCTCCGACAGCGATGCGCCCTCCAGGACGCGGCTCAGGACCGCCGCGATGGTCTGGCGCACGCGCCCCGGCATGAGAGGCTGTACATGGGCGATGCGCAAGGCTTCGTCCAGCGGCAGGTCCGCCTTGAGCAGCGTCGCGAGCTCGCGTGTAAAAAGGGCCAGCCCGCTGCGAGACAAGGCGCCGGAGGCAAAAAGCTCGCGCTCCCACCAGCGCGGCGCCGGCAGCCGGGTGCCCTCGACCAGATCCAGCGGGTGGCGCCCCAGCCGAAACAGTGCCTCGACGGCCGCCTCGCGCGTCTCCGCCTCGATCATGCCAGTGGTCCGCGCACCGCGGTCGTCGTAGGCAATATAGGAAAAGCGGGGCATCAGCCGACCCTCGTGACCCGCAGCACCTCGTCGACGGTGG
Organism: Hyphomicrobiaceae bacterium; assembly: GCA_036280295.1. GTDB lineage: Bacteria > Pseudomonadota > Alphaproteobacteria > Rhizobiales > Hyphomicrobiaceae > AWTP1-13. The sequence continues at coordinate 12,782 of DASURA010000053.1, forward strand.
TCTCGCCACGCACAGCCTTGGAGAGGCCATCCTCAAACATGCTGATCATACCGTTCTCGATGGCCGCAGCCTCGATGACGTTATCGCTGCTGCGCTCAACCACACGTCGCCGCATGGTGTCGGTCATGACCAGGAGCTCACTGATGGTCGTGCGGCCCTGATAGCCTGTGTTGCGACAGGCGGGGCAGCCAACCTTCCTCCGCAAGCCCTTCAGGTTGAGATTGCGAGCGTTCAACCGCTCCAGCAGCTGCGGCACGGCATCTGCCGGCGCCGAACACTGGGCGCACAGGCGGCGCACCAGGCGTTGCGCGAGCACGCCCGTCAGTGTCGAGGCAAGCAAATAGTCGTCAACACCCATATCCATGAGTCGGGTGATCGATGCGGCCGCACTGTTGGTGTGCAAGGTCGAGAGCACGAGATGGCCGGTGAGCGAGGCCTGGATCGCCATCTGCGCTGTCTCCAGGTCACGCACCTCGCCCACCATGATGATGTCGGGGTCCTGGCGCAGTATGGAACGCAGCGCATGTGCGAAGGTGAGACCGATCCTCGGCTGCACCTGGATCTGATTTATGCCCGTGAGCTGATACTCGATCGGGTCCTCCACCGTGAACAGCTTGCTCTCGGCCTTGTTGAGAAGATTGAGCGCGGTGTAGAGGGTCGTCGTCTTGCCGCTGCCGGTGGGACCTGTCACCAGGACGATGCCGTTCGGCTGGCTCAGCAGCCCGATGAGCTGCTCGAGCGCAGTCCCGCAGAAGCCCAAGGGGGCGAAGTCGAGCTGCACGCTGGAACGGTCGAGGATGCGCAGTACGACGCTCTCGCCCAACATGGTGGGCATCGTGGACACCCTGAGATCGATCGGCCTGCCGCGCACGGTTGCCTTGACGCGCCCGTCCTGCGGCAGCCGCCGCTCGGCTATGTTGAGATGCGCCATGATCTTGATGCGCGAGGTCACGGCGGCGCGCAGGGAGAGCGGTAGGGTTTCGACCGTCAAGAGGACGCCGTCCATGCGGTAGCGCACCCGGACGCTGTCGTCCCGAGGCTCCACGTGGATGTCCGAGGCCTGTGCCTCCACCGCCCGCGTGATGAGATCATGCACCAGGCGGATCACCGGTGCCTCGCTTGCCATGTCCTCGAGACGACGAACGTCGTCCTCGCTGGCCTGGCCGGTATCGATCGAGCCGGCCTCGGCGGCAATCGGCTCGCCACGTCCGTAGAGCCGCTCCAGCGCCCGCTCGATATCGCCGGCAGGCATCACGCCACATGCGACTGGCCGGTCCAGCAGATAGCTCAGGGCAGCAGGCGCGTCGGTATTGAAAGGATCGGCGATTGCCACCAGCAGGCTGTCAGCCCTGTCGGCGATCGGGACGATCCGGTTGGCCTTGAGGAATTGCAGCTGCAGGCGATCCGCAAGCACTGGCACCTCTGGCAGCTGACCAGGCTCCAGAAGAGGCAGTCCGAGAAACTCGGCCAGCACGCGGGCGAGGTCTGCCTCCGCAATGAGACCGAGCCGGGTCAGCACAAGATCGAGGCGCTCGCCCGACTGCTTCTGTGCCCGCAGCGCCCGGCGGAGCGTCAGCTCGTCGAGCACGCCGCGATTTGCGAGAAATGCTGCAAGCCTCTCAGCCAAATCCTCATCGGGCGGACCGGCGCCCCCATGTTGCAGTGCAGTATCCTGATCAGCCATGGGTCCCGCCGAAATTGGTCACGACGTGGATGGAAAATTTCTGGGACCAGACTATAGTACAGCTCAGGTTTGTCCAATAGTTCGGCGCGGCGCGCCGCGGCTCACTAGGAGCGAAGGCTCAGGGCGTTTCATGACCGGCAGGACCCAGTCGCAGCTATCTCTGGTCGACAGCGCGATGCGCTTTCTCCACTGGTGGCGCGACGAGCTCTATGGGCTCGTGCCGGAGACTATCCGCAAGCTGGCGACCGGCTCCGACGCCGACGTGGTTCTGGCCCAGGTTGAGGGCGGCTTCAAGATCATCACTGTGTCTGCACCCCGTGCGCGAGACGGCACTGCGGAGGTGCTATCGCGCTCACAAGCCGTCGCTGCCCTCGCGGACATGGCAGCGTCTCGGCGGCTGCGCAGGCTAGGCGTGCGTCTGCCCATCAGCCAGAGCCTCGAGCGCCGCCTGGAGCTCCCAAGGGTAGCTCGTAGCGATCTGGAACGGATGCTGCTCTTCGATCTTGAGCGTGCGACTCCGTTCAGGCGAGGCGACGTGTACACGGCACACATCATATCTGGTGAGCCTGCCACGAAGGGCAAGGCGCGTGTGCGCCAGATCATCGTGAAGCGCGAGGTGATCGACTCACTCCTCGCCGAGCTGAAGAGCGCCGGCATCGAACCGGCTTACGTCGATTGCTGGCAGGCTGAGCCCAGCACCGGGCTATCAATCGATTTCCTGGAGGCAAACGCCCTGCCACGGACGGGTCTGGCCGGGCAGCTCACGCTGTCGCGCGGAATTACCATGCTGGCTCTTGCGCTGGCCGGCCTGGCTTGCGTGCTTTGGCCCTCCCGGTACGATGCTGCGCTGGCCGAGATAACGGCCCGGAATGCCAAGCTGCGTGCGGAAGCAGCGGCTGTGCAGAAGGCGGTCGACCGCGCCAACGCCGCGGTCGCCGACCTCATGCGCCTGCAGCAGGCGAGGCTGACGCGGTTTCCGGCTGTTGAGGTCGTGGAAGAGCTCACGCGTCTGCTCCCGGATTCAGTCTGGCTCACCGATCTCCGCATCGAAGGCGATATCGTCGATATGACCGGCCTCGCCAAGTCCGCGGCGGCGATACCTTCGCTGCTGGCGAGCTCGCCGAGCTTCGTCGATGTCACGCTCAGCGCACCGGTGACAATGGATCCGCGCGAGGATAGGGAGCGTTTCAGCCTGCGTCTGCGCCTCAAGCAGCCTGAGACATCTCAAGATCACGTCGTAAGCAAGGGGCCTTCATGACAAGGCTATCGCGCGCCACACGCCGCATGGCGGCCGTCGCGCTGCTCGCCCTGCTGATCGCCTTTGCTGCCCTGACGACGGTGGTACCCTTGGCTGCGCGTGTCGCAGAGCTGCGTGACCAGATCGAGATCGAGCGCGCACTGCGTGGCCGGCTCGCGGCAGTTGCGGCACACAAGGTCAAGACGGCGGAGTATGAGCAGGTCGGCCGCGCCGCTCTTGAGAGTGGCGCCTATCTCAAGGGTGACAGCGAGGCGCTGATGGCTGCCGGCCTGCAAACCTCCCTGGCTCAGCTCGCCGCGGCGACGCGCGTGCGCTTCAACAGCACGCGCGCTTTGCCGCCGCGCGAGCGCGATGCGATGCGCCTTATCGGCGTGAGCCTCCAGTTCAGGGCGGACATCGAGCAACTGCGCGCTCTTCTGTTCCGCATCGAGAGCCACCGGCCGTTCCTATTCGTGGAAGGGCTGCAGGTGCGGCCCGTTTCGCCATTCTCTCGGGGCGACACGAAACTCAACGGGTTGCTGGACGTGCGTCTGGACGCGTTCGGCGTCGTGCCCGGCAAGACGGAGCCAGCCCGGCGATGAGAACGAAGAGGGGCGCAAGGCTCGCGATCTCGGCGCTCGCCGGCACCGCCGGCTTGCTCGCGATTCTCGACCTGCAACTGCTTCAGGGCGACATTGACATCTCGCCACTCGCTCCTTCTCGCGGCAGGTACGAGCTCGAACCGCTGCACGCCCCGACCCCCGTCACGGCATTGGACAAGAAGTCGGTGGAGCAGCTTGCCGAGACGGTCGGCCGCCCGCTCTTCCACCCGAGCCGACGGCCGGTGCAGCGCACAGAGGCGGCGGCCTCATCAGAACGGACGGCGGAGCCGCCGAGCAAGTTGCGCCTCATCGGCATCGTGAGAATAGCCCACCAGCCGCCGCGCGCGCTGATACGCTTTGCAGGCGAGCCGATGGGCAAGTGGCTCGCCGAGGGCGCGGAGCACAAGGGCTGGCGTCTGAGCAAGGTCAACGCGCGAAGCGTGATGGTCCAGTCAGGCCAACGTGCTCACGAGTTGACGCTACCCGCCCTGCACAGCGCTCCCGCCGCCCCGGTAGCCGGAGCGGCGCCGCAAGCCGGCGAAGCGAAGCGCAAGTAGACCTCGCCACCGCGCGGGGCACGCCGCGCAAGGCACGGCCGCTCAAGGCCGTGCAAGCAGCTTCGCAAGGACCTGGCGCCGATCGGCTTCCGGGGTCTGTAAATTGACCTTCGCGGCGACCCGTCCGTCTCGCCCCACGAGATAGACATTGGTCGTGTGATCAAAGGTGTAATTGCCGTTGCTGCCCTGAACCTTCTCGTACAGGGCGCCGAAAGCACGTGCGGCTTTTGCGATATCTTCGGCCTTTCCCGTAAGCGCCGTGATGCGCGGGTCGAATGAGCCGAGATATTCGGCAAGTGCCGGCGCCGTGTCGCGCTCGCTGTCAACCGAGACAAACAGCACCTTAAGGCGGTTGCCGTTCTCGCCAAGATCCTCAAGGACGTTTGACCAGTCCATCAGCGTGGTCGGGCAAACATCCGGGCAGTGCGTGAATCCGAAGAAGACCGCAGTGGGCATACCCTTCAGGTCCTCAAGCGCAAACTTGGTGCCGGAATGCGTTGTCAAGCCGACCAGGCTGTTCAATGGGTGAGCGCGGCGGGCCTCGTCCTCGCGGAGGGCAATGTAGGCCAGGAGGTCATCCGCATCTTTCTCCGCAACGCTTAACCGGGGCATGCGTACCGTTGGGAAGCGTGCCATCAGAGCGACCGCGACCGGGTCCAGGTCTCTCCGCATCCGCTCAGGGTTGGTAATGAACTTATGTAGCCATGCACGATCTCGACGCTCTGCGACGCCGGCCAGGTCGGGCCCTACGCGGTCGCCCTCGCCGATGCTATGGCAGCCGGTGCACAGGCGCTTGAAGAGCGCCTCGCCTGGACGCGCGGCGAAGTCCCACATCACCGGCTTGGGAGTCTTGTGCCCGGCCCGCAATTCGGGACGCCAACGCGGGTCCATGCTGCGGACGGCCACCGCCAGGCTGCCGAGGTCGCCCATGAGCGAGTTGCGTGCCCACTGGCCGGTGGCACCATTGCCGAGAAGGACCTCATTGCGGTGCTGGCTCAGCGTCTTGGCGCGATCGCCGAGCTTGTAGCGGATCGCCTGGACGTCCTCGGGCTTGCCAGTGAGAAACAGCCAACCGGGCCCCGCCCGGAAAGTCTTTGCGTAGTCCTTCAGGCGCTCCGGTGTGTCGGTCTCAGGGTCTACTGAAATCGAGTAGAAGTAGATGTCGCGTCCCATGGCGTCACCCAGCTTCTCCTGCAACTCGGAGAGCCGCGCTGCCGCCAGCGGGCAGAAGTCCTGGCAGGTGGTGTAGAGAAAGCTGACGACGAAAACCTTGTCCTTGATTAGATCGTCGTAGAACCTTACCGCCTTTCCGTCCTGTGTCACGAGCTGGACATCGGGAAAGTAGCTCTTGCCCCAGCGCGAAGGGGTCTGAGCTCCGCTCGGGGTGATCAGCAGACTGACAGCGGCAAGCAGCATCGGTCCCAAGATGCTTGCCAAGCGTAATCTCGAAATCATCGGCTCTCTGCGGCTCCTCAGCGACCTCTGCGCTCCGACAGACGTGCTGTCCGGAGGCTCAGCAGGCTTAGCTGGCAAGAAGCTCGCTGGCACGGCAAGGCACCTTTGGCCGGCCCCTAGGTCCCAACACGCACACATGTCGATACGACTTTCGGCGGCCGCCCTTCTGTTCGTTGCGGGTCCGCCACGCCGTGATGCAAAACAAGGGATGGTGACTATCCGACTGTGGATATATGACTGGGAGCAACAACAATCGGGCCTTGCAAGTGCTCGCCGTGGGTCGCTGGCATGTGGAGGCGTACGTGTTGATCGGTCGTATTTGTCGCGTTGTTCTGGTCATTGGCGCTGCGACCGTGGGCGCCTGTAGCTTGCCTCCGCAACAGCTGCTGTTGCCTGTCACCTCTCCCGGCACGTTCTCGGAGAAGAGACCACAGAGCGGTGCTCCGCTGGCCAAGGTCTCGAGGAACGAAGAGCAGAGCGAGGTCTTGGGCACAGGCCAGATGACAGGCAGGCCTGCGCGCCGCTCGAATGTCAGCGCGGGGAAGGAGGGCGTAACGCTCGAGATTACCGGCGCCAGTGTTGCAGAGGCGGCGAAGTCGATCCTCGGCGACGTGCTGGGGGTCCCTTACACCATAAGCGACAAGGTCAAGGGCTCAATTTCCATTCAGTCGTCCAAGGCGATCCCAAAGGACTCGCTTTTGGAAGTCTTCGAGGATGTCCTGCGCGGCGAGGGTGCGGCGATCGTCGTTGTGAACGGAACTTACCGCATTCTCCCCATGAGCGAGGCGGTCGCATCGGCGCCGCTCGAAGGCGCAGATCGCAAGTATCGGCGCACGGCGGGCGTGACGGCGCAAGTCGTCCCGTTGCAGTACGTGTCTGCGGGAGAGATGGAGCGAATCCTCAAGTCGATCGCGCCAAATGCCAAGCTGCTTCGGACAGACACGGAACGCAACCTGCTGGTTGTAGCCGGAACCCGGACGGAGCTCGACGCCATCGCCGATGCCGTCAGCATCTTCGACGTCGATTGGATGCGCGGCATGTCATTTGGCATCTACCCGCTGGAGTCGGCAGACGTCGAAGCGGTTGCGCAAGAGCTCGACAGCCTCTTCGCCAACGATCGCGACAGCCCCACCAAGGGTATCGTCCGCATCATCCCCAACCGGAGGCTCAAGTCGATCCTCGTCATCTCCTCCAGGCCCGAATACCTGCGCCGCGCCAAGGTCCTGCTGCGCCGGCTCGACACGGCGACAAGGGCTACGGTCAAACAGGTCTTCATCTACCGGGCACGCAGCCGCCCCGTCTCCGAGCTGGCGCGCCTCCTCCAGCGGATATATGGCGGCCAGCAGGATTCGCCGAAGGTGCGTGCCAAAGCTCCATTCGGCCAGCCAGACCCGCTTTTGGGGCCGGACCTGGGCGGAAAGCTCGGCAAAGGGCGCGGGACACCGCTATCGACGCTATCGACGCCCGCCTCACCGGAGCCGCCGCCCGCGGAACAGGAGCTGCCGGATACGCCGATCAAATCCGTCCAGAGCGACGGCGGCTCTCATGATGACCGCCTTGCTGGCATCTCCGTGGTCGAGGATGAGCCCAATAACGCGCTAGCCATCACCGCGACCGCACGCGAGTACGCGCGTGTGCTCCAAGTCTTGGAGCGGCTCGATGTTGCCCCGAACCAGGTGCTCATCGAGGCAACGATCGCGGAGGTGAGGCTCAATGACGAGCTGAAGATGGGCGTGCGCTGGTTCTTCGAAGCCGGCAACAGCAAACTGCGCTTCAGCGATCTCGGCACAGGGGACGTGGCCTCCGCATTCCCGGGCTTCTCGCATTTCTTCAACGTCAAGAACATCAAGGTGGTCTTGAATGCGCTGAGCAGCGTCACGGACCTCAACATCATTTCCTCGCCGACACTGATGGTCCTCGACAACAAAAAGGCAACGCTGCAGGTTGGCAATGAGGTTCCAATCGTCACGCAGTCCGCGGTGGCCGTGGCGTCATCCGATGCCCCATTCGTAAATGCGATTACCTACCGAAACACAGGCATCGTGCTCAACATCACGCCGCGGGTTGGTGAGAGAGGGCGTGTCGTGCTCGAGGTCGAACAGGAGGCGAGCGACGTCGTGGTGGTGCCAGGCGAGACATCCGGTCCCTCAGGGATCAAATCGCCAACCATCCAGCAGCGCCGCATCAGAACAACCGTCGCCGTCAACGACGGCGAGGGGATTGTCCTCGGTGGCCTTATCCAGGATCGGGCCGAGAAAGGGAGGGATCAGGTGCCGCTGATCGGCGAGGTGCCACTGCTTGGCTCTCTGTTCAAGAACAAGGACGATAAGATCGATCGCACGGAATTGCTCATCGCCATCACGCCGCGCGTTATCAGGGATTCGGGGCACCTCCGCGGGATAACGGAAGAGTTTCGTGACAAGTTGAACCTCACAACGAGACCTCAGCGGCTCGGCCCACCTGACCGGAAGGAGCAGCTGAGCCGCGTGCTTCGCTGATGCGGTGCCAGATGACAGAGGTGCCCGAACAGCTTCTCCACGAACAGCAACCGACTCCGCCACGATCGAATAGCGGAGGCGAAGGCGGCTTTGTCCTCCTCGTCGTTCTGGCGGTGCTGGGCCTTCTGGCGCTGGTGGCGGCGAGCTTTGCCCAGGTTGCGCGCACCCACATCAAGCTTGCCTCCGTCGCCAGCGACAGCGCCAAGGCAGAGGCGCTTGCTGATGCTGGCGCGCATCTGGCCATTCTCGACCTTGTCGCTGCCCGCGGATCTCGAGGAGCCAGTCGCAGGTTTGCCCTCGATGCCACCCCGCTCTCTTGCAGCGAACGTAACGGCAGCATTCTCACCATCGCTGTCCAGGACGAGGCCGGGAAGGTCGATTTGAACATTGCCAGCCCATCGCTTTTGCGTGCCCTGGTGCTGGGCGTCGGCGTCAGCGGAGGAGAAGCCGCCGCCGATGCGGTTCTTGACTATCGAGACCGGGACGACGATCGGCGGATCTCGGGTGCGGAGCGCGCCGAATATCTTGCGGCGGGAAGGCCATATGGCCCACGCAATGGCCCCTTCCAAGCCGTTGAGGAACTCGCGGGCGTGCTTGGCATTACTCCAGCCGATGCTGACCGGCTGCGGCCGTTCGTGACGATCTATTCGGGGCTGGCCGCGATCGATATGAACATAGCGCCACAGCTGCTTGTTGATGCAATTGCGCGCGGCCTTCAGCAAGGTGGTGGGGCGAGTCTGCTCGAAAGTGGCCTCGGTGCCAGCGAGCTTGCGGGAATGGAGCACCGCTCGACGCTGCCCACTCAGTTCCTTGCGGCATCGACGCGCCGCACATTCTCTATCCGCTCGCAGGCACGCACCGCCGGCGGCACGACGTTCTCGCGCGAGGCCGTCGTGGAGTTCGTAGCGCCCAACAGCTCGGGCTTCCTGCTTCGCCGCTGGCATCGGGGCTCGGCTGCCGTTGTGGCCGAGTCTGCCCCGGGAGCCCTGCCGCCGTGCTGATCCGCATCCAGGTCGCGTGCTGATGCCAGCCAGGCCAGGACGCGTCACGCAGAGCCCAGCCGACTTGCTGAAGGCGAGGACCATTTTGTTCCCTCCCACGAGACGCCCCACGTTAGACCTAGGTCCATCGCCCCAGGCCACGGCCCTTGAAACATCAAGAGAGTGCCAGGACCTTGGTCCCTGGTGCCTGTGCTTTCGGGGATGCACGATAGCCGCCCGGACGGGCGACAAGGTCCTCATGGACCTGCCTGGCGCTCTCTCGCTCGCTCCTGTACGGCTGGGCACGTCATGCCTGCCCGCATCTGCCACGATGAATCTGCCGCCAAGGTCCGGTGTCAGAGCGAACACTTCTCTTGGGTGACGACCATGTGGGTTCGTTGCCTGCGCGTTGAATGGGGGACACGATGGCCAAGGTCCTGGCGAGCAAGCATCAATCGGCGACGGATCGCGTGGCAAAGCCGGGGACGCGCCGAGATTCCGGATTTACGCTGATCGAGCTTCTGATCGTGCTGGGTATTCTCGCTCTGCTTGCCGCAATAACGGCGCCCCAGGTGCTGCGTTACCTCGGAAAAGCCCGTTCCGAGACGGCCAAAGTCCAGCTCACCGCCATCGCCAGTGCGCTTGAGCTTTATGCCCTCGACAACGGCGCCTACCCCTCGCCCCAGATCGGGCTGAGCGCGCTCATCCAGCC
>DASURA010000054.1:0-18283 GCA_036280295.1 Hyphomicrobiaceae bacterium
TGTACGACGCCGCCGGCCTCAATGCGCCGCAGATTGTTTCGACCGTGCTGGCGACAGTCGGTCTTGAGCAGCGTGCCGGCGGATGGGCGGAGCGGGCCTGAGGCCCGCCCACGCGGGGCGTGGCGGCTCATCGTTATCGCTGACGACGGCTACTGCTGAACAGCCTGTGGTTCAGGCAGGAGGGCTGACGCTGGCAGCTTGGCCGCCTGCACGACCGCTGCAAGATCGACGAGGGCCAGCGGCGATACGGCCTTGCCAGCCGGACAGTCTGCGGCCTTGAGGCTCTCGTAAAGCGGGCCCGGGTCCCCCTTGAAGCTGGCGCTGAGCGCACGTTGCAGGATGCCGTGGGCAACGGCGCCATCGGCGAAGCGCGTACCACAGGCCAGCCTTCCAAGCTCAACACCAAGCTGCGCCTTGAAGCCTTCATGCATGGCTGCCTGGTTGCCTCTGAGCAGAGCCGCCCAGGCCTGGCCGTCGGACGAGCCAGCCCAGCCCTCGTCGGGGGCAGCCTGGAGGAGACCCGTGAGATCGGCGGTACGCTTAGCCGCCGGCAGGGCCGCCGTTTTTGCGACCGCAGCCTTCAGCGCTTCCAGATCTGCCTTCTCTGGCGCCCGCAAAGCGATCGTCGCCACGGTCGCCAGCGCCGTGGCATCGGCGGCGGGCGGGGCAGCCTGCCACACCACCGCTCCGGTCAGATCGGCACCGTGCAGCTTGGCACCCCGCAGGTCAGCCACGTAGAGCTTGGCTTGCGCCAGGTCGGCGCCCGCCAGATCGGCCTCGCGCAGCACCGCCCCGGACAGCTGCGCCGAGGCCAGGCTCGCGCCCTGCAGGCGGGCACCGGTGAAATCTGCTGCTGCCAGCCCAGCGCCAGCCAGGCTGGCGCCTTGCAGATTGGCCTGCACGAAGCTTGCGCCGCTCAGAGAGGCGGCGAGATTGGCCCGCTGCAGCTTGGCCCGCTCGAAGGTCGCTCCCGCCATCAGGCTCTCGCGCAGGTCCGCCCGCTGCAGCTGGCCATCGTCGAACCGCGCACCGCGCAGGTCGGCACCGACCAGCCGGGCGTCCGCCAGACGCGCGCTGCTGAAATCGGCCCGCTGGGCCGAGAAGCAGCCTGCCTTCTTCCGGATTTCAGGTTGTGCCAGCAAAATGGGGGTATGGACACAACCGAGTTCGGCACCGCGCAGGTCAGCACCAACAAGGCTCGCATCGTCCAGATTGGCGCCGGTCAGGTCGGCGCCGCGCAGATCGACACGATCGAGCCTGGCAAAGCGCAGATCGCGCCCACGTACACTGAGCGTCCCAGCCGCGCCGGCAGCACCGCCGCGCCCGGACACAAGGCTGGTATCGGTGACAACGAGGTTGCGGGGGAACAATCCGAGCAGGGCACTACGATCGCTGCTGGAAGCCGCCAGCGACACCCAGGCCACCGCCGCCAGAATGCCCAGGCCAAGCCCCAGGCTGATCGGGCTCTTCATCACCAGACGCAACAGGGCGCCAGGAAACGAGGTCTCGGGCCGCAGCAGGAAGACGCCGGCCAGCAGCACCAGGGCAACGTCGGCGAGCACGATCCCGCGCTGCCACGCGGTGAGCGCCGCGTCATGGAACGGCAGCATGGCGATCTGCATGGTGGCGAGCAAAGCCAGCGGCAGCACCAGCAGCGTGATCCAGCCCACGCCATGCAGGAAGGCCCCGATGATCCGGCTGCGTTCGGGCCCGGCGATCGCCTGCACCAGGAAAAATCCGCCGAGATTGAGCCTGAGCGGATGCGTGCGCAGATCGGTGCTTTCCAGAAGCTGCACGGCATCGTCGAACGCCCGCGCCTGGCGTGCCAGTGGCGCCAGATGGGCAATCAGCCCCAGATGCGCCAGGGCGAGAATGGCGGGCGCGACAACGAAGAAGCGGGTGAGATCGATGCGGGTCTGCAGGAATGGCAGCGCGATGCCGTCGTTGATCAGCAGGTCGCGATGCGTAAGCCCGCCTACCGCAAGCCCCAGATAGGCCATGAGGGCAAGAAACAGCAGCCAGAGCGTATTGGCATGCGCAGCGGCGGTATTCAGCGCGCCGGGCAGGCTGTACGGATTGACCGGCGTCTCCGTGTCGAGCGCCGCACGGGTTTGATCGTCCATGTCCAAGGTTCCGGAACCGCGAGCGCTTCCCCTAGCCCAGGAATGCGCCCGGCCAAAGGGGAAACTTGCGCAAAGATATCAGACCGTTCAGGCCCACCGATAGGCGCCGGGGAGAGTTGCAAAATGGTGTCAGTGACCGGCTCCGCAACTGCTGCCGTCCGCGAATAGGGAATGGTCAGTGGCGAATGGGTGGGCATCCATGCGCCGTTCGCGCCCCTACACCTGCACCGAGTAGCCACCATCGACCGGAATGGCGGCGCCGGTGACGAAATCCGAGGCCTTGCTGGCGAGGAACACGGCGACGCCGGCCAGATCTCCCGGCTCGCCCCAGCGCTGGGCGGGCGTGCGCATGAGCACCATGGCGTTGAGCCCGCGCACCTGCGAGCGTGCCGTGCGCGTGAGGTCGGTGTCGATCCAGCCCGGCAGCACGGCGTTGACCTGGATGTTGTCCTTCGCCCAGCCGGTGGCGAGCGCCTTGGTGAGCTGCACGATGCCGCCCTTGGAGGCGCCGTAGGCCGGCGCAAACGGCGCGCCGAAGATCGAGAGCATGGACCCGATGTTGATGATCTTGCCGCCGCCGGCCTCCTTCATGGCACCATGGGCGGCCTGCGAGCAGGTGAAGGCGCTGGTGAGGTTGGTCTCGATCACCTCTTTCCATTCCGCCACGGCGAGATCCTGCGCCGGCTTGCGGATGTTGATGCCGGCGTTGTTGATCAGGATATCGAGCCGGCCAAGCTGCGCCACTGTCTCGGCGACCAGGCGCTGGCACTGGGCCGGATCGGTCACGTCGCCGGATACGACCGCGGTCCTGACACCAAGCTTGGCCAGCTCCGCCGCCGCCGCCTCTGACTTGGCGGCATTGCGCCCGGCAATGGCGATGGCCGCGCCTGCCTCGGCGAGCCCCCGCGCCATGCCAAGCCCGATGCCGCCATTGCCGCCGGTAACTAGAGCGACGCGGCCTGTGAGATCGAAGAGGGACATGAGGTGCTCCGCAATGGCTCAGAGATCGAGGGGATCACTGAAAATGGATGGACTTTCCCCGGCGAATTGCAAGATCGGCCAGGCGCGAAAGGGCGTCGACGAGGCTCTCGCCATCGACATTGATGAAGCATTCCCGCGCGCTCCGCGGCACGAGGCCAAGCTCATCTGCGACCTGCCGCTGCCAGCCCGCAGGAAATGGCAGAGCCGGCAGCCTCTCCATCTCGGCGCCGATTGCCTGCAACTCCCGCTTCAGCGCCACGCAGGCCTCGGCTGACCACTCTCCATCGCAGTCGGAATGCATCATCAGCGTCTGGAACCGGCTGCCCCATTCCCCATTCTCGAGCGTTGCTGCGATGAAGTCGCGCCACGCTCCAAAGTCACTGTAGCTGCCAACCTGGAAGCCATCCAGATCAACGCCATTCTCCCGATCCTCGTACACACAGAGGACGAGCCCCATGGTTTCGCTCCCTCCGTCCCTCAACGCATACGCTTATCACTACATTCATTAGCTTGCTGATCGTCGCCAGTCTGCAGAACTCGTTGCGTCATCGCGAGCCAGCGATCAAGATCAGCAAGCGCGCGGGCACTCAATGTGCGCTTCTTGGCAACGCCGCGCTCGGGCCCCTTGATGCGCTTGCCGGCGGCGTCGTGGGTAGGTGCCTCAACCGGCGGGAACAAGCCGAAGTTGACGTTCATGGGCTGGAACGAGCGGGCACCGCCCTCGCCGTCCGCCGCGAGATGCCCGCCCGTAATGTGGCGCAGGATGGCGCCGAACGCCGTGGTCGGCGGGGGCGGAGTCCAGTGCTGCCCGAGCCGACCGGCGGCAGCCACACGGCCCGCCAGAAGGCCGACGGCGGCGCTTTCGATATAGCCCTCGCAGCCCGTGATCTGGCCAGCGAAGCGCAGGCGCGGGCTGGCCTTGAGGCGCAGCTCGCCGTCGAGCAGTCTCGGCGCGTTGAGAAACGTGTTGCGGTGCAGGCCGCCCAGGCGTGCGAACTCGGCGCTCGCGAGGCCGGGGATCATCCGGAATACCCGCACCTGCTCGGCGTGCTTCAGCTTGGTCTGGAAGCCGACCATGTTCCACAGCGTGCCGAGCGCATTGTCCTGGCGCAGCTGCACCACCGCATAGGGCCGCTCGCCAGGCTTGTGCGGATTGGAAAGCCCCACCGGCTTCATCGGCCCGAAGCGCAGCGTATCGCGCCCCCGCTCGGCCATCACCTCGATCGGCAGGCAGCCGTCGAAATACGGGGTCGACGCTTCCCATTCCTTGAACGAGGTCTTCTCCGCAGCCAGCAGCGCATCGAGGAACGCGTCGTACTCCTCCCGGCTCATGGCGCAGTTGATATAGTCGGCGCCACTGCCGCCGGGCCCCGGCTTGTCGTAGCGCGACTGCCGCCAGGTCACCGTCTCATCGACGGAGTCCAGATGCACGATCGGGGCGATGGCGTCGAAGAACGCAAGCCCGGCCTCGCCGGTCAGCCCGGCAATCGCCTCCGACAGGGCCGGCGATGTCAACGGCCCGGTGGCGATGATGACATTGTCCCATTCGGGTGGCGGCAGGCCGGCCACCTCGCTCCGCTCGATGCTCACGAGCGGGTGCGCCTCAAGCTGCCGCGTCACCTGGGCGGAGAACGCATCGCGGTCGACCGCCAGCGCCCCGCCCGCAGGCAGCTTGTGGGCATCGCCTGCCGCCATGATCAGCGAGCCGGCGCGGCGCATCTCCTCGTGCAGCAGGCCGACCGCGTTGGTGGCGGCATCGTCCGAGCGGAAGCTGTTGGAGCAGACGAGTTCGGCGAGCCCGCCGGTCTTGTGCGCCTCTGTCTGCCGCTCGGGCCGCATTTCATGCAAGACCACCGGCACGCCCGCACGCGCAATCTGCCACGCCGCCTCGCTGCCGGCGAGCCCGCCGCCGATGACGTGGACAGGCGCGAACGAGGAGTGGGGAATGGGGAGCGGCGACCCTGAGCTTTGCGACATTTCCCTACTCCTTATCCCCCATGCCCTACTCCCCTCTTCCCGGGCATGGCATGCGCCGGCCATATCCCTGCACGCCCGAAAATGCAAACCCACCATCGGCAACGCGCTCGCCCAATGTGCCGCCGCCTGCTAGATTTACGCCATCTCCCCAAGAGCCAGCATGAGCCAGTCCGCAGATCCGCACGACTCCGGCCTTCTCCAGGACCGCCCGCCGGCCCAGCAGTGGGGCATCCTGATCTTAGGCTCCCTGGTGTTCGGCGCGCTGCTGGAGGCCATCGGCCTGCCCGCAGCGCTGCTGATGGGACCCATGATCGCCGGCATGGCAGTGTCCACCAACGGGGGCACGATCCGCGCGCCCCGGTTGCCCGTGCAGGTTGCGCAAGCCGTCGTCGGCTGCCTGGTGGCGCGCGCCATCACCGGCGACATCGTGCGGACATTCCTCGCTGATTGGCCCTTGTTCCTCGCCGTGGTGGTGACCATCGTCGCCACCAGCAGTGCCCTTGGGTGGACCATGGCGCGCCATGCCGTGGTGCCCGGCACCACCGCGGTTTGGGGAACGGCCCCAGGCGCCGCCTCGGTGATGCTGGTGATGGCAGGGGCCTTCGGTGCCGACGCGCGCCTCGTCGCCTTCATGCAGTATTTCCGCGTCGTCTGCGTCGCCGGGCTGGCATCGCTGGTCGCGCGGGTCTGGATCGGCCCCACTCTCGCCGCCGCGCCGCATATCGTCTGGTTTCCGGCGCTGCCCATGTGGGATTTCGCTGCCACCGTGGCAGTTGTCGGCCTGGGCGTCGCCGTCGGCTTTTGGCGCATCATACCCGGCGGCACGTTGCTGGTGCCGATGATCGGCGGCGCCCTGATGCAGGCGACCGGTCTCGCCCACCTGGCCTTGCCGCCCTGGCTGCTGGCGCTCAGCTACGCGCTGCTCGGCTGGAGCGTCGGCCTGGGCTTCACCCGCGCCATCCTGATGCATGCGCGCCGCGCGCTGCCGCCGGTTCTCATCGCCACGGCGGTCATCATCGGCGTCGCTGGCGGCCTGGCCTTCCTCCTGGTGGTGATCGCCGGCGTCGATCCACTGACAGCCTACCTCGCCACCACACCGGGCGGCATGGATACGGTTGCCATCATTGCCGCCTCCAGCACGGTCGATGTTCCGTTCGTGATGGCGCTGCAGACGGTGCGTTTCGTGATCGTGCTGTTCGCCGGGCCGCCCCTGGCTCGCCTCATTGCCCAACGGGTCGACAAGAAGTCAACGCCCGTCAGCGCGCCTTCCTGACGCCACGGGTCTCGAGGCGGGGTCCGCCTCCGCCATAGCTCAGGCGCGCAGCGCCACAATAGGCCAGGACGGCTCCGCCGGAGCCGCCCTGGCCCCGCATGACCTACCGATGTGGGTTGAGCAGGTCATCCTGATAACGATGAAGCACTACCTTTATTCCCAGTCCTCTGTGCCCCGGATTGCACGGTTCCATGTCACACAACGTTGACTTTGTGGGATGTCTTGATAATAGTGCGCCGCAATCTCGGCGTACCGGCCCACCTGGCGCCCTCAAAACGAGAAAAATCTCAGGAAGTTAACCTATGTACGCTGTCATCAAGACGGGCGGCAAGCAGTACCGTGTCGCCGCGGACGACAAGCTGGCCGTTGAAAAAATTATCGGCGATGCGGGAGCTGAGGTGGAGTTCACCGAAGTTCTGATGGTTGGCGGCGATGGCGCCGAGACCAAGATCGGCGCGCCGGCTCTGGCCGGCGCCAAGGTTCTGGCCGAGGTGGTCGAGCAGAGCCGCGCCCCCAAGGTCATCGCCTTCAAGAAGCGCCGGCGCAAGAACTCGCGCCGCAAGCGCGGGCACCGCCAGCATCAGACCGTGGTGCGAATCAAAGAGATCGTCGGCGCGTAACCGCCGCCACAAAGAGGCTTAAGAACCATGGCACACAAAAAGGCGGGTGGCTCCTCGCGCAACGGCCGCGACACTGCGGGACGCCGGCTCGGCGTCAAGCGCTCCGGCGGCCAGCACGTCCTGGCCGGCAACATCCTGGTGCGCCAGCGCGGCACCAAGATGCACCCCGGTGCCAACGTCGGCATGGGTACCGACCATACGCTCTTCGCGCTCGCCGAGGGCAGCGTCGAGTTCGCCACCAAGCGCAACGGCCGCATCTTCGTTTCCGTCAAGCCGGCTGCTGAGGAAACGGCGCAGTAAGGCAGCGACGCCGTCGGCGCTTGCGCGTCGGCGCAGAGATGCGGGATGATAAGCATCGACGCGGTGGAAGTGCACCGCGCCTCGCTTGCCTGTGGATCTGCAAACCCCGCTTGCGTTCTCCTGCATGGTGACAATCGCAACCGAACGCCTGCTGCTGCGTCCGTTCCGGCGCTACGATGCCGAGGCGTTCACGCGGCTCGCCGGTGACTGGGGCGTTGCCTCCATGACCAGCGACATTCCGCACCCCCTGGACGAGCGCCAGGCCCGCGCCTGGCTGTCGCCCGGCCGCGGCGAGGTGCGCTTTGCCATCGAGCTCGCCGGCCAATTGATCGGTGGCGCCGGCTATTACAAGCGGCGCTCCGGCACCGCCGAGCTCGGCTTCTGGCTGGGCCGCGCGTGGTGGGGGCACGGCTACGCTACGGAGGCAACGACGGCGGTGCTCCAGCACGGCTTCGCAACAGGCCGGCTGCCCGGCTTCACCTCCTCGCACTTCATCGACAACAAGGCCTCGCAGGGAGTGCTGCGCAAGCTCGGATTCCAGCCGATGGGCCGCTGCCGCATCATCTGCACCGCCCGCGGCGAGGAAGTGGAGGCGCTGACCTACTGGCTTCCGGCCAAATCTGCGGCGCAATCGCAGTCTCTCGCGCCGGCGCCAACCAAAACCGGCGGAGTGCTGCGCGCCTGGCTGAGCCGGATCGGCGGCAAGCCGGCCTAGACGACATGAGCGGCTCACCCTGCCGAAACTGCACGGCCAGCGCGGCCATCAAGGCTGCAGCGCAGGCTGAAACCATATTGTACTGCTAACCGCGCAGCCCAACGAGTCGCCACGTAGCCAGCGGGCGGCTCAGATCCCGCCGTATGGACGGCTCAGCTCATGAAGTTCCTCGACCAAGCCAAGATCTACATCGCCTCGGGCGCCGGCGGGCAGGGGTGCATCTCGTTCCGGCGCGAGAAGTTCATCGAGTTCGGCGGACCGGACGGCGGCCCCGGCGGCAAGGGCGGCGACGTGTGGGTGGAATGCGTCGCCAATCTCAATACTCTGATCGACTACCGCTACCGCCAGCACTTCAAGGCGCAATCGGGCCAGGGCGGCGCCGGTCGCAACCGCGCCGGCGCAGCGGGAGATGACGTGACGATCCCGGTGCCGCCCGGCACCGAGGTGCTCGCAGAGGATCAGGAGACGCTGCTCGCCGAGCTGATGAAGCCGGGCGATCGCGTGCGCCTTGCCAAGGGTGGCAACGGCGGCTTCGGCAACGAGCATTTCAAGTCGTCCACCAACCGCGCCCCGCGCCACGCCAACCCCGGCCAGCCCGGCGAGGAAATGACCATCTGGCTGCGCCTCAAGCTGATCGCCGATGCCGGCCTGGTAGGCCTGCCGAACGCCGGCAAATCCACCTTCCTCGCCACCGTCAGCGCCGCCAAGCCGAAGATCGCCGACTATCCGTTTACGACGCTGCACCCCAATCTCGGCGTTGTGCGGGTGGGCGAGGTGGACTTCGTGGTTGCCGATATCCCCGGCCTGATCGAAGGCGCACACGAAGGGGCCGGCCTGGGCGACCGTTTCCTCGGCCATGTCGAGCGCTGCCGCGTGCTGTTGCACCTGGTCGATGCCACGTCGGAAGACATCGCCGACGCCTACCGCACCGTCCGCGCCGAGCTGAAGGCCTACGGCGCCGACCTCGCCAAGAAGAAGGAGATCGTCGCGCTCTCCAAATGCGACGCTCTCGACGAGGCGACCATCGAGGTCAAGGCCGCGGCTTTGAAGGCCGTGGCCCGTAAGAAGCCGCTCGTCCTCTCGGCCGTCTCCGGCCGCGGCGTGAAGGAGGCGCTCACCGCGCTGGCGCGCGAGATCGAGAAAAGCAAAACCGCCGAGCGCGCCGCAGCGACCCAGGGCGAGGAGCGCCAGCCCTGGCGGCCGTAGGGGTCATTCCTGACGCGCACCGCGCATCAGCTGCAGCGCACGTTCGATGCGCCGCCAGTCTTCCGCCTGCTCGCTGTCGCCCGCCTGCTCCAGCGCCGTCGCCCTCTGCGCCGCCACAACCTGCGCCTTCTCGCCGTGCGTCTCCACGAGTTGTCGCGCGTAGTCCTGGATCTCCGTGGCGGGCATGGGGGTGTGCATGGCGCGATCCTTTCCTCCTCCGATGCTGCGGCAGATCTCCAATACCCAACAGATGGACATGGATCGGCGTCACACCAGCGAAAAATGCCGGCACCCTTATTTTCGCTGCATCACCAACGCGGTCCAACCCGCCCGCTGCAGCCGGCGCATGCGGTGAAATCCGGCGGCGCGATAGGTCGCCTCGACCTCGGGTGCCTGGTTGTTCAGCAGGCCGGAAAGCACGGCAACGCCTGTGCTGCGCAGGGCCCGGCGGATTGCCGGTGCCATCGCCACCAGTGGCCCCGACAGGATATTGGCCAGCACCAGGTCGAACGGCGGGGCGGCGCGCAGGGCGGCATGGGCAAAGCCGCTCGCCCGCAGTACATCTACGCGCTCGAAGACGCGGTTGAGACGCACATTCTCTCTGGCAATTGCCACGGCGACGGGATCGTTATCGGTAGCGATGACGCGCGCCGCCGGGGCCGCGCGCGCGGCGGCTATGGCGAGCACGCCGCTGCCGCAGCCGAGATCCAGGATGCGCGGCGGGGTCAGCCCGCTCGCCGACACGTTTGAACATTGGCCGAAGGGCTGCGCCGAGGGGGCTGACCCCGTCCGTGCCGCGCCCCGCCGCAGCATCACATCGAGCGCCTCCAGGCACAGCGCGGTGGTGGCGTTATGGCCGCTGCCGAACGCCTCGCCGGCCTCGATCTCCACCGCCAGCCGGCGCATGGCGAAGCGCGCCCGGTCGTGGCTGCCGTGAACGACGAAGCGGCCGGCCGCAATCGGCGGCAGCGAGGCCTGCGACAGCGCCACCCAGTTCTCGTCCGGCACCGCCTCCAGCGTGGCGGCCGATACGCCGCCATCGAGCCGCGCCAGCCGGGCGTTCACGTCGTCAAGCACCGGCGGCGTGTCGAAATAGGCCTCCAGTACGAACCGCGGCGGCCCGTGCTCGAACAGCGTCACAGCGAGCGGCGCCGGCGCCTCCAGGCCCTCCACCACCGCGGTTGCGGCTTGGCCGGCGGTCAGATCAGGCGTTTCGACACGCAGCTTGAAGAGCATGGGCAGGGACATCGGGTCAGACCCCTTTCGGTTGAAACAGGGTCTGCCCCCTTCGAGACCAACTGCAGTCAAAGCGAACGTGGGCGAAAGAGGTCTGACCCCGTCCCGCGGCCCGTCGCATCACCCTCCGCGCCGGTGCTCCTCCAGCCGCGGCATGATCTCGACGAAGTTGCAGGGCCGGTGCCGGTTGTCGAGCTGGTGCACAAGGATGCCGTTCCAGGCATCCTTGCAGGCACCGGGCGATCCCGGCAGGCAGAAGATGTAGGTGCCGTGGGCAAGGCCCGCGCAGGCGCGCGACTGGATGGTGGAGGTGCCCACCTTCTCGAAGGAGATCATGTGGAAGATCGTCGAGAAACCATCGACCTCCTTCTCGAACAGCGGCCTCACCGCCTCCGGCGTCACGTCCCGGCCGGTGAACCCGGTGCCGCCGGTGGAGATCACCACGTCGATGCCGGGGTCGGCAATCCAGGCCCGCACCTGCGCCTGGATCGCCTCCACCTCGTCCCTGGCGATGGCGCGGGCCGCCAGCTCATGGCCGGCGGCCGCAATCATCTTGGCGAGCGTGTCGCCGGACGTGTCATCCGCAAGTCCGCGCGTATCCGATACGGTCAGCACGGCGATGCGGACGGGTATGAACGGGCGGTTGGGGTCGAGCTTGGGCATAGTTGGAGCATACCAGAAAGGCGCGCACGCCGCTGCAGATGGCCATGCGTCAGTTTAGTCGATCGGCCTGCGGCTTGGCACTGAGGAATGGCCATAGCAGACTGATCCCTGGCGGCAGGAGGACCGAGAGAAAGAGCGAATGCTGGAGCAGTCCTATATAGCCTGCGCCCACAGAGCCACAGAATGTTCCCCCGGCGATTGCTCCCCCCACCAGACCTGCGAACCAGCCGGGATACCGACCGTTGTGTTGGGAGCTGCAAATAAGAGCAAACGTCGAAATCATGAGGACACCCAGGCAGAGCAAGAACAAGAATGCCGATGCTCCAAGATATCCCGTCAGCACGGCCTCAAAAGCGGCGGCCTGCACCTGTGTGCCGATCATGCCGACGGCCGCAAAGCCAAGGAAGAAAAGCAGTGTGCCGGCGCGAGCGGTCCTACGCATCCAGTGCCGCCTTCACGGCCAGCAGGTCGCGCCAGGCCATACGCTTGGCCGAGGGTGTGCGCAGCAGGTAGGCGGGGTGCAGCGTGGCGAGCGCCCGCACCTTGCGCCCACCCAGCGTCACGTCGCGCCACTTGCCGCGCAGCCTCATGATGCCATCCGTCACGTCGAGGACGGCCTTGGCGGCCGAGCCACCCAGCAGCAGCACGAAATCCGGCGCCACCAGCTCCGCCTGCCGCTCCAGGAACGGGCGGCACACCTGCACCTCCTGGGGCGTCGGCGTGCGGTTGCCGGGCGGGCGCCAGTAGACGACGTTGGTGATGTGCACATCCGCCGCGCCGAGGCCGATGGCCGCCAGCATCTTGTCGAGCAGCAGGCCGGCGCGGCCGACGAACGGCTTGCCGGCCAGATCCTCGTCGCGGCCCGGGCCTTCGCCGATCAGCATCAGCCGCGATTTGGCAGCGCCGCGATAAAAGCACAGGTTCTTGGCGGTGGCCTTCAGCGCGCAGCCGTCGAAGACTTCAAGTGTCGCCCGCAGCTCCTCCAGGTTTCGCGCGTGTCGGGCGACGGTGCGGGCTGCCATCAGCGCCTCGTCCGGTGCCTTGCCGCTGAATTGCCTGGATGAGGCAGAGCCCGCCGGCGGAGCTGGCGTAAAGGCGGGCTTAACAGGTGCAGTGCGAGGAGAGGCAGAAGGTGTTGGCGGTGTTGCGGTCCGGGCTGCACCGACGCGCACACCTGGTCGGGGCGATGGCGGTGACGCCGGAGCGGCACCGGCCGTACGAAATCCCAGCCCCGGTGCCTCATCACCACGGGCCAGCCAGTCGATCGACCCCGCGCCCACAACGTCGCCTGCGCCGATGTCGCGGTGCCAGGCGATGAGCGCCGCGAGAATCGCCGGGGTATCCGCCGATGTGGAGTTGTCCGCCATGGCCGCATCCTAACATCAGCATGGCCGATCACCGAGTCCGGCCGCGGTGCATTCCAGTGTACCCTTGACGCTCGGTAACCCCGCGACCTATCGAACCCTCTGACGAGCCAAAGACCCGACCCGAGGAGCGCCCCGATGGCCACCGACGCACCCGAGCGAGAACCGCGCGAAGCGATGGAGTGCGATGTCGTGGTGGTCGGCGCCGGTCCGGCCGGGCTCGCCACCGCCATCCGCCTGAAACAGCTCGCCGCCGCCGCGGGCCAGGAGCTGTCGGTGGTCGTGCTGGAGAAGGGCTCCGAGGTCGGTGCGCACATCCTCTCCGGGGCGGTGATCGACCCTGTCGGGCTGGCCGCGCTGATCCCTGACTGGAAGTCGAAGGGCGCCCCGGTCGAGACCGAGGTCACGGACGACCGATTCTACTACCTCGGGCCGTCGGGCGCCCTGCGCATCCCCAACCTGCTGATGCCGCCACTGATGAGCAATCATGGCAGCTACATTGTCAGCCTCGGCAATGTCGTGCGCTGGCTGGGCGAGCAGGCCACCGAGCTCGGCGTCGATATCTATCCGGAGTTCGCCGTCTCAGAGGCGCTCCATGACGAGGACGGCGCCGTCATCGGCGTCGCCACCGGCGACAAAGGCCTCGGCAAGGACGGCAAGCCGACCGACCGCTTCCAGCGCGGCATCGAGTTGCATGCCAAATATACGGTGATCGCGGAGGGCGCGCGCGGCTCGCTCGCCAAGGTGCTGATTGCCCGCTACGGCCTCGACAAGGGCCGCGAGCCGCAGAAGTACGGCCTCGGCCTCAAGGAGCTGTGGGAGGTGGCGCCGGAGAAGCACCGCCCGGGCCTCGTCCAGCACACGCTCGGCTGGCCGCTCGACAACGCCACCGGCGGCGGCTCGTTCCTCTACCACTACGGCGCCAACCTGGTGTCGGTGGGGTTCGTGGTGCACCTGAACTACGCCAACCCGCACCTCTATCCCTACGCCGAGTTCCAGCGCTTCAAGACCCACCCGCTGATCCGCGACACCTTCGAGGGCGGCCGGCGCATCGCCTACGGCGCGCGCGCGCTCACCGAGGGCGGCTGGCAGTCGATCCCGCAGCTCACGTTCCCCGGCGGCGTGCTGGTGGGCTGCGCGGCCGGCTTTATGAACGTGCCCCGCATCAAGGGCTCGCACAATGCCATCCTGTCCGGCATCCACGCCGCCGAAGCGGCGTTCGCGGCCCTCGCCGGCGGCCGCGCCCACGACAGCCTTGACGATTACGCCGCGGCCGTCCGCCAGGGGCCGATCGCCCGCGACTTGAAGCGCGTGCGCAACGCCAAGCCGATGCTGTCGCGCTTCGGCACCGTGCTGGGCACCGCACTGTCCGGCGCCGACATGTGGGCCAACACCATCCTGCCGGGCATCGGCCTCGGCTACACCCTGAGGCACGGCAAGCCCGACTACGCCTATCTCGACAAGGCCCGGCGTGCGCGGCCGATCGACTACCCCAAGCCCGATGGCGTGCTCACCTTCGACCGCCTCACCGATGTGTCCTTCTCCTCGACCAACCATGAGGAGGACCAGCCGGTGCATCTCAAGGTGGCGGATGCTGAGCTGCAGCTCGAGTCAGAGCACGACGAGTTCGGCGGCCCGTCGGCACGTTACTGCCCGGCGGGTGTGTACGAATGGGTGGAGGAGAACGGCAAGCTCCCGCGCTTTGTCATCAACGCGCAGAACTGCGTACACTGCAAGACCTGCGACATCAAGGACCCGAACCAGAACATTAACTGGACGGTGCCCGAGGGCGGCGGCGGACCGAACTATTCGGGGATGTAAGCGTAGGGTGCAACAAGCCGGAGGCGCGTTGCACCGAGCCGGCTGTCGCTTTCGTATACAGGTTGGATCGGTGCAATGCGCTCCGCTTATTGCACCCTACGTCGCCCAGGCGGCGGCGGAGCAAGGATCAGGCTCCAGGGAGATCCCCTGAAACCTGACACCCAATCCCTGCAACCTCACCTTGCCTTCTCGTACGGATAGATCAGCTTGCCGGTCGCGTACTTCTCCGGGCCGACGATGGTCTGCGTAGCCATGCCCTTGAAGTTGTCGAGGTCGCCGCTCTTGATGCCGTGGTACTGCACGGCGATCATGCGTGACTCGGCCCACTCGCCGCCTTTGCCGAACTTCACCGGCCCCAGGATGGTGTTGAAGGTCGCCTTGCGCATGTAGGCGGCGATCTTCTCGTCCTCGACGCTGCCGGCGCCCTTGATCGCATCGCCGATCAGCTGCGCATAGGCGTAGCCCCACGTGCCGAGATAGTATCCGAGCGGATCGACGCCCTCGGCCCCGGCGCGCGCCTGGTACTTGGCCAAGAACTCGTCAACGCCTGGCGCCGACATGGTCTTGGCCGGCACCCAGGTCTCGTAGTTGGTGATGCCGTTGAGCAGCGGCCCGAGCTGCTGCTTGATGGCGGTCGCCTGCACGCCGACCATGGCACCACCGATGATCTTGGCCTTGAAGCCGATCTCGTTCATGGCGCGGATGAGGCCCACCGAGTCCGGCGGATAGGAGCAGAACACCGCGATATCGGGCTTGGTGGCCTGGATGGCGCGGATGATCGGCGCGAAATCCTGTGTCTTCGGCGGATAGGCCTTGTCGTAGACGATCTTGAGCCCGGCCTTCTTGGCGTTGTCGCGCGCGCCCTCGCAGACGTTGCGGCCGAACTCGGCATCGGCGGCGGCGAGCGAGATGGTTGCCGGCTTCGGGCTCTGGGCCATCGCCACGTCGAAGAACGGCTTGGTGAACGCCGGCTTCGGATCCGGGCCGGTCGGGATCATGGCGAAGTACTTGTCGTAGTTGAACTCGCTGTTGACCCCGGTCCCGAACAGCGCCGGAAACACCTTCTTGTGCTGCATCGCCACGGGCATCGCAGGGGCGATCTGCCCGGTGGCATAGCCGCTGACGATCAGGTCGACCTTGTCGACATCAAGCAGCTTGGCGTAGATGCCAGGCACCGCCGGCCCGCTGGACTGGTCATCGTAATAGACGAGCTTGACCTTGCGCCCGAGGAGGCCGCCCTTGGCGTTGATGTCCTCCTCCCAGATCCGCATGCCGAGCAGGGCCGACTTGCCGTTGGGGGCGAGGCCGCCGGTGAGCGACATCGCAAAGCCGATCTTGATGGGCTCCTGCGCCGTCGCCGGCGTGACGACCAGCGCCGCCGCGGCCAGTGCGGCCGCACCGGCGGCGAGCCGCCGCATGCTGAGTACCCGTTTCCCTATGTGCATGACTGCGTCCTCCTCCTACTCCGATTGCGCTTATTGAATGCGAGGCCTTGCCCCGCGCGCTCTTTTTCTTGCCCTTACCCTAGCCGCATTGGCGGCAGCAAGCCAAACCTTGGTGCAGCACCAAGGAAGCCATCCCGTTTCATCGCCGAGGCGACGCGAGCTGGGATGCATCCCAACCACCTTCGAGATGGAACCACAGCTGCCGGGGGTGACGCTGCCCCCGGCATCACTGCCATCACAGGTTGAACTGATAGCTCGCCGGGACCCAGCGATAGCTCGTGCCGGCCTTCTCCACCCACCCGAGCGACGGAAACGGCATGTGGAAGCCGGTAACGGGGATCTTATCGGTTGCCACCATATCGAGGATGCGCTTGCGACTGGCAATGGCGGCATCCGCCACGTCGTCAAAGCCTGTTGCCCAGTCGGGCCGCTGGATCGACACCACGTAATGGTTGGCGACATCGCCCCAGATCATCAGACGCTGGTTGTCGCTCTCGACGTGGAACGCGAGCATGCCCGGCGAATGGCCGAAGGCGTTGACCGCGCGGATCCCTGGCACAACCTCGCCATCGGGCTTCAGGAAGGTCGCCTTGTCGGCCAGCGGGATGGCAATCTTCCTGAACAGCGCGAGGTTGGCCTTGCGCGCCTCGCGCACCATGCCTTTGCGCCAGGTGTCGAACTCCACCTCGCCGAAGACGATGCGTGCATTCGGGAACGCCGCCTTGCCATCATGGAGCAGGCCGCCAATGTGGTCCGGATGACCGTGCGTTATCACAACCACATCCACCTGCTCCGGCGTATAGCCGGCCACGGGCAGCAAGTCGCGCAGGTTGCCGGCCGTGGCGATCCGGCCCTTGCCATTGCCGGTGTCGAACAGGACCAGCGCTTTGCCGGTATTCACCAGCGTCGGCACGAAATGGTGATCGAAGCTGGTCGTCGGCAGGCCGTTGGCGCGCATGAGCGCATGCACCGCTTCCGCCTTCTGATCCTGGCCGAACGTCGGGTGCGGCCCCGGCCCCACCCGCACGCCGTCAAGGATGTTCGTAATCTCAAAGCTTCCAAGCTTGAAGCGATAGACCTGCGGCCGCCGCACGCCGAGCATCGGCGCAGCCGCCAATGCTGTGCCGGCCAGTCCCGGAACGGCTGCGACCATCGCCGCAGTGCTGCCGAGCTTGAGGGTGTGCCGGCGCGTGAGCGCCAAGCGAGCTTGTGACATCGGATTTCCTCCCCATGGTGCGCCGCCTGACCCTCGCTACGCGTTGTAGGCGAGCCACCATTGGCGACGTATGGGGATGATACTTTCACTCAGCCCACCACGCGGCAAGCGTTGACGTAGGGCGAGAGCGCGAAGGGCACCGGCCCTTGCCACCCTTCACGCCTGATAAGCTTGATAAAAAAGAGCTTGTCTGGATCCACAGGCCCTTCAAGGGGAGGCACCACGCGACCAAAACCGAGGCCCCGGAAAGGAGCGCCCGGTTATGGATCGCGAAATTCGGTCAACGTTGGCCCACCGTGCGGCGCATTGCGACCAATTTCGATTCGGACAACTAGTTCCCGAACAGCTGGGAGAACAGGTCTTCCTGGCTGCCGGAGTCTTGATCGTCACGGCGAGCCTCCCGCCTCTTTGCAGGAGACTCCTGGGCAGCCGTGGCTGCGGTCTCCAGGCTCTGCACCGGCTCCAGCGGCATCGGCCGCCCCGCCAGCGCCGCCGCGACCCGCCGGTCATGGCCGTAGACGTCGGCGAACGACTTCACTTGGCCGTCCTCGGAGGCGACAGCTGTGAAGTAGGTGATGTGCACGGGAATCTGCTTGGACAGCGATACCTCGTTGTTGCCGCCGCGAGCCATGAGCTCACGCACGTGCGCCGCCGACCAGCCCTTGTCCTCCCCGAGCAGCACCTCGGCGAACTTGCCAGGGTCCTGCACGCGCACGCAGCCGTGGCTGAACATCCGCACGCTTCGGCTGAACAGGTCGCGCATGGGCGTATCGTGCATGTAGATGTCGTGCCGATTGGGGAAGCGGAACTTCACGGCACCCAACGCATTGCCGGGCCCTGCCGCCTGGATGAAGCTGTACCTGCGGATGTCGACCTGGGTCCAATCGATCTGGCTGGCATCCACCGTGCGGCCGTTATAGACGACGCGCATGTTCTGCCGTTCCAGGATCCTGGTATCGGCCACTCGATTGCCAAAGCCGAAGAAGTCCCCCGGACTTTCGACCTGCCGCTGCAGGTAGGGCAGGTACTCCTTGATCTTGATCGAATCCGGCACACCCCACTCCGGCCCGAACACGATATAGCGCATGTTGGCGGAGAAGATGACAGTCTGCGTCTGCGGCTTGCCGACGATGATCCTGGCCTGATGAATGAGCCGGCCGTCCTTGAACACCCGCGTCTGGTACTCGGGGATGTTGTCCCACACATGGAACTCTCCGAGGTCCTCGGGCATCCAGCGCCAGCGCTCCATATTGACGATCAGGCGCTGCTCGTCGCTGCCAAACAGCGGCCCGGTGTGGTCATTACCATTGAGCGCGGCGCGCGTGCCGGCGCCGACGATGCCG
>DASURA010000055.1:0-17308 GCA_036280295.1 Hyphomicrobiaceae bacterium
CGCGTGAGAAGGGCCGGCCGACCGTTACCTCGCAGCCTCCACGGGCAGCCCCGCGGCCTTCCATTGCGGGAGTCCATCCTCCAGGCGACGCGCCTTGAAGCCCAGCTTGCGCAGCGCCGCGACGGCCTCGAAGGACATCACGCAATAGGGCCCGCGGCAGTAGGCGACGATCTCGGTCTCGCGGTCGAGCTTCGACAGCTGGCGCTTCAACTGGCTCAACGGCACATTGCGTGCCCCGGAAATATGGCCGAGCGCGAACTCGTCCTCCGGACGCACATCAAGCACGATCACCGCCTTGTCCCTGATGCGCCGGAGAAGCTCTGCCCGCGAGACCGGCTCCAGGTCGTCGCGATCGCGGAAATAGCTGCGCAAGATGCGGCCGACCTCGCCCATGTTGCGCTCTGCCACCTTGTGCATGGCCGCAAGCATGGCGAGCACGGAGTCGTCGGCGAGACGGTAAAGCACGAACTTGGCTTCCCGCCGCGCGGCGACCAGTCCCGTGCGGCGCAGGTGCTGCAGATGCTGCGATGCATTGGCCACCGAGAGGCTCGCCCGCTCCGCAAGCGCCTCGACGCTGCGCTCGCCCTGCGCGACGAGCTCAAGCAGCTCCAGACGGTGCTCATTGCCGATCGTCTTTGCCAGCGCTGCGAACTGGACGTAGAGGTCGCGCTTGGGGTTGCCGGTTGACATCCGGTGCCTTCGGTCACTAATCATTCAACGTAACAATTGAATGACGCGCCGGTAGGCGTCAAGACTTGAGGTGGAAGGCAGCGCGCAAATGTCGGATGCGGTTCTCGGTCATGAGCCCCTGATCCGCCTGTCCGTCTTCGCGGGCATTTTCGCGTTGATGGCAGCCTGGGAGATCGTGGCGCCGCGCCGCGAGCGGAGGCTGGCCCGCGGAACGCGCTGGCCAGGCAACATCGGTGTCGTCATCCTCGACACCCTCCTGGTCCGCCTGCTGTTCCCGACCACCGCAGTCGGGCTCGCGCTCATCGCCGAGGCACGCGGATGGGGGCTCATCCCGGCGCTCGGCCTGCCGGCATGGGCTGCCGTCCCCCTGGCCGTCATGGCACTCGATCTCGCCATCTATCTCCAGCACGTGCTGTTCCATGCCGTGCCCGCGCTGTGGCGGCTGCACCGGATGCACCACGCCGATACGGAGATCGATGTGACAACCGGGGCGCGCTTCCATCCGATCGAGATCGGGCTGTCGATGGCGATCAAGCTCGGCGCAATCGCCGCGCTGGGCACACCCGCCGTCGCCGTTCTCCTGTTCGAGGTGCTGCTCAACGCCACGTCGATGTTCAACCACAGCAACGTGCGCATGCCGGTCTGGCTCGACCGCGTTTTGCGCTGGATCGTGGTGACGCCCGATATGCACCGCGTGCACCACTCCATTCTCGTGCGCGAGACCAACAGCAACTTCGGCTTCAATCTGCCGTGGTGGGACCGCCTGTTCGGTACCTATCGGGATCAGCCCGCGGCCGGGCACGCGGCAATGACCATCGGCATCGACCAGTTCCGCGACCTTGCCGAGCAGCGGCTGGACAAGATGCTGACGCAGCCCTTCCGCAACGAGGATACCCGCTATGCGCTGGGTAAGCGGGAGCCGCTCCAATGAGCATTCGCTTGTGCTCCCGGGCTCCGGCAGCGATTGCCGGCTTCAGCAGGGCGGGCGCCCTGCCGGTCCGGCTCCCGCCGCCTGCTACTTGATGGCTTGCGGATTGATCGGGGAGCCGGTGCCGCCGGTGATAATGAGCGGCGGGCCGCAGAAGAAGAACTCGTAGACCTTGTCGGCGGCGCAGTCCTCGGCCAGCTCCTTGAGGTAGAAGATCTCGCCCATGCACAGGCCCATCGCCGGAATCACCACCCAGTGCCAGGGCTGATTGGCCTCGTCGGTCTCGTTCGGCCGCACCTCCACGCCCCAGGTATCCGAGCAGATTGCCGCGACCTCCTTGGCGTGGCACCAGTAGCAGTTCTCGAACCTGACGCCCGGCGCGTCGCCGCCAGCATATCCGCCCCACTCGCCTTCCTTGAGGCAGCGCTCCATCTGCCCTGTGCGGATGATCACGAAATCGGCGCGCCGCACCTCCACGCCCTGGGCCTTGGCGCAAGCGTCGAGCTCGTCGTTGGAGATGGCCTCGCCATCCTTCAGCCAGTCGACGCCGCGGAAGCGGGCGATGTCGAGCAGCACGCCGCGGCCGTTCATCTTGCTCTTCGAGTTCTCGATGCCCAGCACATGCAGGCCGCCCGAGTCGATCAGCTTGGCATCATGGCCGTTGTAGGCCTTGTCCTCGTAGAAGACGTGGCCGAGCGCGTCCCAATGGGTGGCGCCTTGGACGCACAAATTCAGCGTGTCATCTGCGTAGCGGATCTTGTTCCAGTCCTGCTGGCCGGCGATGGCGTCAGTGCCGGTGGCAAGCATCTGGTGAATGGGGTTGAAGCGGCCGCCGAACAGGCCGTTCTGCGGGCCGTCGCGGTCGAGCGGGATGCCGAGGGCGAACACCTTGCCCTTTTTCACCAGCTTGGCCGCATTTACCACGTCCTCCGGCGTAACGTGGTTGAGCGTGCCAATCATATCGTCCTTGCCCCAGCGCCCCCAGTTGGACAGCTTCTTGGAGGCCTCGGCGATCGCAGCCTTGCCGACCTTGATATCCACGGTGCGTCTCCTCTCTCGCTACTGTGATGTCTCTTGCGCGCCATGGCGCTGGCGCGTCGCAACATTCCCGGATGACAAAGCGTCTGCCTCAGCCGACGCCTAGATAGAGCCGGCGCACCACGTCGCTGTCCTGCAGCTCCGCCATTGAGGCGGCGTGGAGCGCGATCTCGCCATGCACCAGCACGTAGCCGCGGTCGGCGATGCGGATCGCCTGCTTGAAATTCTGCTCCGCCATCAGCACCGTGAGGCCGAGAGCGGCCTTCAGCTCGGCGATCTTGTCGATGACGCGCGCGACCAGGATCGGCGCCAGGCCCACAGACGGCTCGTCGATGAGGAGGATGCGGGGCGCCGACATCAGCGCGCGGCCCAGCGCCAGCATCTGCTGCTCGCCGCCGCTCATGCTGCCGGCAAGCTGGGAGCGGCGTTCGGCGAGGCGCGGAAAGACCTCGTAGCAGTAGGCGAGGTTCTTCGCGATGTGAGCCCGCGCGCCCTTGCGGAAGGCGCCGAGCAGCAGGTTCTCCTGCACGCTGAGCTTCGGGAACAGCCGGCGTCCCTCCGGCACCATGGCGATGCCGAGGTCGACGATCTCCTCCGGGGTCTTGCCGACCAGATCGTGCGTCGCGCCGTCGAGCTCGACCGCGATGCGCCCTTTCGTCGGCTGCACGTGGCCGGCGACGCACTTCATCAGCGTGGACTTGCCGTTGCCGTTGGTGCCGAGCAGCGCGATGGTCTCGCCGCTCCCGGCCTTGAGGTCTATGCCGGAGAGCACGCGCACTGCGCCGTAGCCGGCATGCAGCCCTTCGATAATGAGGCTATTCCCCAAGGTAGGCCCTCACAACTTCGGGATGGGACATGACCTCGTCGGGCGCGCCGTCGGCAATCTTCTGGCCAGCCACCAGCACGACAATGCGCTCGGAGAAACGCATCACGGCGCGCATGATGTGCTCGATGAGGAGGATCGCGATGCCTTCCTTGTTGAGGGCGATGAGCAGGTCGAGGATCTCATCCACCTCGCTGTCGGAAAGGCCCGCCATCGCCTCGTCGGCGATCAAAACCCGCGGCCGCGCGGCCAGCGCGCGTCCCAGCTCCAGCTTGCGCAGCTCCACCTGGCTCAGGGTGCGCGGGCGCATGGCGGACCGGTCAGCGAGCCCGACCTGCGCAAGGATCGCATCCGCCTCGGCGGCGAGCTCAGCCCGATCGGTGCCGCCGGCGATAAAGGAGAGCGGGATCTCGATGTTCTCGCGCACTGTCATGCCGCGGAACGGGCGGGGGATCTGGAAACTGCGCGACAGGCCGAGGCGGGCACGGCGCCAGGCCGGCAGGCCGGTAATGTCGTGCTCGTCGAAGCGCACCGATCCGCCACTGGCGGGCAGCACGCCGGTCAGGCAGTTCACGAACGTGCTCTTGCCCGATCCGTTCGGGCCGATCAGGGCGACGCGCTCGTGGGACCCCAGGTGGAAGTCCACGTCCTGCAGAGCAGTGAAGCCGCCAAACCTCTTGGTGATGCCAACGGCCTTGAGGATCATCGGCGGCCCTCCCGCAGGCTCTGCAGAAGGCCCACGATCCCGTTTGGCGCGACCACGACAAAGAACACCAGCAGCACGCCGACCACCATCAGGTTGGCCGCCGACGAGATCGTCACCGTCACGAACTGCTGCAGCGAGCCGATTAGCAGGGCGCCGATGACAGGGCCGAGCCAGGTGGTTGTGCCGCCGATCAAGGGCATGGCGATCGTGTTCACGGCGATCGAGAGACTGAACGCGGTATTGGGGTCCACATAGGTGATGAAGTATGGGAATGGCGCGCCCGCCACGCCCATCAAGGCGCCGGAGATGGTGGTGGCCATCAACTTCATGCGCAGCGAGGCGACGCCGGAGCATTCCGCCGCAGTCTCATCGTCGCGGATCGCGGCCAGGCCGCGACCCAGCCAGGAATGCTCGACCAGGCGCGCGATCGTCACCGAGACGATGGCAATCCCCAGCATCAGGGCGAACAGGTAGCGCGCGTAGGAGCCGAAAAAGGGCACCGTCTGCGGGCGCAGCACGTAGACGCCGCGGGCCCCGCCCACGAAGTCCCAGTTCACCACCAGGGTCTGCAGCACGATGGCGAGGGCAAGCGTGGCGATGGAGAAGAACACGCCGCGCAGCCGCAAGGTGAGATAGCCGGTGGCAAAGCCAACCAGTCCGGCGGCCGCGGCCGCGAGTGGTATGGTGGCGATGATCGGAAGGCTGAGGGTCTGGTAGACCACGACGCTGGTGTAGACGCCGATGGCGAAGAAACCGGCCGAGCCGAAATTCACGTAGCCGGCGTAGCCGCCGAGGATATTCCAGGCGGTCGCCAGCGCCACGAACTGCAGCACGGTATAGGCTGCCAGATAGGCATAGTCGGTATTAAGCCAGTCGAGCGTGAGGAAGGTCGCGGCGACCAGAACCGTGCCGATGGCGATGATCGCAATCGTGCGTCCCCATGCGCCGCCGCGGCTGGCGGCGCCGGCCGTTGCCTTGGCGGCGGTCTTGGCTGCAATGCTCATCGGCCGAAAATCCCCGACGGCCGGACGGCGAGCGTCACCAGCAGGATGGAGAAGGCGATAGCTGGCGCCCAGGACGGGCCCCAGTAGGTGGTCGTGAAGGCTTCTGCAACCCCGAGGATCATGGCCGCCACCACGGTGCCCGCCAGACTCGTCATGCCGCCCAGCACGCAGATCGCGAACACTCGGCCGAGAAAGTCGCGGCCCGCCCCCGGCTCCACCGGCTGGATGATGATGAGGAGCGCGCCCGCGACAATGGCCGTGGCGATAGCAATGCCGAACGCGATCTCCTTCGCCTTGACCGGGCTGCCGCCTACGAACTGCAGCGCACCAGGATCTTGCGAGACAGCAAGAATGGCGCGGCCGATGAACGTGCGACTGAGAAAGACATGGACGGCGAGCACCATCGCGAGACCCACCACCAGCGGGATGACAAACCGCATCGGCGCCGAGAGGCCGAGCGGCAGGTCGATGCTAGGCCCGATGTAGGAGGCCTCGACCGTCCGGTAGTCCACGCCGAACTCCAAAAGCAAACCAACCTCGACGATGAAGAGGATGCCGAAGAAGAAGGCGAGCCCCTGCAGCGATTCCTCGCCGCGGCGCTCGAAGGCATAATAGTAGCCGCGGTAGAGTGCGCGGCCGGCAAGGTAGGCCACCGGCACGGTAATCGCGGCTGCAAGCAGCGGGTCAATGCCGTAGCTGCTGTTCAGCCAATAGGCCGTGAACGCACCCAGCACGATCATGGCCGGGTGCGCGATATTGACAATGTCCAGCATGCCGAACGCAATGGTGACGCCCAGCGTCACCGCCGCGTAGAAGCCGCCGAGCAGCAGGCCCGACAGCACCGCGTTGATGGTCAGATCCCAGGACAGCTCCATGCTGTCTCTCCTGCGCGCGCTGATCAGCGCTTGATGGGCACGAACGGCACGCGCAGGTCACCCGACTTGAACTTCGGCGGATAGAGGATCACCTGCTTGCCGGCCTTCTTGAACTGTTCGAGGTCATTGCCGGCAATGTCGTGATACTGGGCGGTGAGGATGCGGGCCTCGGCCCACTCGCCGCGAGCACCGAACTTGATGTCGCCGACCACCGTCGAGAAGGTCATGGAACGCATCTTTTCGGCGACCTTGGCATCGTCGAGCGAGCCGGCTGCAGTAACCGCAGCCTCCAGGATCTGCATCTCGGCATAGGCGAAGGGCGGGATATAGAAACCAAGCGGATCGACGCCGGCCTTCGCCGCACGCTCGCGATAGCGCACCAGGAACTGCTCGATACCCGCGAACTGCATGCTCGGCTCGGGCAGGTAGAGATCGTAGTAGACCACATTGTTCAGCATCGGACCGAGCTGGGATTTGAGCGCGGCGAATTGCAGGCCGATCATGCCTCCGCCCAACATCTGCGCACCGAGACCGACCTCGTGCGTAGCCTTGAGCAGCCCCGAGGAATCCGGTGGGTACGACGCAAAGAAGACAAGGTCGGGCTTGGCTGCCTTTATCGTGCGCACAATCGGCGTGTAATCGATGGTATTGGGCGGATAGGTCCGATCGTAGACGATCTTCAGACCATGCTTCTTGATGTTGTCGCGCGCGCCTTCCAGCGCCAGGATGGAGTATTCTGCATCGGCGCCGGTGATTGCCACGGTCTTCGGCTTGGGATCGAGACCCATCGCCAGCTCGAAGAAGCCCTTGGAGAACTCGTACTTGGCGTTCGGACCGTTCGGCTGCAGCTGGAAATAGCGGTCGTACTTGAACTTGTCGTTGGCGGCGAGCGCGAACAGCGACAGGAAGGCTTTCTGGCGCTGAATGACGATCGGCAAGGCTGCCGCGGTCGGAACCGTGCCGTATCCGGAGAGCAGAAGGTCGACCTTGTCGATGTCGAGCAGCTTGGAGTAGATGCCCGGCACTGTCGCAGGGTTGCTCTGGTCGTCATAGTGGACGAGCTCGACCTTGCGGCCCAGCAGGCCGCCCTTGGCGTTCACTTCCTCGGCCCAGATCTGGTAGGAGACGAGCGCCGCCTTGCCGCCGACGGCGAGGCCGCCGCTGAGCGCCATGCCAAAGCCGATCTTGATGGGTTTGTCACCCTGGGCCAGGGCGGGCAGAGAAGTTGCGCCCGCAAGCGTTGCCGACCCGATCATGCCGATGGCCTGACGCCTGTTCAGCTCAGTCATTGGTTTCCTCCTGGATGTTTTGAAGTTTCCGGCCGCTCTCTCGGCGGCTCGTCCCTGCGTCAAAGTTCGGTGTGGCGAGTTCCTTCAGTTCCGGCATCTCGCGCGCTTTGTCGGGCGTCGCGATGCAAGTCCGAGGTTCTGCACACTCTCGCACCCCCGGCGAAAGTTGCGCTGTATACGATTTGGCGAGCTTGCCGGGTCCGGCTCCTCCCTGGCCTTGGTCACGTCATCCACCTCACATGCGGTCCAGTCGCTCCCCAGCACAGGGATGAGGCCGCGGCAAATTTTATTATTGTGATGCCGCCATTTTGAGTAATTACTCAATAGACTAGTGAGTAGGTTGTCAATAGTGCCATCGGCTCCGCCGCCTGAAATCATCATGTCGCCGCAATGAGTTCGATCATGCGCAAAAGCCCGTCCGCCGGTGCAAGGGCTGCCTCGGCCCGACGTAGGCGGTCGGCAAGAGAAACGCCCCGGATAAAGCCATCGCGCCCGCGAACGCGCCTCCCTGCCGCCCAGCGCGAGGAGCTGATCATTCGCGCGGCGATGGATTTGATCGCCGAGAAGGGCTTCAACGCCGACACGGGCGAGCTGGCGCGCCGCGCCGGCGTTTCGCACGGCCTGGTATTCCGCTACTTCGGCAACAAGGAGATGCTCATTGAGCGCGTCTACGAACGCAACTTCCTGGCGCGGTGGGCGCAGGACTGGGAGGTGATGCTGGCAGACCGGTCCGTAATGCTGCGCGACCGACTGAAGGCCTTCTACAAGAGCTACCTTGCCGTCATCGACGAGTACAACTGGATCCGCATCTCGATGTTCTCCGGGCTCAACGGCCACGGCCTGACGCGACGTTACATCGAGACCTTTGTCGAGCAGGTGCTGACGGTGATCGCACAGGAGGTTCGGCACGAACGCAACCCCAGGAGCCGCGCGCGCCCCACCGACGACGACATCGAGATCGCCTGGCACCTGCACTCGACATTCATCTACGCGCTCATTCGCCGCCACGTCTTCGGGACCCGCACCCTCCCCGACGTCGATCGCCATGTCGACATCGTCGTGGATCAGTTCATGGACGGTGCTCTCAGGCGTTAGGCGAGGCCGGATGCCGAAAAGCCGGGAAATCCAGACCGGATACGCGGGCGGCGAAAGCCGCTGCAATGCTCCGCTCTTTCAGCGGCGCGCCGCCTCGCGCGTCCGGGTGTGCACGGACCGTCTCTTTGCGCGCTCCTCGCGCATGAGCCGGCCGGCATTCTCGTAGAAGTTCTCGACCATACGGGAGACGGTGCCAGGCACGTCGCGCGGCGGCGGCACCCCGTATACCGAGACACGGATGCCGATGTAGAAAATGCTGCCGTGCAAGCCCCAGATCAGCTCCTGCTCGGGCTCGGTCATGGGCATGGCGGCAAGCTCGGGCAGGCCGAACTCGTGGCGAAGCTCGCTGATGACGCGCTGGAACAGCCCTTGGGTGACGTGGCCGACAAAGCGTCGTGCGATCATCGCGCCTCCAAGGCCCGAGTAGAGATAGATTCGGCCCCACTCGTAGTCGTGCAGAACGGTCGCGTAGTCGAGGTAGAAGGCCTTCAGGCGCAGCAGCAGCGGTTTCGATCGATCCGTCAGCACGTCGTCCCATTCGGGCTTCAGGCGCTTGACGAACAGCTCCTCGTAGATGCGCTCGATCAGCATGTCCTTATTCGGAAAGTAGCGGTAGAGCAGCCCCTGGGTAATTCCCAACTGGGCGGCAAGCTCGCGTGTCCTCCCGCTGAAGCCGTGCTCTGCGAAGAATGCGATTGCCCCTTGCACAATCTGCCTGCTGCGCTCGGCCGGGGGCATGCGCGTGCGCGGGCGTGATGCGGCGCGCTTGGTTGGCAGGTTGGTGGAAGGGGCGCGGCATGGCTTCTTCATGCCTCCTTTTACCTCAAGACCGGACCGGCGCCATGCCCCGGATCGCTGCCCCGTACATGCTACTGGTCGATTGACCATTAACGCTGCATGCGATAATGGTCAATAGACCACTAGTTGCCGATTGCACGGCGTATAGGTCATACCAGGGAGGACAATCAACATGGAAACGCTGCCGCGCTTCGGCCTCAGCCGCGCCGACATGATGAAGCGAATTGCCCTTTTCAAAGACCTCAAGGGATCGGACGGCGGCCTGCCCGACAGCAAGATGCCAGGCTGCATCCGCACCCTCTACAATGTCATCGGCTTCCAGCCGCCGAAGAGCGAAGGCGGCAACATCACCTCGCCCGTCGGCGGCGACGCCTCGCGACAAGCCGCTATTCCGATCTCTGAGGGGTTCAACCTCGGATATTGCCGGGCCAAGCCGGGCAACGGGCCGATGATGCACAATCACGATACCAACGAGACGTTCATCCCAATGACCGGCACCTGGCGCTGCAGCTGGGAGAACGAGAAGGGCGAGATCGAGTTCATCGATGTCGGACCTTTCGACGTGGTGTCGTTCCCCCCGGGGGCCATCCGCCGCTTCGAGAACGTGACCAAGGGCGATCCGAACGAGGAGGCGATCCTGATGTTCGTGATCGGCGGCAACGGCCCGAAGGCCGAGTTCACGGAACAGTCCATGGACGAGCTGGTCGCCGCGGGCGTCTGGCAACGCCCATAGGCGCGAGCGACCGCATGCAAGACCCTGCTCAGATGACGACCAGGCCACGTCCATGGCGGCTCGACCATGCGTTGCGTGCAGCGGAGGTCGACGGCGTCACCTGGGAGTACATCGATACCGGCGGCGAGCAGGCGCCTTTGATCATGCTTCCGGGCTCCGTCGGCACCTGCGAGATGTTCTACAAGCAGATCGCATCGCTGGCGCCGGGGCTGCGAATCGTGGCGGTGAGCTATCCGGCCGAGCCTGATCCCGCACGTCTTGCGGACGGGCTCGCCGGCCTCATGGACGCGCTCCGGATCGCGCGTGCAAGCGTCCTCGGCTCGTCGTTCGGGGGCTACTGGGCGCAGCATTTCGCGCTGCGCCATCCCCATCGGGTTGAGACTCTGGTGCTTGGCAACACGTTCGTCGTGCCTGACGAGCTGTTTGCCAATCCCCTGTTTGCGCCAGAGCGCGTCAGAGCGAGCACGCCCGGCGGCCTCCAAAAGATGTGGCGCGAGCGCGTCGCCCAGGCGCCGGACAGCGAGCTCAAGCGCATCCAGTGGGATATGCTCGACGGCCGGCAGAGCGCCGAGAACCTCCGGGCGCGCTTCATCGGCGTCATCGAGGCCAAGCGCTGTCCGCCCGTCGGCGTGCCGCACGAGCGCATCGTCGTGATCGACTGCGCGGATGACCCGATCATTCCGCCGGCGTCACGGCAAGCCGTGCGCGATGCCTACGCCGGGGCCGAGGTCAACACCCTGAACACTGGCGGCCACTATCCCCACATCCTGAACCAGCGCGAGTACGACGCCATTCTAAGCCGCCGCTTGAGCCGTTGATAGCCCGGCGCGGGGCGCGGTCCGACCTGCGCGGTTTCTTCGGGCCGCACCTCAGCTCGCTACGCCCTGCATCTGCTGTTGACTGTCCTGACGGGAGAATGACGCAACGGGGCGGCACGCGGAGGCAGCGTCAGGTAGCTACGGTTCGGATGCCGCAGCGTCAGTGCCGGCAGCACCGTGCATGGCGCATGCGCGCCCCGGCGGCATCGATCAAGGCGACGCCGCTGTGTTCCGTCCAGTCAGAAATTGATGCCGAGCCAGCTTTTGACCTGATCGTGGAGATTGCCCGCGAAGTCCTCGGGCTTTCCCTGGGCGGTAATCTCGCCGAGCGAGAGCACGTAGATATAGGACGACATCTTCACGACGCGGCGAACATTGTGGTCGACCAGGAGAATCGCCATCCTTTCGGCGGCGAACAGCTCAATCCAGTGATAGACCTCCTCGGCGACCTTGGGCGCGAGCCCGATGCCCGGCTCGTCGATCAGGCAGAGCCGCGGCCGCTGCAGGTAGGCCTTGGCGAATTCCACCATCTTCTGCTGCCCGCCCGAAAGATCGCCAGCCTTGGCGCGGCGACGCTCGCGGAGGAGCGGGAACTTCGCAAAGCAATCTTCCAGCCGGTCGGCGAGCTGCGCCTTGGTCAGCCCGATGCTCCGGCGTGCGAGATGCTCGAGCGGCAGGGTGAGATTGTTCTCGACGCTCATGTAGCCGAAGAGGCTCGATTCCTGCGGGATGTAGGAGATGCCGTGATCGATCACCTGGTGCGGGGCGATGGCGGTGATGTCCTTGCCGTCGAAGCGGATTGTCCCCTCGCTCGGGGCCAGGAATCCGCAGATCGTCTTCATGATCGTCGACTTGCCGGCGCCGTTGAGGCCGATAAGCCCG
Source organism: Hyphomicrobiaceae bacterium (assembly GCA_036280295.1). GTDB lineage: Bacteria > Pseudomonadota > Alphaproteobacteria > Rhizobiales > Hyphomicrobiaceae > AWTP1-13. Next base: position 11,680 of record DASURA010000055.1, read on the forward strand.
GTGATGGCGCCCGGCGCGATCGAGACATCGATCCCGCGCAGGATGTCGATGTCGGCGACGTAGCCGGCACTGACATTCTGCAGGCTCAGAAGCGCAGTCATACCGTCGCCTCGCCCAGATAAGCCTCGATCACCACCGGATCGGCGAGAACGTCGCGCGTCGCCTCGTCGGCGATCACGCGCCCGGCGTTCATGCACACGGTGCGCGGGCAGAGCTCGACGATCACCGGCATGTCGTGGCTGACGAGCAGGAAGGTCTGGCCATCGGCATGGCGGCGGCGGATGAACCCGGCCATGATCTCCTTCAGTGTCGGATGGACGGCTGCAAACGGCTCGTCGAGAAGCGCGATCCGGGGCGGCACCATGAAGCAGGAGCCGAATTCGAGGAGCTTCTGCTGCCCGCCGGAGAGCTGCGCCGCATCGAGGTGCATGATGCGGGTGAGCTGCAAGTCCTCGATCAGGCTGACGGCGCGCGCATGCGCCTCTGGCTGGGACAGACCGAGCGCGCAGCCGGCGACCAGAAGGTTGTCGAGTGCGCTCATGCGCGGAAACGCGCGTGTGAGCTGGAACATGCGCAAAACGCCACGCCGCGCCAGCACCTCAGGGCGCAACCCCGAGACCGGCACGTCGTCGAGCGCGACCGAGCCGGCATCGGCGGCGAGGTGGCCCGAGAGGATATTGATCAGCGTCGTCTTGCCGGACCCGTTCGGCCCGATCAGCCCGACGAGCTCCCCGGCGTCGAGTGAGAAGCTCGCTGCATCGAGCGCCTTCACGCCGCCAAAGGACTTGCTCACGCTATCGATGGCGAGGCAGGGCATCGGCATCACTTCCCTGCAGAAGGCGCCGCCACCGGCCGCGGGCGCCAGAGCCCGGCCGCCGCGAGCAGGAGCCCCCACAGCCCCTGCCGGAAGAAGCGCGCGAAGACGATGACGAGAAACGCGAACACGACCAGCTGCGAGTTGCCGACGTCGCGCAGGAACTCCGACAGCACGTAGACGAGCAGGGCGCCGCCGACCGGCCCGACCAGGGTGCCGAGCCCGCCGATCACCACCATGCTGACGATGAGGCCGGTCTGCGACAGCAGCCCGAGCTCGGGGCTCACGAACTGCGCAAAATGACCGTAGAGCGCACCGGCAAGGCCGCTGATCGCGGCGCTCAGGGTGAAGGCGAAGGTTTTCCACCAGACGATCTTCACGCCGCGGCTCGCGGCCGCGATCTCGTCGTCGCGGATCGCGCGCAGGTAGAGGCCGGCTCGCGCGCGCAGAAGATAGTAGAGCCCGACCTGGACGGCAAAAAGCACGGCGAGCATCAGGTAGTAGTAGGCAAGCCGCTCCTCGAATATGCCGTGCACGTTGAGGCCGAGATCGCCGCGCGTGAACTCGATCGAGTTGCTGATCACGAGCCGCATGATCTCGGCGAACGAAAGCGTCGTGAGCGCGAGATAGGGGCCGCGCAGCCGCAGCACGATGCGCCCGAGCGCCAGTCCGACGCCTCCGGAGACGATGATTGCGGCCGGGATGCCGATCGCGGCACCCGTGCCGTAGTAGTAGGACAGGAGCCCGGTGGTGTAGGCGCCGATCATGCCGAAGGAGGCGGGCGCGAGCGAGAACTGTCCGGTGTAGCCGGCCAGGATGTTCCATGCCGCGGCGAGCAGGGCGAAGTACATCGAGACGATGACAACGCCTTGCCAGTAGGCGTTGGTCACGAAGGCCGGCAGGACTGCGACCAACAGAAGAGTGGCAAGCGACGCCACAAATTCGGCCCGCAGCCGGTCGCCGGTATGGATGCCGCCCGCCATCACACGTCGCGCGCCTTCTCGCCGAACAGGCCCTGCGGCCGGAAAAGCAGGAACAGGATCAGGATCACGAGGCCGAACGTGTCGCGGTATTGATAGGAGATGTAGACGCCGCCGAAGCTCTCGAGCACGCCGAGCACGAGGCTCGCCAGGATGCTGCCCGGCACCGAGCCCATGCCGCCGAGCACGACGATCACATAGGACTTGATGGCGGGGAAAACGCCGACGTCGGGCGTCGGATTGAAGATGTTGGCGAGCAGCGCGCCGGACACGGCCGCCAGTCCGCCGGCCAGGGCGAACACGATCGCACTCGCCTTCGCCGTATCGATGCCCGCGAGGGAGGCACCGAGCCGGTTCTGCGACACGGCCTGGATCTGCCGCCCCCAGTATGAGTAGCGGATCGCCAGCGCGACCACCACGATCACCGCGACCGCCACGACAGCAGCGATCAGACGATGGCCGCTGATGAGGATCGGACCGATGGTGATGCGCGAAATGTTCACCAGCGGCGGCCCCCTGTAGGCAAACGGGCCGACCACCTTGTCGACGACATTGATGAGAAAGATCGAAAGCGCAAAGGTGACGATGACAGCATACTCGTCCCGCATGCTCCCCCAGGACGCGTAGCTGCTATAGAGCGGCCGCATCAGGAGCCGCTCGACGACGACGCCGACAGCGAGCCCGACGACGAACGCGAGCGGCAGCGCGAGCCAGGGCGAGAGACCGAGCATCAGCGCCGACAGCGTATAGGCGTAGGCGCCGACCATGTAGAATTCGCCGTGCGCGAAATTCACCACCTTCAGGATGCCGAAGATGAGGGACAGGCCAATCGCCATCAGCGCGTAGAACACGCCGATGATGAGGCCGTTGATGAGAAGGTCGAGCGTGAGCATGCGACACGAGCTTGGCGCGGAGGACGGGACGCGGCACGCGCCCCGTCCTCCGGCTTGTCATCCCTGGCAGAGCATCACTTCGGCCGCTCGACCTGCGTCACGTCGAGTGGCGCACCGGGCTGCTGCACGAGCTTCATGTCCTCGACCGGCTGCTTCACCGCGGTGACCTGGAAGGTCACGTAAGGAATATCGAGCCACTGATGGTGCTTGAAGCCCGACTTCTCCTTCGAGAACGTCACCTCGCCGCGCGTGCCCGTCCACTTGATGCCTTCGAGCGCCTTGACCATGGCGTCGGACTTGGTCGACTGCGCCGCCTTGATCGCCTCGGCAACCAGGAACACGCTGTCGGCCGCCTGGAACAGCAGGCGGTTGGGCGAGCTCTTCGTCCTGGCGACGTAGGCGTCGGCGACCTTCTTGCCGAGCTCCGGCAGCGGCATCTTCGGATGGTAGAGGCCGAAGACCAGCATGTCCTTCGCGGCGTCGCCGACGTTCTGCCAGAAGTCCGGGTAGTCGGCGATTCCCGAGGCGTCGTAGATCAACGTCTTCTTGGTCGGCGCGACCCCCTGCTCGTTCAGTTGATTGAGCAGGATGTAGGCGCCCGGCGGCAGCATGATTTCGACGATGACATCCGGCGGATTGGCCTTGAGCGGCAGGATCGCCGGAAGATAATCCTTGGCGGCGCGATCGAGCGTCTCGTACTTGAAGCTGATGCCCTTGGCGCGCTCGCCCATCTGCACGCCGATCAGCTTGGCAAGGCCGACGCCATAGTCGGTATTCTCGCAGAAGGCGACGACGTTCTTCGCACCGAGCGCCTTCATGGTATCCGCGACAGCGATGGCAACGCGGCTGTTGTAGTTGCCGGGACTGAAGACCTCGGCGTAGCCCTTCTCGCGGATGACGTCGGACCATCCGTTGGTATTCATGTAGGGAACGTGGTAGCGGTGCGCGACCTCGATGCCGGCGAGCGCCGCCGAGCTCTGGTGCTCGCCGACGATGGCGACGACCTGATCGCGGGTGATCAGCTTCTCGACTGCGGCACGCGCCTTCTCGGGAATCCCTTGCGTGTCCTCATAGACCAGCTCGATCTTGCGGCCGAGAACACCGCCGCCGTCATTGATGATCTTGGTGGCGACCTCGACGCCGTCCTTTACCTGCTTGCCTTGTGACACCGAGCCTGGCGGCGATTGGGCGATGGTCACACCGATCTTGATCGGATCGGCGGCAAAGGCGGCGTTCATGAATGCGAGCAAACCCGCGGCGCAAGCCAGCAGGCCAAGACGGCTAGCCATGGAACGTTCCTCTTAATCGGCGGCTTTTTGTCGCCACCCTTGAGGCGAACACTAGAGGACCGGCCGGCGCAGGTCGAGACGAAATTGCCGCGCAGGCCTGATGCGTATTGCGTGGGCCCGACGCAGCAAAGCTGAAGGAGAAGCGTTCCCGTGCGCCAGCGGCAGCCGGCCCCGACAAGACGCGTGACCGAGATCAAGACCGAGAAGACCACCGCGTCACCACCAGTCATGCGCAGCACTGAAGCGGGCTTCTCGGTCAATCGCCCTAAAGGGCCTCGACGATCGTCACATTGGCCATGCCGCCGCCTTCGCACATGGTCTGCAGGCCGTAGCGCAAGCCGCGCGCCTTCAGCGCGTGCACCAGGGTGGCCATCAGCTTGGTGCCGGAGGCGCCGAGCGGGTGGCCCAGGGCGATGGCACCGCCGTTGACATTGAGCTTCGCTGGGTCTGCCTCCAGTTGCTGCAGCCAAGCCAGCGGCACCGAGGCGAACGCCTCGTTGACCTCGAACAGATCAATGTCGGCAAGCTTCATGCCCGCCTTTGCCAGCGCTCGCCGGGTCGCGGGGATCGGCTCCTCCAGCATGATGACGGGATCGCCGGCCGTGACCGTCATGTGGTGGATGCGCGCGAGCGGCTTGAGGTTGTGCGCCTTGAGCGCGCGCTCGTTCACCACAAGCACGCCGGAGGCGCCATCGCAGATCTGGCTGGCGTTGGCGGCGGAGATGACGCCGCCCTCCTGTAGGAGCTTGACCGAGCCGATCGATTCGAGCGTGGCATCGGCGCGGATGCCTTCATCGCGCTCGTGCAACCCCTCGGCGATGGCGAGGGGCACGATCTCGGCCTTAAAGGCACCTGTCGCGGTCGCCTTGGCCGCGCGCTGATGGCTCTCAAGCGCGTAGCGGTCGAGCGCGTCGCGCGTGAAGCCGTACTTGTCGGCCATCATCTGGGCACCAATGAACTGGCTGAAATCCTTGACGCCGAAACGCTCCTGGATGCGCCGGCTGAAGGGGCCCGTGCCCAAACCCTCCTTGCGGTGCAGAGTGTAGGTGGACCCCATCGGCACGCGCGTCATGCTCTCGACGCCGCCGGCGATCACCAGGTCCTGGGTGCCCGACATCACCGCCTGTGCGGCGAAATGCAGGGCCTGCTGGGAGGAGCCGCATTGCCGGTCGATCGTCACGCCGGGGACCGATTGGGGCAGCTTGGATGCCATCACCACATTGCGGGCCAGCGCGTAGGTCTGCTCGCCGGCCTGGCTGACGCAGCCGATGATCACGTCCTCCACCGCGTCCGGATCAATGCCGGTGCGGGCGACCAGCGCGTTCAGCACCTCCGCCCCCATGTCGGCCGGATGCCATCCCGCCAGCTTGCCGCCGCGACGCCCACCCGCAGTGCGTACGGCGTCCACGATGTAGGCTTCTGCCATGGTGTTTGCTGCTCCCTTGGGTGCTCATCTTCGGTCTGGACAGATGACGGAGGTCGGCGTCGGTGCCGGGGATGGGGTGCGCGCAAGCGACTGCGCCCTGTCCATTCCGAGTTGGAAATCGCCGCCCTGTCAATCCTGCCAGGCCGCACGGGAGAACGGCGAAGAACGCGCGCCGCATCTGCCACGGTGCGACGCCGCCCGGCGAGGTTTGGCACGGCCCCGGTCGC
>DASURA010000056.1:0-4128 GCA_036280295.1 Hyphomicrobiaceae bacterium
GCACGCTCGCATGCGACGCCTTCAGGGCCTTGGGCAGCGTCTGGGTGAGCTCGATGCGCGACTGCTCCTGGGCCACCCGCGCCGGGCGCACCTGCAGGAGGTAATAGCCGCCTATGCCGGCGCCCAGCAGCGCCGCCGTTATGGCGGCCCTGCGCCCGTAGACCTGGCGCCGCACCCAGGCAGTCAACACGGTCCGCTTCCAGCTGGGCGGCCGCGGGGCGTAGACGAACCGGCTCTCCTTCAGCGCCTTGACGCCGTCGAGCAGCACCTTGTCGGGAACGTCGATCCCCTGCTCGTGGTAGATCTTGCGCAGGCGGTCGAGCAGCTTGGCCTCGCGCCCCTCCTCATCGAGCTCGCGCTCGACCAAATCCTCGCGGTGGCGCAGGGTGTCCACCACGTCCATGGCGATCATCAGCTCGTCGAGCGTGCGCGGCGGCTCCTGTGCTCCTGCCGCCGCCTCATTCAGCAACGGCGTCGTGCTACCACGCGGAGTCGCGGTTACAGCCATGGTCTCTCTCTACGCCGCCGCCGGCAGCTCCCTGGCCTCGGACGCGAGCCGCGCCATGCGCTTCTTGCCGTCCTCGACAGCCTCGCGGATCTCGGCAGAGTTCTGGGTCGACAGCTTGCGCATCTCGTCGATGATCTCGCGCGAGCGCTCCTGGAAGGTGACGACGGAGTTGACGAGCTTCTTCACCGCGTCCGCCCTGATGGTGGGGCCGTAGCCCGAGCGGACCGCCGCCTCCTGCACCTTGTCTCCGATCTCGCCCAGCGTCTCCAGGCTCTTCGACATGCCCTCCTTCATGGCGTCCAGCGTCTTGGTCGATTCATGCAGGCCGAACATGCCGGTGAACGAGGCCTTGAGCGCGGTCAGCACGCTGTCGTTGGTGGAGAAGAACGTGACGGCCTGGCCGTAGACGCGCTCCTTGGCCGAGGTGGTCTGCATCAGCCGCGCCATCACCACCTCGGTGGTGTTGTAGGAGATCGTCATATTATCGGAGAGGTCCTTCGCCACCTGGTAGCGCTTCTCCTCCTCCTGGGTGCGGCGCAGCTGCTCGTCGCGCGCCAGCTCCAGCTTGGCGCGCTCGGCAGGCTCTTTGCCCGCGAACTTGGCCACCTTATCGGTTGCTGCCACCAAGTCCTTGCGCACTGCATCGAGCTTCGCCTCTGCCTGCTTCAGGATCTCCAGCGACATCACCTCGGCATGCTTCAGCGCGCCTCGATAATCGCGGTAGGCGTCGAGGATCTTTGACTCGCGCTCGATCTGGTTCCTGGTTTCCTGGGTGACGTTGAGGTAGGTCTTGCGGATCTTCTCGAAGCGATCGGCGATGTCGCCGCGCGCGATCTTCATCCACATGTTGGTGCCGCGCTCGAAGATGTCGATCTTGCCGTCCGAGACCTGATCGACCAGGCGTTTGGCATCGTCGCGGATCGAATCGAAACCCTTGGTGATGTCGTTGTAGCGCTCGCCGATCTCCATCTGCGCGGTCTGCTCGCGCACCACCTCGTTGAACAGCTCGGCCTGCCCGAGGGTCCGGGCAATGAGTGCGATCTTGTCCTTGTCGAGGTCGGAGATCTTTTCCAGCAGGGCATTGATGGGAGCGGGCGTGCTCTTGTCCGGCATCAGGCCCATCTCCCGCAACGCTGCGGAAGCCTTGTCGAGGTACTGCAGCGGCGACTTGATCGCGACTTCGGCCATGTCATCCATCCTCTCTACCGCCCGGGGTCGGCGCGTATCCGGCATGTAAGCCGGCAGGCGGAGCCGGCCCGACGGAGCATTGCTTGGGCGACACCATCCGCCCTTGAATTGGGAGATCGGCGTGAAAAGTCTTCAGCAGAGCCCGCGTGACCACAACCGGCACTTTCCCGGATTTTAGGGGGCGAGTTACAGGGACTGTCCGCCCAAGCCCCAGCTATGCGATGCGCTGGAGCACGCGAATGCCGGCCTCCGTGCGGGAAGCCGGCACCTCGCGGGCGCCTGGGCGCCCAAAGCGCCGATGCGCCGTCCTGACGAAAAACGCACCGCAGTCGCTCAGGCCCGGCTAGCGGCAGCAGACCCCGCCAAACCTGGCCGGATGATTGATGTGGATGGTCCGGCCCGTCGTGATGGTGCGCGTCGGCAGCCTGGCGGCGCGCGCCACGTTCTGCGTCTGGCGCAGGATGACGGTGCGGTTGTGCACGCGCGTCACCATATGGACGCGCCGGATCGGCTGCACCCGCGTCACGTGAACGACGCGCGTCACGTGGCGCTGATAGCGGGTGCGATTTACGTCACGGAAACGGGTGACGTTCTGCACGCGATTGACAGTCCGATATCTGTAGACCGTCCTGCTCTTCGTGACGGGCGCATTACCGCATCTGACGCACTGCCCCTGGGCGAAGGCCGACGGAGCCGGCGCCGCGAGCGAGGCCGCCGCCGCCAGCACCACTGCGCCGCACAGTCCTTTCAGGTAAGTCCTCATCGTCCGTTTCTCCAAGCTGCTACGCCGAACGCTGCTTTCACCGGGACCCGGATTACTGAACAGAGGCTTGCCTGAAGCAATCAGATGATCCCCTCAGCAAAGCTGCGGAAGATGCTGGTGCACTTTGAGAAAATGCCGCACCTGCCGCGCGGCTTTGCCCCCTTCCGGCCGCACCTGCGCCTTTTTAAGACCAGGATTGGTCGTCAGGTGCGACCCGTGCGGGCATAGAACAACAACAACACGTGGGGATTCCCAATGCGCACAGTCTTGCGGGCCGCCTCTGCGGCCGTGGCCGCCGTTGTGTGGTCTCTCGTCTGGTCTCAGGCCTCCTTGGCGGCGCCAACTCAATGCCAGCCACAGGCTCTCCGCGATCTGGAGCGCCTTGCACCGCAGGGGCACGCGGTTTACGACGCCATCAGCGACAAGCGCCACTTCCTGCGCTTCCTGACCTGCGACGATGTCGTCCTCGGCCTCTCCACGGCCGTGCACGAGTCTGTCCACCTGCTGACCAGCGAGAAGGACGCGTATCCGCTGGTTGACGGCAGCACGGCGCAGCGGCCGTCGGAGAGCCTGCGCTTTTTTGCGCCGCGCAAGATCGCCGGCAGGTTCAATGCCGGCGACATGTATGTGCGGACCTATCTGAAGCCGGGCGAGGCCAGCTCGTCCACCGACTTCCGGTTCCTGCTCGACGAGCTAAACGCCTACAGCCATGACGTCGCGACGTCGACAAAGCTCACCTCGCTGATCCGCCCCGAGCATGGCCAGGTCGGTCACCGCGACGGCCTTGCCGCGCTCATGACGTTTGTCATGAGCTACACCGACATGGCGCGCCAGTCGGTCCCCGCGACGTGGGCAAATCTGCAGCGTCCTGAGGTGAGGCAGACGGTCGTCACGCTTTGGAACCAGGCCGAGGCTGCGCTTGCCGTCGCCTGCACCATCCCGGCATTCGGCCAGGACGATCGCCGGTCGCTCGCGTTCCTGTCCGATCCCGAGAACGGTGCCGGGCTCACCGAGCTGCTCGGCCGCACGCCGGCCCGCAATTGCCTGGAGTCGGTCAACACGGCCGAGTCCGGCGCCCGCCTCACGCGCTAGTGTCCTGGTCGCGAAACTCGTCTCAGCGTGCCGCAAGGTTGGAACGAATTTCGCGATCTGAGGGACACTGGACAACATATCGTTTTTCCAGTGCGATTCAGATCGAGAAGTCCGCTCCACCACCTAGCCAAACCGATGGTGCGGACTTCTCGATCATCGCACTAGCAACTCGTAGGGCGGACGACCGCAGCGTAGTCAGCCCTACGTTCAGCTCGCTAGAAAGAGAGCGAGCGCGACGAACAGGAGATGGCCCGTCAGGAAGATGAGGCCAGCTTTGGCCAGCATGGCCAGCATGCGCCGTTCCACAACGCTACAGTTCCTACCCCATCGTGGCGGCCCGGGATGGGCCGCCCACGCCTTGCGCTGTCGCCGGCTTCTCGCTTGAGAATGCCCCGTCCTTCTTGCGGGATTGCCGACCGCCCTCCGGCCTTGCCACCGCATTGCTGCGGTGGCTCTGACGGTCGGGGTGGGGGCTACTTGACCTTGATGCCGCCGCTGCCAGTCTCGAAGGCCGGTGCGCTCTGCAGCGTTTCCTTCACCACGTCAATGGTGACGCGATTGTTGTTGCGGTCGAACT
>DASURA010000057.1:0-3712 GCA_036280295.1 Hyphomicrobiaceae bacterium
TCACCTCGACATCGAGAACCACGCGATCCGAGGCCGAGCCAGGGCGCCGCTTGATGTCGACGGCCTTGAAGAAGCCCAGCCCCTGCAGGCGCCGCTTGGCCTTGTCGACCATCAGCGGGTTGTAGGCATCGCCCTCCGCCAAGCGGAACTCGCGGCGGATGACATAGTCATGCGTCCGCAGGTTGCCGATGACATTGATGCGCTCGATGTAGATGCGCGGACCCTGATCCACCACGTACGTGACATTGATCACGTGCGAGCCGGGCTCGCGGGCAGCGCGCGGCCGCACCCGGGCAAAGGCGAAGCCCTTCTCCGAGATAGCCAGCGTCAGGCGCTCGACCGTGCGGTCCATGGCCGACTGGTCGTAGGTGGCGCCGGCGACCGTCTGCAGCTCGCCACGCAGCCCTTTGGGATCGACGCCATTCAGCGACGACTCAATATCGATCGAGCCGAAGGTGAAGAGCTCGCCCTCATCCACCACGAAGGTGATGTAGAAGCCGCTGCCGTCACGCGCCAGCTCGGCACCGGCAGAGACGATGCGGGCATCGGCGTAGCCATTCTTGAGATAATACTGGCGCAGCAGCTCCTTATCGAGAGCCAGCCGATCCGGGTCGTAGATGTTCGTCCCCTTGAGGAAATCGAACAGGCCCGACTGGCTGGTCGTGATGATGTCGCGCAGCTGCGAATCGGAGAAGGCCCTGTTGCCGATGAAGTTGATGGCCTGCACCTTGGTGGCGCCGCCTTCATTGATCTCGAACACCACGTTGACGCGGTTGTTGTCGAGCTCGATGACTTGCGGGTTGATCGACGCGGCGTAGCGGCCCTGGCGGCGATAGATGTCCAGGATGCGCTGCACGTCAGCCTGCACCTTCGCACGGGTGAACACCGCACGCGGCTTCAGCTGCACCTCAGCGCTCAGCGTCGCCTTGTCGACCTCGCGGTTGCCCTCGAAGGCAACCTGGTAGACGACCGGGTTCTCTACCACCCGCACGACAACGCCCGCTCCTTCGCGGTCGATGCTCACGTCGGAGAACAGCCCGGTGGAGAACAGCGCCTTGATCGACTGATCGACTTTACCAGGATCATAGGCGTCGCCCACGTTGAAGCGCAGGTAGGTGCGAACCGTCTCCGGCTCCACCCGGCCATTGCCTTCAACTCGGATAGATCTGATAGCCCCGCTCTGCGCGAACGCAGGCTGCGCGGAGAAAAGCACTGGCTCCAGGAAGGTCACGGCCGACAATGCGGCAACGACCCCGAGGATAAAGCGCCAGCCCCCCGACTTGCACGTACGATGCTTGGGCATACTTCCCGTCTGCCTTTCGCCTCGCCGATCCCCCTCTCTCGCACTCTATCCGTCGGCGTCGGACGAGCGCTTCCGCAATCATAAGTCCCAGCGGCAGCTAAGCCAGCGCAGTTCCCCCTGCTCTCCGAGCCTGAAGGCCGAAGCTTTACATGCGGCCCTTCTTGTTTAGCCGTTCGGCGAGCACGTTGAAAAGTGGCAAGATTACGCCACCCGCCAGCAAAATCTGCGTGGCCACAATGTTAGCCGATTCGATGCCTGCAGCCCCCTCCGTTGGGGAAAACGCGTCCGCATCCACAGATGTCCTGGGCGCGCAGAACGTCGATTGTCAGCAGTAAAATGGCCAAATCAAATCAAAATATTAGAGCGAGAGATACAGAGGCGGCGCAGCCATTGCGGACACGCCGCCTGCCGTATCAGCCAAACAATGAATTGAACCAACCGCCTGGTCGCGTCGTGTCCTTGATGGTCACGAAGATGAACAGCAGCAGCACCAGCGCCAGCCCTATGCGAAAGCTGATCTCCTGCGTGCGCTCACTCAGCGGCTGCCGGCGCACCGCCTCGATGGCATAGAACATGAGATGACCGCCATCGAGCACCGGAACAGGCAGCAGATTGAAGAAGCCGATCGCCACGGAGATCATGGCCAGGAAGCTGATCAGCGGGACCACGCCCCAGCTCGCCACCTGGGCCGACATCTCGGCGATCCCCAGCGGTCCGCGCAGCTGGTCGGCAGACATGCTGCGTGTTGCGATCAAATAGAGCGCCGTCACGCTGTCGTTGACAATGGCATATGTCTTGCCAACGGCTTGGCCGAAGGCCTCGATTGGACCGTAGCGCCGGAGCTGCCCCTCGGGCGGCGCGGCCCTGATGCCGATCATGCCCTGCTTGATCTTGCTCCCCGAGGCGTCGGTGGCCTCGCGCTCTTCCGGGGTCGCGACGAGGCGCGCCGTCCGGCCACCACGCTCGACCTCGAACGCGAGCTCGCGTCCCGCGCTGGCCTTGACGATGGCCTGCATGTCCTTGAATGACTTGATCGGCGTGCCGTCAATGCTGACGATCAGGTCGCCCGCCTCGAAGCCGGCGTGCGCTGCCGGGCTGCCCGACACCACCCCGCCGACACGAGCTGGCATGAGCGGCGGCAGGATGCCGATCGTCGGCCGCTCGGTCTTTTTGCCGGCCGAATCGGACGCCGCACCTGAAGCCGCCGGCGCCACCGTCAGCTCAACCGGCTTGCCCGCGCGGTCGACGACGACGGTCAGCGGGCGATTCCCGTAGAGGGCGACCATCCGATCGATTTCGCCAAACGACGCGATATCCTCGCCATTGATGCGAACCACCGTGTCGTCGACCTTGAGTCCCGCAGCGGCCGCGCGGCTGCCAGCCTCAACCTCGCCAACGCGGGGCGGTGTCACCATCTCGCCCAGGAACGTGAGCAACAGGGTGAAAATACCGATCGACAGGAGGAAGTTGGCAATCGGCCCTGCCGCAACGATGGCGGCGCGGGCAGCCAGCGGTTTGGTCTGGAACGCCCCCTCGCGCTCGGCGGGGGTCATCCGGTCCAGGGCCTCCCGAGACGGGAAGCTGGAGGCGTTGTCGTCATCCATGAACTTCACGTAGCCACCCAGCGGCACCCACGCAAAACGCCAACGCGTGCCGTAGCGGTCGTAGAAGTGGAAGATTTCCTTGCCAAAACCGATGGAGAACGTCTGCACCTTCACGCCACACCAGCGCGCGACCAGGAAATGGCCCAGCTCGTGGATGAAGATGACCGGTGTGAGCACCAGCAGGAACGGCCAGACGTTCGACAGAACGGCCCAGAGTCCGACGAGCGCATGCTCGATAAATCCCATTTTTCGCCTCCAGTCCTGGACTTTATGCTATTGGCCGACTGCGCCATTACTTTCTTCTGCGGCTGGGCGCGACCGCCTACTGCGGCGGCAGGCCCGCCAAGATTTGCGTCGCCAGCTCACGCGTCGCCGCATCCGCCGACAGGACCGCTTCCAGAGTCGCGCCAGCGCCCAGCAGCCCGCGTGCGGATGCCAAGGCCAGCGCCTCCTCGACCAGCTCGGCGATCTGGAGGAAGCCGATGACCCCATCCAGGAACGCTGCCACGGCGATCTCGTTGGCGGCGTTTAGGACGGCGGGTGCCATGCCGCCGGCCTCCATCGCCTGGCGTGCCAGGCCGAGGGCGCGAAACCGCGTCACATCGGGCCGCTCGAAGCTCAGCGTGCCAAGTTCGACCAGGTCGATACGCCTGGTCGGGGTGTCGATACGGGCCGGCCAGCTCAGGCCCGCTGCAATCGGGGTGCGCATGTCGGGATTAGCCAGCTGCGCCAGCATGGAGCCGTCGCGGAAGCCGACCAGCGCGTGGATGATCGACTGCGGATGCACCACCACCTCGAGCCGGCC
>DASURA010000058.1:0-16394 GCA_036280295.1 Hyphomicrobiaceae bacterium
GGTTTCATCGGGCTCGGCAACATGGGCGGGCCAATGGCCGCGAACCTGGTGCAGAAGGGGCACGCGGTGAAGGGCTTCGACCTGTCGCCCGCCAACATCGCCAAGGCAGAGGCGCGCGGAATTGCCAAGGCAGCCAGCGCCGCGGACGCCGCCATCGATGTCGATGCCGTCATCACCATGCTTCCTGCCGGCAAGGATACACTCGCCGTCTGGGGCGGCGGCATCCTTGAAGCGGCGGCGCCCGGCACGCTCTTCATCGATTCCTCCACCATCGACGTGGCCTCGGCCCGCGCGGCCCATGCTCTTGCCGCGGCCGCGGGAATGCTTTCGCTCGACGCGCCGGTGTCGGGCGGGGTCGGCGGGGCCGAGGCCGCAACCCTGACCTTCATGTCCGGTGGCACCGCCGAGGCCTTCGACAAGGCGAAGCCTCTCCTCGAGGCCATGGGCAAGCGCGTCGTGCACTGCGGAGATGCCGGCGCCGGGCAGGCCGCCAAGATCTGCAACAACATGATCCTCGGCATCAGCATGATCGGCGTCAGCGAGGCCTTCGTGCTGGCCGAGAAGCTGGGGCTCTCGCATCAGGCGCTTTATGAGGTCGCCTCCACCTCGTCGGGGCAGTGCTGGTCGATCACCAGCTATTGCCCGGTGCCCGGGCCCGTACCCACCGCGCCGTCCAACAACGACTACAAGGCCGGCTTCGCCTCGGCGCTGATGCTGAAGGATTTGAAGCTGGCGCAGGAGGCAGCGGCGGCCGCTGGCGCCACCACGCCGCTGGGGGCCGCTGCGGCGCAGATCTACGCGCTGCATAACGCCTGGGGCGAGGGCGCAATCGATTTTTCCGGCATCATCCATCTGATCCGGGGTAAGGGGAGATAGCCTTTATGCCGCTTTACGTTTTCGACGCCTACGGCACGCTGTTCGACGTCCACGCCGCCGCCGAGCGCCAGAAAGACTCGATCGGGCCGAAGTGGAAGGAGCTGTCGCACATCTGGCGCACCAAGCACCTGGAATACACCTGGGTATACAGTCTCGCCGGACGCCAGGGGATGTTCTGGATGCTGGCCCAGCGCAGCCTCGACTATGCCATCGCCCAGGTCGGTGGGGGCATCTCCGGCGACGCGCGCGCCCGGCTGCTCGCATCCTACCGCACCATGGCCGTATATCCCGAGGTGGCCGATGTCCTGAACGCCCTCAAGGCGCGCGGAGACAAGCTCGCGATCCTGTCGAACGGCGACGCCGACATGCTCACCGATGCGGTGCGCGCAGCCAAGCTTGACGGCATATTCGACGCCGTGATCTCCGTGGTCTCGGCCGGCATCTTCAAACCGAGCCCCAAGGTGTACCAGCTGGTCACCAGCCGGTTCGGCGAGACTTCGCCGACGGAGGTGTCGTTTCAGTCCTCCAACCGCTGGGATATTGCCGGTGCCAAGGCATTCGGCTTCCGCTGTGTCTGGATCAACCGGATGAACGCGCCCGACGAGTATCCCGACCTGCCTCCCGATCGCACAGTCCGCGATTTGCGGGGGCTGCTGGAGTAGGAATCATCTGCCGCGAGGCTCGGGCCCTCCTGCGTATTTTCCACGGCGTATCGTTATCCGGGACGGCAGCGGGTCCGGTAGCGCTGCCGTTCTCTCAAGTCCTATTTCATGGAATTGTTCAAAAGAGACTGGACTTATCGCCAGAAAATGCGCGCTGAAGTGGCCATATATTCTTGACAATAGCAATCCACATTCGCACTAGATGGCCCGCGAAGCGGAGCCCCATTCCTCCGCGCTGAGACGGTATCCCGCGGAAGGAAGACACGATGCAGGTCACACACCAGGCGCGCCCGAGCAGGCGCGCTCTTGCCCGCATGGCGCTCGCCGTTGCCGCTTACGCCGGCATCGCGACGGCAGCACTGGCGGCGGAGGTCAACATCTACTCCTACCGCCAGCCGCAGCTGATCGACCCGCTGCTGAAGGCGTTCACCAAGAAGACCGGCATCAAGACCAACATCGTCTACGCCTCTGCCGGCCTCAACGAGCGACTCGCAGCCGAGGGGCGCAACAGCCCGGCCGACCTGCTGCTGACGGTTGACGCCGGCCTGCTCTCCGATGCCAAGAACGCAGGCCTCACCCAGCCGGTCGTGTCGGACGTGCTGACCAACGTGATCCCGGCGCACCTGCGCGATCCCGACAACCACTGGTTCGCGCTGACCATGCGCGGGCGTGTCGTCTACGCCTCCAAGGAGCGCGTGAAGCAGGACAGCATCACCTACGAGGAGCTGTCCGATCCCAAGTGGAAGGGCAAGATCTGCATCCGCTCCGGTCAGCACGTCTACAACACATCGCTCATCGCCACGATCATAGCTCACAAAGGTGAAGCGTTTGCTGAGCAGTGGCTGAAGGGCGTGAAGGAGAACCTGGCGCACAAGCCGGCCGGGGGCGATCGCGAGCAGGCCCGCGACATCGCCTCGGGCAACTGCGACATCGCGCTCGGCAACACGTATTACATGGGGCTGATGGCGATGAACGAGAAAAACCCCGAGCAGAAGCAGTGGGCTGCCGCCATCCGCCCGCTGTTCCCCAACGCCAACGACCGCGGCACGCACGTCAACGTCTCCGGCGTGGCCATGACCAAGAACGCGCCTAACAAGGCCGCCGCGCTGAAGCTGATCGAGTTCCTGGTCTCCGAGGACGCGCAGAAGATGTATGCGGCAGCCAATAACGAGTACCCGGTGCGGGCCGGCGTAGCGCTGTCGCCGATCGTTGCCAGCTGGGGCACGCTGAAGGCCGACTCGCTGCCGCTGGAGAACATCGGCAAGTACCGTAAGCGCGCCTCCGAGCTGGTCGACAAGGTCAACTTCGACGGCGGCCCGAGCACGTAGGCTGCGACAGGTGGACGGCGGATTAGGGCGAAGCCCCTATTCCGCCATTCCAACATTCCATGCCAAGAATGCGGTGGATGCTCTTCGCTAATCCGCCCTTCGGGACAGCAGCAGCCGCGCCGTGAGCTCCGCCTCGAGGGCAGCCAGCTCGGGCGTCCATGCCGCCGCGGTGGAGGCCATCAGGTTGGCCTGTGACTTGAGGATCAGGCCATCGTCCAGAATCCTGAGGCCGTTGGCCTTGAGCGTGGCGCCGGTGGTGGTGATGTCGACGATCAGCTCGGCCAGGCCCGCCGCCGGCGCACCCTCGGTGGCCCCCAGGCTCTCCACGACGCGATAGCCGGTGAAACCCATACGCGAGAAGTAGCGGCGCGTCAGGCTCATGTATTTCGTGGCGACGCGTACCCGCCTGCCGTGCAGCCGGCGGAACATCACCGACATCTGCTCCAGATCGGCCATGCGCCGCACGTCGAGCCAGCAGTCGGGCACCGCCACGACCACGTCGGCATGGCCGAAGCCCAGCGGCGCCAGGAAACGCACGCGCTCGTCGGCATCCGCCGTGCTCTCGCGGATCAGGTCCTCACCGGTCACGCCGAGGTGCACAGCGCCGGTACGCAGGAACTGCGCAATCTCCGCGGACGAGACCAAATTCACCTCGACGCCCGGAAAGCCCTCGATCTCGGCCTTGTAGCCGCGCGCGGCGCCGGTTCGCACAACGATCAGCCCGGCTTGCGCCAGGGCAGCACTGCACTGATCCATCAGCCGGCCCTTGGACGGCAGCGCCAGGATCAGCTTGCCGTTGCCGTTGGCCCCGCTCATGCTCCCGTCTCCCGCCCGGCATCCTGCAAGGCCGCCAGCAGCCGCTCGGTGTGGATCGAGGCGCCGACCGCCGGCACGCTCATCGGCGCGCCCACCTCGGCGAGCAGGTTGTCGTAGCGGCCGCCGCCGGCGATCGGGCTCCGCTGCCCGAGCACCGGCGAGACCACTTCGAACACGAAGCCGGTGTAGTAGTCGAGATTGCGGCCGAAGTCGGCGGAGAACTGCGCCTCGGCCGTGCTCACCCCGGCCGCCTCGATCAGGTCCAGCCGCCGGGCGAACGCGTCGAGCCCGGCCGAAAGGTCGATGCCATGGCGGCGCGCCAGCTCGGCGACGCGATCGACAGCTGCCCGCGCCGGCGCCTTTACGGCAATGTAGCTCTCGATCAGCATCGCCGTCTCCCTGGGCAGCGGCCGCTCGCGCCGATCCGCCGCCTCGGCCAGCAAGCGCTGGGCGATCTCGGCGGCAGTCCGCGTGCCGATCAGCTCGATGCCGGCCTTGTCCAGGTGCTCCGCCACCAGCGCCTCGGCACCGGCCGGATCGTCCGGATCGAGCCGGCCCAGGATCCCGCCGGCGGGTCCGGTCTGCTGACCCGGCCCGTCCGCCAGGCGGTTGAGCTCGGCGCGGAACGCCTCGGGCCGCGCCAGCACATGGCTGAGGCGCGAGCGCCAGCGTTTGGGCATCGGCAGCGCGTTGATCAGCGCAGCCAGCAGCCCAAGATCACCAAGTTGCAGCCGCACATTGCGCAGCCCTGACTCGTGCAGCGCGGCCAGGATCAGAACCAGCACCGCGGCGTCATCACGATCGCGATCGGAGGCGGCGAACGATTCGATGCCGGCCTGCCGGAACTCGCGCGGGTGCGTGCGATCCGCGCCTGCTGGCTGGTAGCGGAAGGTCGAGCCGGCGTAGCAATAGCGCGCCGGCGTCGCTGCCCTGACATGCCGCTCCAGGTGCAGCCGGCAGGTCGGCACGGTGAGGTCCGGGCGCAGGCACAGCTCGGCACCGTCCGGATCGACGAACACATAGGTGCGCGCGCGCAGGCTCTCACCAACAACGTCGAGGAACAGCTCGGCCGGCTGAATGACAGCCGGGGCGATGCGCTCATACCCCGCGCGCGTGAACGCCGCCATCAGCCGCTGCGCCAGCGCGTCCAGGGCCTCGACATCGGCGGTGGTGGCGGTGGTGGACATTTTACCGCCTCTCCCCGCTTGCGGGGAGAGGGTCGGGGTGAGGGGCAGGAACACATGCCGACGTCGGCATATATGACTGCCCCTCACCCCATCCTTCTCCCCGCGCCGATGGCGCGCGAGACAAGGTTGGCGTTGCGCGGGGAGAGGGAGGAACGCGCTGAGAGGTCGACATCGCTCACCCTCCGTGCCGCGCCAGCACATCGCGCACGGCTGCCACCAGCTCATCCTCCTTCACGGAGAACTGCGCCGGGCGGCCCTCGCGCCATTCCTTGGCGTCCTTGATGGTGGCGGACGCCTTGGCACCCTCGATCAGGTCCTTGATCTGCACTTCTCCTTTGGCCCGCTCGTCCCCGCCCTGAATGACGACGCACGGTGCGCTGCGCTTGTCCGCATACTTCATCTGCGCCTTCATGCCGGCGGTGCCCAGATACATCTCGGCGCGGATGCTTGCCGCCCGCAGCGCCTGCACCATGCGCTGGTAGTCGGCGATGCGGTCCTTCTCCATCACCAGCACCACCACCGGCCCGTGGGCGACGGCGGGCCTGTCCTTGTCGAGCACGGCGAGCGCCGCGGCGAGCCGCGACACGCCGATGGAGAACCCGGTGGCCGGAACCTTCTGGCCCAGGAACCGCTCCACCAGCCCGTCATACCGCCCACCGCCGCCGACCGAGCCGAAGCGCACGACCTGGCCGTCGTCGTTCTTCACCTGGAACGTCAGCTCCGCCTCGAACACGGGGCCGGTGTAGTATTCGAGGCCGCGGACGCAGGACGTATCGATGGCAATGCGCTCGCCGTAGCCGCCTGCTCTGGTCAGCTGTTCGATCTCGCCAAGCTCCTTGATGCCCTCCGCCGCCAGCACATTTGCTCCGTACAGATTGGCAAGCTCTTCCAGCCGCGCCGCGTTGGATGCCTGCTTGGCCCCGAGCAGCGCCACGATCTGCTGGATCTGCTCGGCATTCAGGTTGGCGCCCTTGGTGAAATCGCCGCTCTCGTCCTTGCGGCCCGTGCCCAAGAGCTTCCTGACCTCCTCGATCGGGAACTTGTCGGCCTTGTCGATGGCGCGCAGCACGATCAGGCGCCGCGCCGCGTTCTCCTCGCCGCCTAACCCCGCCACCTCCATCACGCCGTCGAGTAACTTGCGGTTGCTCACCTTGACGACATAGTCGCCCCGCTTCACCCCCAGCGCCTCCAGCGTATCGGCGGCGAGCATGCAGATCTCGGCGTCGGCGGCGATGTTGTCCGTCCCCACCGTATCTGCGTCGAACTGGGTGAACTGGCGGAAGCGGCCCGGCCCCGGCTTCTCGTTGCGCCATACCGGGCCCACCGCGTAGCGCCGGAACGGCTTCGGCAGGCGCTCGAAATTCTCGGCAACGAAGCGCGCCAAGGGCGCCGTCAGGTCATAGCGCAGGGAAAGCCATTGCTCGTCCTCGTCCTGGAACGAGAACACGCCCTCGTTGGGCCGGTCCTGGTCGGGCAGGAATTTGCCGAGCGCATCGGTATACTCGATGGCCGGCGTTTCCAGCGCCTCGAAGCCGTAGCGTTCGTACACCTCGCGGATGATGCCCAGCATCCGCTGCGTCGTGCGGATATCCGCCGCCGGCGTGTCGAGAAAGCCCTTGGGCAGCCGGGCCGCGGGGCCGCTTTTCTTGTTGCTCTGTTTCGCCATTGGCAACGGGGCCAGACCCCTCGCCTCCATTGCTGGATGATTAGGGCTCGGGTCAGCCCCGCACCGCCCATATGAAGGGGTCAGACCCCTCGCCACAACTTTGTAGTTTCATACAAACGCCACGCCGGGGTCTGACCCCGTCGCGAAGCGAGGGCTCTGCCCCGCCAGTTGTTGGCGGCGCTTATAGCCGAGCAACGGAGTTGGGGCAAAGCGGGAACCGCGCGGGGTGGGGGGCGCGGGGTCAGAGCCTCACAGGGTGTGACCCCGCTCAACCCTAGAACCGATACCCATAGCGCACGCCGACGGCGTCGAGGCCCTCGTTCTGGTCGGCGAGGTTGGCGTTCGACGTATGCTCGAAGTAGACCGACACGCTGTTGTGGGCATCCAGCCTGAAGCCCAGCTCCAGCGGGATGTGGAACAGGACGCGCGAGCCCAGCGCCTTCATGTCCGGCTCACTGGCGTCGATCTCGCCGTCATGGATCGCCGCACCGAGGCCGAGGCCGAGGAAGATGCCGCTCTGCCACTCGATCTCCCAGCGGGCGTCGAGATAGGCGCGGCTGGTATAGCCCGCGCTGTTGACGGAGGCGCCGAGCGCCGGCCGCAACCGGCCGCCGAACAGGCGCAAGCCGCGGCCAAACAGCAGCTCGGCGTTGATGTCGACGCCATCCTCGAGGTTGAAGCCGGCCCACAGGTCCGGCACGTCGTGCGCCAGCACACCGGCGCGCACCTCGAAGCTGGACGGCGCCTGCGCCCAGGCGGCATGATGTGCGCCCATGCCGCTGGCCAAGCCAGCCAGCACCGCAGCTGCAGCAAGAGCAGACCTCACGCGGCTTCCCCCTACGCATGGACCGATCCGGCATCGGATCGACGCTGCAAGCTAGGCGATCCTCGCTCGCGAGGCAATTGCACAGCCGCATCGGTTCCAGGCGTGCGTGTCCGTCTCGACACCCCCGTGGCAGATCGGCCATGCCGCAACCGAAACAGCAGCCCTGCGCGCCTGGGTTGTCTTGAACCCTGTGGATACCCCGCCTAGCTTCGATGCCGCCATCGAGCAGCACCTGCGCTCAATGGCCCTCGAGTGCATCTGCGTGTGCATGGACGTGGCGTTCTCTCGGGTGCTTGTGGTCCTATCTGGGAGGCGTCGCGATGGAAGCGCTGAGCGCGCTTCTCGACACGGTATCGCATGGCCTGGCGGGCGCCTTCGCGGCGGCACCGCTGGCCTGGGCCCTGGCGGTTGCCGGCCTCCTGCTGGCGCTCGTCGTCGTCGCCGTGCGCCTGCGCGCCGGGCCGCGCAATGAGATCGACGCCATCTACCTGATGTCGGCCGCCGCGACCCGCAAGGCGCGCGAGATCTCCGAGCTCGATGCCTTCGCCCGCCGCGTCAACGCCGCCTCGGACGAGCTGAAGCAGCAGATCCGCAAGCTGCGCGCCGGCCATCACACGCAGGTGAAGATCTACATCGACCACTCCAACTTCATCACCAGCTGGAACGATGTCGTCCACCGCGGCGAGCGCACGCAGGAGCACGACGTGGACTGGCACGTGCTGCCGGCCGTGCTCATGGAGGAGGTGGAGGCGTGGCTCAAAAAGATGCGGCGCGCGCCGGCGGCCATGGTCTATCGCGGCATGCACGTGTACGGCACGCTGTTCGACGACGCCTACTTCAAGCTGCTTGAGACCATGCTCGACCACGAGCAGGCCACCCCCTCGCGGCTGCCGCTGCCGATCCGCCTCAGGCGCGAGACGGTGGAGCGCTGGCGCGAGGAGAACGCCGCGCACAAGTGGGACCTGACGCACGAGATCCGCAACGTGGTCGGCTGCACGGTGGTACCGGTGGTCCGCCGCACGCCGAAGGAGGAGCAGCTCGGCAGCGCGCAGTACACCTCCGGCGGCATCCCGATCGCGCCCGAGAAGACCTTGGACACCCGCATCGCCACCGACCTCATCGGCGACGCCACCTTCGAATCCTACGACATCGCCATCCTCGTCACCGAGGACAGCGATTTCATCCCGGCCGTGGAGTTCGTGCAGGACATGCGCGGCAAGCACGTGGTCCACGTCGGCTTCGGCAGCCACATGAACGAACTCCGCTCCGTCTGCCGGCACCGCATAGATCTGGGCAAGGGCGCGCTCTACCGGCGCATGCAGCGGGGGCGGGCGCGCGAAACCGAGACGGGAAAGGGGGCGGCGTAGGCGCTGCACCCGTGGCCTCGCCGTTCCACGGTGTCAGCGGTCAGCGTGTCACCCGATAGATCATCGCCACTGCCAGCAAGACCGCGGCCGTTCCGGCGGCGCGGAGAGCAGTCCGGACCGAGCCGGGAGACAGCACCGGCGGCCACGCTGCGAGACCGAGCAGCCCCAGCGCCATCCAGCCGCCAATCCGCGCCATCGCACCCACCAGCTGCCCGTCGATCCAGGCATACCCCGTTCCAGCGGCGGCCAGCAGGGCCAGAAACGTGAATCTTGTTGCCGTTTTCCGCCCCAAACCTGCAACATAGTCAGGCGGCTTCATCTGCAGCCGCCCGAGCGCGCACAGCGCCGCGATCCCGGTGACGATCGCGATCAGGATCATGTACGCCCAGAAGAAGACTGGATCGGATGCGTGCGTGAGGTCGGGACGCCTGCTGTCGGAGAGATCACCCGTCACCAGTCCGACGAGCAGGAGCACGCAACCTCCTGCCGCAACCACGCCGGCCAGAATGCGTTGGCGCGCGCCCGCCTGACGGTCATCGTTCCCCATGAGCCAGCCCCCCTGCACCAGCGGCTACCCGATCGTGTTGAATTGATAGCACCGCTTGCCGTTCGGCGTCCCACCGATGTCAGCCCCGTCACAGCGCCGCCGTCGAAATCGATCTCCGGCGTAGATGCGAGGGGTCTGATCCTGCGCCCACCCGCCGCTAATACGGCATCAGCCCGAAACTCAGCGCCTGCGTCTTGTCGTACGTCTGCTTCAAAATCGGGAAGGCGTAGTCGACCCTGAGCGCGCCGATCGGCGAATCCCAGGCGACGCCGACGCCAACCGAGGCGCGCGGCGTCAGCGCGTTGCCGGCCAGCCCAGGAAGCGCGGCAGCCGTCGTGTTGGCGCCCCACAGCGAGCCGGCATCGGCGAACACCGCGCCCCTGAGTCCGATGTCCTTCGGCACCCCGGGCAGCTGGAACAGCAGCTCGGCGCTGGTGCCGAAGAACATGCGGCCGCCGAGCGCATCGTGGTTGGCGCTCAGCATGTCGCGCGGGCCGAGCCCCGCCGTCGCAAAGCCGCGCACCGTCTCGCCGCCGCGATAGAACATGTCGAGCAGGCGCACGTCCTGGCCGCCCCAGCCGGTGATCACGCCACCGGTGGCCCGGCCCACCGCCGTAACGCTCTCGGAGACGGGATAATAGGCGCGCGCCTCGCCGACAGAGCGGACATAGCTCACGTCGCCGCCGACGCCGGCCAGGTCCTGCGACAGCGTGAAGTAGGTGCCCTCCCGCGCGTGCTTCTTGTTGTCGCGCGTGTCGCGAGTCAGCGAGTAGCCGACCGAGGAGGTCCAATAGGTGCTGGACTCGCTGTTGGGATAGCCAGCAGCCTCGCGGATCGCCGCGGAGGCGTCAGTGCCGACATCATAGAGGGTGCTGCGCGAGAGCGTGTAGTTGACGCCGGCCGACCACTCATCGCTCAGCATGTAGCCGAGCCGCAGCGCTCCGCCGATCTTCTGGCTCTGGTAGGACGCCTGCCTTGTATAGTCGACGTCCTTCCAGAACAGGTCGAAGCCGCCGGCGAAGTTGCTTCCCATGAGGTGCGGCTCGGTGAAGCCGACCTCGGCCTGCAGCCGCTGGGCGCTGCCGGCGAGCTTCAGGCGCAGCCGCTGCCCGTTTCCGAACAGGTTGCGATCGACCACCGAGACATCGCCGACGATGCCCTCCGACGACGAGAGGCCGACACCAAAGCCGAGCGTGCGAGAGTCGTCCTCCTCCACCTCGACGGTGACGACAACGCTGTCCGGCTTCGTCCCTGGCTTCTTCTTGATCGCCACCTTCTTGAAGAAGCCCAGCGCCTGTACGCGCTTGCGGCCGCGCTCGAGCACGTACTTGTTCACCGGCGCGCCCTCGGCGAAGCGCAGCTCGCGGCGGATCACGAAGTCCTTGGTGTGCGTGTTGCCGGTGATCACGATGCGCTCGACGACGACGGCGGGCCCGTCCTCCACCTCGATCTCCAGGCCGATCGTGGCGCTGGCCGCATGGCGCTTCGGCACCGCCCGCACCCTGGCGGAGGCATGGCCCTGGTCGCTCAGTGCCAGCGTCATCCGCTCGATCGTCTGCTCCACCTGCTCGGCGTTGTAGGCCGAGCCGGTCTTGATGGCGATGTGGGCTTGCAGGCCCGCCTGGTCGACATGGGCGAGCTTGGAACGGATCGTCACCGACCCGAACGTGTAGCGCGCCCCCTCCTCGACGGCGAAGGCAATCGCATAGCCGGTTCCCTGGGCGTTCCTGGTCGCCTCGGCCGGCGCCACGCGGGCGTCCGGATAGCCGTTCTTATGATAGAACCGCTGCACCAGCTCGCGGTCGAGCTCGATGCGTTCCGGATCGTAGAACGCGGCGGTCTTCAGGATATCCAGCCAGCCCGACTGGCTGGTGGTGATGACATCGCGCAGCTCACGGTCGCTGAAGGCGCGATTGCCGGTGAAGGCGATGCTGTCGACCTTGGTGACCGCCCCCTCCTTGATGGCGAGGACGAGCTTCACCTTGCCATCGGCAACCGCGGTCGCCTTCGGCTCGACCTCCGTGCCCAGCCGCCCGAGGCTGCGATAATAGTCGCGGATCTTGAGGGCATCGGCGTGCGCCTTGGCCGGCGTATAGCGGCCGCGCGCCTTCAATTGCACCAGTGGCTCGAGTTTGGATTTCTCGACGTTGCTGTTGCCCTCGAAGTCGATGCTCTCGACGATCGGCTGCTCCCGGACGGCGACCAGCAGCGTCGTTCCCCGGCGATCGATCGTGACATCCGCGAACAGCCCCGTGGCGTACAGCGACTTGAGCGCCTCGCTGATCTCAGCCGGCGTGGCGGCCTTGTCCTTGCCGAGCCTGACATGCGAGCGGATCGCCTCGGCGCTGACCGTGCGGTTGCCGGTGACATCAATGCGCGTGATGGCATTGCCGGCGCCGGCCGCCTCAAGGCGGCCGCACAAGAGCAGCAATACGGCAACGAGCACCCAAATCCTGCGAGGCGGCACCGATGGTCCCCAACTTGCGACCCAGTGCACGCCCGCCCGGCGCCTGGTTGCATCACCATACTAAGACTTTGAGCTACCGCGCAATATTGGCGAGATTGGGTGAGCCCCGTGGCGCTTTCGGGCCCCATCTCCCCGACGGCCTCGGTCATCCACGCACGACAGCGCAGCCACCAGGGAGAGCATCCCGGCGGCGCGGTGCCAGGGATCCCCTCTCCCTGCCAGCATCGGCTATCCGTGCATGCCATCGCACCCGCAAGGACCGAGGACGACGGGGAGAGGGGTTCTGACTTCGCGCCTGGCTCCGCCAACCCCCATTCCCCATTCCCCACCTCCCCACTCCCACCTGGCTATCTCGCCCGCGGATCGCGTGGGCGCCAGCTGCCGCGCTCGACGTCGGCGAGGAACTGCGCCACCAGCGCATTGAAAAGCGCCGGCTCCTCCAGGTTGATGGCGTGGCCCGAGCCCGGCAGCACGGCGAGCCGCGCGTTCGGCAGCAGGCGCTTCATCCACAGGTTCACGTCGAGGCACGGCTCGTCCTCGTCGCCCAGCATCAGCAGCACCGGCGCGGCGATGGCGCTGAGCTCGCTTTCCAGGTCGTAGAGCGAGGCGCGGCCGGCCTGGATGGTGCGCAGCGTGGCGGCGGCGGCGTGGGCGGAGTGCTCGGCGAGATTTTCCACGAAGGCGCGCCAGGCGATCGGGTCCTTCACCTGCAGCTGCACCCGCGTCCGGCTCAGGCCATAGGCCTCGGCATCGATGCGTCCGGCCTTCTCGAAGGCATCGGCCTGGGCGCGGGACTCGGCGATGAACTGCTCGCGCGTCGCCTTGAGCGCGCCCGAGCCTGCGGCGGCCGCCACGCACGAGACGACACGGTCGGGATGCCTCGCCGCGAGCATCAGCGCCGTATAGCCGCCCATGCTGAGGCCGACCACGTGCGCCTTGTCGATGCCGGCCGCATCGAGGACGGCAATGGCGTCGCGGTTGAAGAAGTCCTGGCCATAGAGCTTCTCGTCCGCCGGCGCATCCGACATGGGATAGCCGCGCGCCGACCACGTGATGCAGCGCCGGCCGCGACCGAAATAGCGGACCTGATCGCGCCAGCTGCGATAATCGCCGGCGAACTCGTGGATGAACAGGATCGGCGCGGCCGGAGAGCCGCCGGCGCCTGTCTCCTCGTAATAGATGCGGGCGCCTTGCGCTTCGGCGTAGGGCATGGGACGTTCCTCCTCGATTGCGGCGCCCGGCGCGCCGTGCACGCGGCGGCGCCGCCGCTCGCACCATCATAGCATCGCAACCCGCATGGAGTGATGATGACCGATTCGCCAAGCGTCGCCGGCCAGCGCGCCGGCACGGAGGGAGAGCCCGCGGCCCACCTTGATATTCCGCCCGACCGGCGCGCGCTGCACACGGCCCATGCTGCCATGCTGGCCGAGACCGCGCGCAAGGTGGCGCTGGAGATCCCATTCGGCGCCGATGTCGACGATTTCCGCCGGGTGCTCGCCAGCGGAGCCAGGCCATGACCGACATCGCCAGCCTCTCCGCCCGCGCGCTCGCCGCGGCCATCCGGGCGAGGACCATCTCCAGCGTGGAGGCCACCAGCGAGGCGATCCGTCGCCTCACCGACTGCCATGAGCTGACCAACTGCATCATCGCGCTGGAAGCCGCCGACGCGCTGGACGCTGCGCGGGCAGCCGATGCGGCACTTGCCGGCGGCACCGCCGCGGGCGCGCTGGCCGGCGTGCCGCTCGCCCACAAGGACATGTTCGACCGCGCCGGCAAGATCGCCAGCTGGGGCGCCAACATCCGCGCCGCCAGCCCGGCGGTCGAGGACGCCACCGTCATCGCCGCCTTCAAGAACGCCGGCGCGCTGCAGCTGGCGACGCTGCACCTCACCGAGTTCGCCTATGGCCCAACCGGGCACAACTACGTGCTCGGGCACGCCCGCAACCCGTGGGACCCGACGCGCATCACCGGCGGCTCCTCGGCCGGCACCGCCTGCGCCGTCGCCTACGGCGCCATCCCGATGGGGCTCGGCTCCGACACCGGCGGCTCGCTGCGCCTGCCGGCTGCCGCCTGCGGCGTCGCCTCGATCAAGCCGACCTGGGGACGCGTGAGCCGGGCCGGCGCCATGCCGCTGGCGCCGGCGCTCGACACCGTCGGCCTGATCGCCCGCCATGTGGAGGATCTGGCGCTGGGTCTCGGCCTGCTCGCCGGCCCCGATCCGCGTGATCCCGCCGCCTCGGCGCTGCCGGTGCCGGACTACGTCGCCCGCCTCGGCGATCCGGTGCAGGGTCTCAGGGTCGGCCTCGATGAGGCCGTCGCCGGCGAGGCGCACCCGGAGGTGCAGCGCATGGTGGGCGAGGTGCTGGCGATCCTGGAGAAGCTGGGCCTCAAGCGCGCGTCGTGCAGCTTCCCGGACTGGCGGACGCTCGATCATCTGGTGCAGCTGGTGCAGCTGCCGGATGCCGCCGCAGCGCACGCGGCCTTCCTGGCGACCCGGCCGCAGGACTACGGGCCGCAGGTGCGGGCCCGCACCGAGGTCGGGCATTTCATCGGCGCCGTCGATCATCTGACGGCATTGCGCGCCCGCGGCACCATCGTTCAGCGTGCGCTCGATACCACCTTTGCCGACATCGACGTGGCGATCCTGCCGGTGTACGCCGATCCGCTGCCGACCATCGCCGAGCTCGACGTGGGGGGCGGGCCGACCGTGCAGGCGGCGCTGGCGCGCATCGTCAAGTACACGCGGCCGATCAATTACCTCGGGCTGCCGGCCCTGACGCTGCCGGTGCCGCGCCACGGCGGCCTGCCGAATGGCATCCAGCTCGTCGGCCGGCCATTCAGCGAGGCGCAGCTGTTCGCCATCGGCCAAGCCTACCAGCGCGAGGTGCCGCCGGAGGTGGCGGTGGCAGCGGCCTCGTAGCCGATGGCGTGAGCACGAAGAGGGAGTAGGGATAGAGCCGCGCGCGGCCCCTACTCGCCATTCATTCCCTTGCCCGGTTGAGAATCACCCGGCGCCATCCGTCGCTGCAATGACGCACTCTCCCGGCGCTCAGGTGTCAGTCTTCTTGAACCGCGGGTTCATCCCGAGCGCGCGCCCCCCGATCTAGTAGCATAGGCATCCCTTCGTCCGTCGAGCCGCGTGCCTGGCTCGTGAGGCAATGCAGATCTCATCAGTCTGCGCCTCACCGTCCAGCGCGCTGCCGGAAGGGAGATAGCGCCTATGGGCAACAGTCCGCATGACAAATCCGAACGCAGCACCCTGCACGCGCGGGCTGGATTGAGACGACGCGACATGCTGATGACGGGAGGTGCGCTGATTGCTGCCTCGGCGCTGTCGGCTGGCACGAAACAGGCGCAAGCCCAGCAAGCGCCCGCCTCCACTCTGCGGCCGGGCCGGCGGCCGAACATCATCTTCATCATGGGGGACGATATCGGCTGGTTCAACATCGGCGCCTATCACCGGGGCATCCTTTCCGGCAAGACGCCGAACCTCGACCAGCTCGCGCAACAGGGCATGCTGTTCACCGACTATTACGCGGAAGCCAGTTGCACGGCCGGGCGGGCCGCTTTCATTACCGGCGAAATCCCGCTGCGCACGGGCCTGACGACAGTCGGCCAGGCCGGCGCCGACGTGGGCATGCCGGAGCAGGCCTGCACGATTGCCACCGCGCTCAAGGAGCAGGGCTATCTCACCGGCCAATTCGGCAAGAACCACCTCGGCGACCTGAACAAATACCTGCCGACGCTGCACGGGTTCGATGAATTCTTTGGGTATCTCTACCACCTCGACGCCATGTCGGACCCCTACTGGCACTCGTTCCCCAGGGATCCGGCCTTCTTCGCGAAGTACGGCCCGCGCAACCTGGTCCATTCCTGGGCGACCGACACGGACGACCCGACGGTCATGCCGCGCTGGGGCAAGGTCGGGAAGCAACGGATCGAGGACGAGGGACCGCTGCCGCCCTACCCCGACATGTCCAACGTTCCGAACATGTGGGAAGGCTTCCAGAAGGCCAAGTACAATATGACGACCTTCGACGAAGTGCTGGTCGACCACTCGAAGCGCTTCATGGACAGAGCCAAGAAGGAGAACAAGCCGTTCTTCCTGTGGCACAACACGACCCGGATGCACGTCTGGACCTTCCTCTCCCCGAAGTACCAGGCGATGATGAACAACGAGACCAACTACGGCCTGGAGGAGGCAGGCATGAAGCAGATGGACGATGCCGTCGGCGCTCTCATGCGACACCTCGAGGACATCGGCGAGGCCGACAACACCATCGTCATCTTCTCGACCGATAACGGCGCCGAGGTGTTTACCTGGCCGGACGGCGGCATGACGCCGTTCAAAGGCACCAAGGGCACGGCATATGAGGGCGGATTCCGGGCCCCGTGCATCATCCGCTGGCCCGGCAAGGTCAAGCCCGGCACGGTGCAGAACGGCTTGTTCTCCAGCCTCGACTGGTTCCCGACGATGCTGGCCGCCGCCGGCAACCCGAACATCACCGAGCAATTGCTCAAGGGCGCGAAGCTCGGCGACCGGACCTACAAGAACCACCTCGACGGCTACGACCAGACGGACCTGCTGCTGGATAAGGGACCATCGGCGCGGCAGGAGTACTTCTACTTCGCCGGGCCTCACCTAGGGGCAC
>DASURA010000059.1:0-12249 GCA_036280295.1 Hyphomicrobiaceae bacterium
GCCGTCGACGCGACGCAGGCGGCACCGCATGGCGAAGGTGTCACCGGTGACGAGGCTGCGGCTGATGGCGTCCCCGAACTCCGCTGCATCATCCGGATGAACGGCGGTCTCTATGAGTGCGGCCAGGCGGCTCATGCCCGGCTTGTTCATATCCGCTACGTCAACGCCGAGAAAATCGGCCATGCGCTTGTTGAAGAAGGTCGGCTCCCCGTCCCGCCTCAGGCGCCAGACGTGGCTGGGAACCATGTCGACCAGCTTGGAGAGCTCTCGCTCGCTCTCGCGCAGCGCGTCCTGCGCGCGCATCTCATCGTCGATATCGATGGAAATGGCGTACCATTGCACGATCGCCCCGCTCTGGTCCCGCAACGGCTCCGCGCGGCCATCCACCCACCGATATGTGCCGTTCGCATGACGCATGCGATATTTCATGGAGTAGGGCTCGCCGGTCGCGACGGAGTGTCCCAGCGTCTCCAGAAGGCGACCTGCGTCGTCCGGATGGATGACAGTGCCTATAATCGCCGCTTGGCGGGGCATGGCCGGCTTGTCCAGCTCTGCCAGGTCGCTCACGCCGAAGAAGTCCATCAAGCGCTTGTTGAAGAAGACCGGCTCGCCTTCGGGCGTCAGGCGCCTGATATGGACCGGGACCATGTCGACGAGCAGCGAGAGCTCACGCTCGCGGTCGCGCAGCGCTTTCTGCGCGCGCATCTCATCGTCGATGTCGATGGAAACCTGGTACCAGCGCACGATCGTTCCGTCCCGGTCGCGCAGTGGCTCGCAGCGGGCCTCTATCCAGCGATAGTCGCCGTCTTTCCAGCGCCGGCGATACCGCATCAGGAACGCGTCGCCAGTTTTGAGGCAGCCAGCTGATATACGCAGCACCTCGGGAGCATCCTCGGGATGCACCAGCTCTTGCGCCACCCTGGTGCAATCTTCGAGGTTTGCCCCGGAAACGCCGAGCTCCCGCAGCGATCGCTTGTTGACATAGGCAAGCTTGCCGTCGGGCGTCCAGCTCCAGATGTGGACGGGCAATGCGTCGACAAGCTGCTGAAGCTCCCGCTCGCTCCGCCGCAGCGCCTCCTCGGCGTGCATTTGATCGTCTATGTCGTGGCACAGCCCGTACCAGTGGACGATGCGTCCCGCGTCATCGCGCATCGGCTCGGCCCGGCTCGACATCCAGCGATAGATGCCGTCGACCCGACGCATGCGATAACGCATGGCGAAGCCGTCGCCCGTGACGAGGCAATGGCTGAGAGTGGCGCTGAACTCCGCCGCATCTTCGGGATGGATGCTGGTGCCTATGAGCGCAGCCAGCCGGTTCATGCCCGGCTTGTCCATGTCCGCCACGTCAAGGCCGAGAAAATCCACCATGCGCTTGTTGAAGAAGGCCGGTTCCCCTTCGGGGGTCAGCCTCCAGACATGGCTCGGAACCATATCGACGAGCTGCGAGAACTCCCGTTCCCGGTCGCGCAGCGCAGCTTCTGCGCGCTTGCGCTCGGTCAAGTCGAGAATATACGCGACCCCTTGCCGGGACTGCCCCTCGAAGCAGGCAGCCCCGATCAATACCGGTACCCGGCTGCCATCCTTCCTGAAATACTCCTTTTCACGGGCTTGCATCTTGCCCGTCGCGGCGAGCTCTTCCGCCTCCTCGCGGCCATGCATCTCCTGCCACTCCGGAGGCGTCATATCAAACCATCGAAGTCCGGCCTCCACATCCTTTCGCCCGTACTGGACCATACGGAGAAACGCGTCGTTGGCGTCGATAAGGGTGCCGTCCAGATCCCATATGACAATCCCGATAATGTCTGAATCAATCAGTCGTCGGATTTTGGCTTCGCGTTCCGCAATGTCGCTGTAAAGGCGAGTCTGATCGTCTATATCGTGACAGAGGCCGTACCACTGGGCGATGCGTCCTGCGTGATCGCGCATCGGTTCCGCGCGGCCCGACATCCAGCGATACACGCCGTCCGCACGGCGCAGGCGATAGCTCAGGGAAAAACTCTCGCCGGTGGCGAGGGAGCGGTTGAGCGCATCTGCGACGCTGGCGGCATCGTCGGGATGGACGACCGCCTCCATGACGGCCGCCAGCCGGGTTGTGTCCGCCTTGTCGGCATCCGCCACGTCCAGGCCGAGAAAATCGACCATGCGCTTGTTGAAGAAAATCGGTTCGCCATCCGGACTGAGCCTCCAGAGGAGGCTCGGAACCATGTCGACGAGCTGCGAGAGCTCCCGCTCCCGCTCGCGCAACGTCTCCTGTGCGCGCACCAGGTCGTCAATGTCGACGTTCGTGCCGCACCATTCGAGGATGACGCCGGAATCGTCGCGCAACGGCTCCGCGCGGGACTCCAACCAGCGATACACGCCATCCCCACGGCGCTGACGGAACCTCATGGAGAGCCGCTCGCCGGTGGCGAGAGAATGGCTGATGGCGTTCGCCAGGCTGGCTCTGTCATCGGGGTGGACGAGGGCAGTTATGGCAGCCGCCAGCCGGCTCATGCCCGGCTTATCCATAGCGGTGACGTCCAGGCCGAGAAAATCTACCAGGCGCTTGTTGTAGAACGTCGGCTCGCCATCGGGCGCAAGACGCCAAACGTGGCTCGGAACCATGTCGACGAGCTGCGAGAGTTCCCGCTCGCGGGCGCGCAAGGCCTCCTGCGCGCGCATCTCATCGTCGATATCGATGGAAATCCCATACCACTGTACAATCGCTCCGCTCTGATCCCGCAGCGGCTCCCCGCGGCCCTCCATCCAGCGGTAAACGCCATCCGTGCGACGCACGCGATATTTCGTGGCATAGCCCTCGCCGGTGGCGAGGGAGTGCTGGATCGTCTTCTGCAGCCCGGCAGCGTCATCCGGATGGATGACGGCCTGTATGGTTCCCTCCAGGCCGCTCATGCCACGCTCGGTCAATTCCGCCAGGTCCATGCCGACAAAGTCCACCAGGCGCTTGTTGAAAAAAGTCGTCTTGCCTTCGGGTGTCAGACGCCTGATCAGGACCGGAAGCATGTTCACGAGCTGTGAAAGCTCTCGCTCGCTTTGGCGCACTGTGGCCAGCGCCTGCTGGTGCTGCCGGGAGATGGCGGCCACGATCAGTGCCGAGAAGGCCGAGACGGCCAGGAAGAGCTGCAGCATGACCTGCTTCTGCTTCTGGGACTCTGGATCGCCGGCAAATTGGCTGGCGCCGGATATTGTGAATACCGAGGTGATCAGAGAAAGGAGGATCAACGTGGCGGCGAAGCCTTTGAACTCGAAGCGCACCGCCGCCCAGAGCAGAGGCGGCATGATGATGTAGGCGAAGGGCAGATAGCCGCTCAAGGAAAGCGCGGCGACACCGAGCAGGATCAAGCCCAGGACGCAAGCTTCCATCCACCGCGCGGCCGAGACCTGGCCTTGATCGTGCCAGCCCTGGACCACGACCAGCACCAGCGGCGCTACGAGCAGAACGCCGGCGGCATCGCCGATCCACCACAGGGGCCACGCCGCCATGAAGGATTGTGCCTGCACGCCGAACCACGCAAGTGTCGCACTCCCCACCGTCGCGCCGATCACCGGCGCAAGGCCGGCACCCAGTAGGACGAATGCAAGGACCTCCTGCACGGTTTCCAGCCGGACCGGCCGCCTGAGGAACCGGTTCACGAGCCATGCGCCGCTCGCCGCTTCCAGGGCGTTGCCCGCGTAGATGAGGAGGGCCGCGGGCAGCGGAGTGTGGAACCACAGGAAATTGCCGAGGAGCTCCGCCAGGCAGCCCGCCAGCATCCACCACGGCCAGCTGGGCATGGAAGTGAGCACAAGCGTCGCCATGAAAAGCCCGCCCGGAGTCCAAATCGAGATGCCCGTTCCGGGCACGATGGCCGGCGACTGGGCGAATCCGCAACCCAGGACATAGGCCGCAAAGAAAAGACCCAGGTGCAGGAGTTGGGGGCGGTGCGACCAGAGGCGCATCATCGGTTGCTCCTTGCGGACTGCGACGCCTCGACACCCCAGACAGGCCGAAGATCCTCGCTCGTTTGGAAGCTGAGCAGCGATACTACCAGAGCGCACACCGCGCAGCATGTAATGGATATCTATGAGGCCCCCGCAACCAGGCCAATGCGGCCGGGAGACGCCTGAAAAGGCGAGCGCCGGTGCACACCTCCGGCACTGTTTGCCGCTGACAGATCGATGGCTGGCCCCCGCCTAATGGAAAGCCGTTACTAGGCGGCCGCTGGAGAAGCACCAACTAGCAAACCCGTCGAGCAGTGTCAGGAGTTGACGAGATGCGCATGCTTGCGGGCAAGGTCGCGATCATCACCGGGGGAAACAGCGGCATCGGCCTCACGACCGCGAAGGCCTTCGCAGCCGAAGGCGCCCAGGTCGTGATCATCGGTCGCCGTCAGCGGGCGGTGGACGATGCCGTCGAGCAGATCGGAGAGGGAGCGATCGGACTCCAAGCCGACGTTGCCGACCCCGGACATCATGATCGTATCAGCCAGGAGGTGCGCCAGAGGTTCGGCGGCCTGGACGTCTACGTGGCGAACGCAGGGATCGCCACCATCCGGCACTCCGCGCAGGTGTCCGAAGCGGAATTTGACGTGCAGTTCGCCACCAATACGCGCGGCGTCTTCTTCGGGGTGCAGCGATCACTATCGATCATGCGCGATGGTGGCTCAATCATCCTGACGGGCTCAATCGCGAGCGAGAAGGTGCTCGAAGGTCACGCGGTCTATGCCGGGTCCAAGGCCGCGATTGGTGCCTTCGCGCGCAACTGGGCGATCGAGCTGAAATCGCGCCGAATCCGGGTGAACGTGCTCAGTCCTGGGCCTACGGATACACCGGTCTTGGGCAAACTGGGCGTCGCGCCGGAAAGTCGCGCTTCATTCGAAAAGGCAATGTCGGACGCGATTCCGCTGGGGCGCATGGGACAGCCGGAGGAGGTCGCCAGGGCAGCGCTGTTTCTTGCTTCGGATGCCAGCAGCTTCATCACTGGAGTGAACCTCCGTGTCGACGGAGGAATGGTGCTTCTCTGATCACGTGCTGCCGATCGAATGCGAGCGGAAGCGGCGCACATACGCATCTTGTTCTGCGCGGGCGCCGTCACCTTCGACAGTGCCCTTCAAGCCCAGTGCTGCCTGCATCGCAGACCCAGGAGGGTCAAGGCGCTCGCCTGCCTTGTTCTGACGACGGGTTGGAAGGCAGGAAAAGCCTGCCGTGTTCGCCATCGCCGGTGCGTCCGGTTGCCCTTTGGGGAATTGTGCCGCATCGGGGTCGAGAGGCCGAAGCCTTCGCCGCGCTAGGGCCGCCGCGCTGGCTGCAGAGGGAGGCGCAATGTCACCGTCGTCCCGCAGTTCGAGGTGCTTTCGATCGCGACGCTTCCGCCGGTCTCCTGGGCAAAGCGCCGGACCATGGTCAATCCAAGTCCGGTGCCGAGTGTACCCGTCTTGGTGGTGAAGAACGGATCGAACGCCCGTGCCATCGTCTCCCGCGTCATGCCGCGGCCGTTATCGGATACGCGCAGCGTCACCCCGGTCACAGTGCCGTCGCGGTCGCGGCTCGCGGCAGCCCTGATCGACAGCACACCACCCTCGGGCATCGCGTCGCGGGCATTAAGCGCGAGATTCAGGATCGCGTTCTCGAGGTTCCCGCGATTGCAGGTCACCGGCGCCAAGTCAGCATCTGTGCGGATCTCGATCCGCATGTCGTTCTTGCCGATCCAGCGCAGCAGCCGCTCCATCTGAGCCAGACACATCGCGATATCGACGTTTTCCTGCCTGGTGCCGGTGTCGCGCGCAAAGCTGAGGATCTGCTTGATCAGCCCCCTCGCCCGCTCCAGGGAGTTGATGGCGCGGTCAATCGCCGGCTGCAGCGCCGTCGTCGCCCTGATGGTCGGATGCTGATCGAGGACGTCCACTGTGCTCGACAGTATCTGGATCATGTTGCCAAGGTCATGGACGATGCCTGCGGTCATCAGCCCCAGCGCCTCGAGCCGAAGCGAGGCGCGTCCGGCGAGCAAGGGATCGGTCGGCAAGTTCCCGCCAGGGATCGGCGGCTCGGCGTGCAAGAGCGCGGGCTGCATGAGTCGATCTCCATCCTTATTTGCGACGATGGGTCCGCAACGTAATGAGAGCGGCGGCAGGCCGTCGATCAGATGAAGGACGAGCCAGACCCATACCAGCGTAGCGGGTATCCTGGCGCAAGAGTGTGGGTCGCGAGCCCGTTGGAGCGAGCCGCTTAAGCTCTTCGCAAAGCGGCTCCATCGATGGCTGCGGTTCCGGCTTCCATCCGCGGCGGAACGTGCTGCCGCATCACCCGCGTCACGATCCCTCTCCGGGACCTAGCCCAAGGTTCAGGTCGACCAACGGTTTGGCGAGCGGGACTAACCCTGCCGCACGATATCGGCGCGATGGCGGAGCGCGCAATTGTACGCACAGGCGGAAGGGCAAGGACGCGAATTTGCCCAGAGCCGCGACGCGCCCACGGCGCAGTCGCCAGACCGTCCAAGCAGAGGTGAAGTCATGAAGATCGTGGTTATCGGCGCGACCGGCCTGATCGGGTCGAAGGTCGTGGAGAAGGTCAGGCAGAAGGGCCATGAGGCCATTGCCGCCGCCCCGAGCACCGGCGTCAACACCATCACGGGCGAAGGCCTGGCCGCGGCGCTTGCAGGTGCGGCGGTGGTCGTCGACGTGTCCAACTCGCCATCGTTCGAGGAGGAGGCCGCGATGGACTTCTTCCAGACCGCCGGGAAGAACATCACTGCGGCCGAGACGGCAGCCGGCGTCAAGCATCACGTTGCGCTCTCGGTGGTCGGCACCGATCGCCTGCAGGACAGCGGCTATTTCCGTGCCAAGCTGGCTCAGGAAAAGCAGATCAAGAGCTCCGCCATTCCGTACACGCTGGTCCACGCCACCCAGTTCTTCGAGTTCGTGCGTGCAATCGCCGAGTTCTCGATCGTCGGCGACGCCGTGCGGCTCCCACCGGTGCGGTTCCAGCCGATCGCAGCCGAGGACGTGGCGAGCGCTATTGCGGCGGCGGCGCTGGCCGCACCGGCGAACGACACGATCGAGATCGCCGGTCCCGATACCTTCACACTCGACGAGCCCGTCCGCCAGGCGCTCGCGCACGACGGCGATCCGCGCAAGGTGATCGCCGATCCCTCGGCGCCCTATTTCGGCGCCAAGGTGAGCGACAAGACGCTGGTGCCTGGCCCCGGCGCCCGCCTGGGCGCGACCAGGTTCGACTGGTGGCTGACCCACGTTCCGCCGCCGGCCAAGAAGTAGCCGCCGCATTCGCGTGGAGGCTTCGGTGCAGCGGCGGAGGCCCGCTGCGCGCACTGTACATCCAACGAGATCGAACCATGCTGAATAATGTCTGCATTGGCGCAGCCATCCTGATGGGCCTGGCTGCGCTGGCCAACGGCACGTTCATGCTGGTGGCGCCCGAGCCCTGGTATTTCGCGGTACCCGGAGTCACCGACACCGGCCCGTTCAACCAGCACTTCATCCGCGACATCGGCCTGATCTTCCTGTTCGTGGGCACCGCCTTCCTGCTCGGGGCAGCGAAACCGCATTATCGCCTGGTGCTTTGGGCTGCGCCCACGCTGTGGCTGGCCGCCCATGCCCTGTTCCACTTCTGGGAGGTCGCGGTCGGCATCTGCGGGCCGTCGGTGCTTGTGCGTGATTTTCCTGCCGTCACGCTCCCCGCGATCATCGGCGCGCTCCTGACGCTGTGGGCGGCCCGCGACCTTCGTGCCGCCCCGCATGCCCCGCCCGCGCAGCCGGCGCGCTGAACCTCCATCCGTGCTTGAAAGGGGCATGCGCCGAAACTCCAAAAAGCACCCGGAAGAGCACGAAGCTTCTCGCAAATGCAATCTGGCGTCGCGTCCTCGGCGTCGACCGATTTTGAATCTGACAACCGGATCGCGCGACGGTGCCGGCAGCAACAATGCCCGGCACCATCGGCGCTTGCCAGCCGACATCCGGCGTTAGAAGCGGCTGCCGCGGCGAGCTGGGTCATGGTGAGCTTGTCGGCTACTCGACGCTCCGCAACCTGATTGACAAGGCCTACACCGTGGTATGGCTCGCCCTCTCCCTTGGCTCAATCGACCGCCAGAACGCCTCAACGTAGCGTCTCGATGCCGCGTGTAAGGCGGCGGTCAGCAGGAGACAGACATGAGCTTGGACAATATCTCACATCCCGGGACGCCGGGCCGCGAAGAGTTGGTTCCGTCGCGCTACGCGCTGCGGTCGGCGAGATCGACGTGCTGGTGGTCAGCGATGGCGTGCTGCCGCTCCCGACCAAGATGCTGGGACACAACGCCGCCCCCGCCGCGCGGTCGAACTGGCTGAACGAAATGTTCCTGCCGCCGGACGCTTTCGACTGGGCGCTGAACGCTGTCGTGGTGCGCAGCGGCGGACAGACCATACTCATCGACGCCGGGCTGGGGTTGGACCCGGACTTGCACTTGCCGCGGGCGGGGCAGCTGGTCAAGCGGCTGGAGGCTGCCGGCATCGATCTGGCGTCCGTGACCGACCTGGTGCTCACCCACATGCACATGGACCACATTGGCGGGCTGCTTGTCCCCGGAGTGAAGGACCGGCTGCGTCCTGACCTGCGGATCCACGTGTCCGCAGCCGAGGTCAAATTCTGGGAGTCGCCCGATTTCTCCCGCGTGTCCATGCCACCGGGGTTTCCGGACGCGCTTCGGGCGGCCGCCAAGCGGTTCGCGAAAGAGTACCGCAGCCAGCTGCGGACATTCGATGATGAGTACGAGGTGGCGCCGGGGGTGGTCGTCTCTCGCACCGGCGGCCATACGCCGGGGCACAGCGTGGTCCGCGTGGCGTCCGGCGGCCACCGGCTGATGTTCGCCGGCGATGCCGTGTTCGCGGTCGGGTTCGAGCACCCCGACTGGTTCAACGGCTTCGAGCACGACCCCGAGGAGGCGGCCCGCGTTCGCATCCGTCTCCTGCGGGAGCTGGCGGCGACCGGCGCGTCGCTGGTGGCGACTCACCTGCCGTTCCCGTCCGTCGGCCGTGTGGCGGTCGACGGCGACGCCTTTCGTTGGGTACCGGTCTTCTGGGATTACTGACCGGTTGTTGGATCAGAGCCGACTGGGGCGCGTACTCATGGCGTTAATGAGTTCACGCCCCATCTCGCGGTCATGTCGCCTTCCTGTATGTGGCCCGGCTCTCCGGCGATCCGGTCAGAAGCAACCCGAGGGAGCCGCGACCCTGACCTGGCTCCTCCGTGTCAGTTCCGCCGGCCGGTGGCCTTCCGCCTTGGCTGCTCTTCCGCCTCGCCCGCTCCGGTCGCTTCGGCCTCGATGTTGACCTCGGACTCTGCAAGCTCGGTGAGCTTGCCGTCGGTTGCCTTCTCCTCCTCGAGCGTCTCCTCGAGGAGCTTGGCGGCTTGGCCGATGTCCATCCGCTTCGCCCAGGATATGAGGGTGCCGTAGCGCGAGATCTCGTAGTGCTCGACGGCCTGGGCCGCCGCCAGCATGGCCGCGTCCCGGATGCTCTCGTCCTCGGCCTCGTGCATCAGCTCCTGTCCCTCCTGGAGGATGCCATCGATGCCGGGGCACTTCTTGCCGGCTGCGCGCTTGCCGATCAGCTGGAACACGCGTTCGAGTCGCTCGACCTGGCGCTCGGTCTCTGCCTCATGCCGGGTGAAGGCCGCCTGAAGCTTCTTGGAATTGGCCTTCTTCGCCATCTTAGGAAGCGCTTTCAGGATGGCCTTTTCCGCGTAATATACGTCTTTGAGCGTGTCCTCGAATAGCTGGCCGAACGTTTCCATGGGGGTTCTCCGCTGGAGTGCGTTTGAGGCGCCAACGTGAAGGCAAAAGATTCGTTCCGGGGTCGTCCTCTCCGCGCAGCCGCTCTCAGTTCAGCCAGCGCTTCGCAAGACAAGCCCCAAGGCGAAGCGCTGGAAGCGGCGAACCGCAAGGTAGGAGCCACTATCGAGCGTGGAAATCAGACCGGCGAGGCGCAAAACCGGTAGTCCGAGTGGCCTGTTGTGAAGAATGCCGCCGTGCATACGGCGCACTCGGAGGCGACCGGCCACCGCCGGTTCAGATCATTGGAGTGGCGCTTTGATTGTTCTCGCGGCTCGCTCAACCGTCGCCGCTACTCGATCAGGTGCAGAGTGCTGGACCATGTGCCCGATGCCGGCTATGACATCGAGATCGCTGTCCGGCACCTCTTGGTGAAGCCTTTCCGAGTGCCAAGGGGCGACGATGCGATCGTCGCTCCCAGCTGCAATGAAGGTCGGCACACGCAAAGCGGGATAGATCCGCTGTAATGCCGCGGCCGCCTGAAGCATCATTGCTCCATCACCAAAGCTGGCCCGCAACTGCCAAGGGCGCAGCATCATCAGCCGCGGAAATTCGCGCCGGAACCGGTCTGGCACTGGACTCGGCGCGAACATGGCCCGCAGGGTGGCGTGCAGCATGATCAGGCCAATCAACGGACTCAGTGTGTAGCGCAGGATGTCGCCGACGACCGGCGTGGCACCGATTACCGCCATGCCGGCGTCAACGCGGGGAGCGGGATAGAAGAACCCAGATAATAAAACGAGCGATCGAACCATCGCCGGGTGGCGTTCTGCCAGTGCGAGCGCTACCAGCGTGCCCCAGGAATGGCCCACAATTTCGGCTGGCACGCAGTGCAATCGCCGGAGCGCTTCTGCAATAAGTTCAGCCTGCTCGGATGGCGTCCAGGCCCGTGTTGCCGGCCTCGTGCTGTAGCCAAAACCGGGACGGTCGAAAGCTATTGCGCGGTTCTGCTTTGATGCGGAGTCGAACGCTTCGCTCAAGGAGAAGTCTTGAAGCATTGTCGCGTTGCCATGAAGGAAGACTACCGGCAGCCCGCTGCCGCGCTCGTAGTAATGCAGCCTGGTTCCGTCAATATCGAGAAACTTGCCGACCGGCGGGTTGCGGTACTCGACCACTTTGGCAGTCGCATATACGAGCAGCGCCAGCCCTGCCGCGACGAGGACGCTCCACATCATTAACGCGTACAGTTCATCCATAAGCTTTTCACGTCTCAGCCGTCCCCCGGTGGTGGAAGAGCTGCCGGGGCCGGCGGCGCATCAAGCCGCGTCCCTGTAGCTCGTCGTGGGCTCAACAACGCCGTGATCGCGCACGGAGTTGGGCGCATTGACGTGGGCCTTCGCGTCGACACCCACGCTAAGGCGCGTGACCAGTTCGCCTCCAAGCCAGCCGGTGACAAGCAGCAGGCCAGCGCCTATGAAAGACAGCAGCAGCGCATTGGCCGATGGTACATGATCAGGCGCCGCGCGCATCCACCAGCTCAGCGCAAACAACACCAGCACGGTTGCATTGCCGACCCCATGCAGGATGCCGAGCCGATTGGCGCGCGTCCGGCTCGGAATGTGCCGCCAGTCCATCAGGCCGAAGATTGCGGCAACGGCGCCCCCCACCAGCCCTCCGGCAATCAGCCAGTAAGCGACCGTCCAGAACTGCGCCGAGCCGGAGGCAAGCGCGATCAGTTCGAAGACCACGGCTGCCAGCAGCAGCCCGACCGGGAAGACGATCAGCACCTGATGAACGGAATGCCCTAGGAACTTCATTGCAGGTCTCCGCGCTCATGGACCCTTGCCTAACGCCGCGGCAACCGGTTTGTTCGGTGCCCTGACTGGAACTCTGTCCGAGTCCACTTGCTTGCTCGAGCTGCATTTTACCCGCCCGGCATAGCTGCAGCATGATCGAACCGAGCCGACGCCACGTTCGTCTTTCCGAGGCAGCGACATTCCTGGCATTACCGCAAGCTGCACCTGAACGGGAGAGCGCGACCCATTCCCTCTCCGCGACCCCATGCGCTCCCAACCCGGCACCGCCGAGAATTCTATTCACTCGTGGGCTGTCGGGCCGAGTTGAGAGCTGGGCAGCGGGCAGTGTGCAATCCGCGGCGACGGCTCATGCTGCTTGCTCTGCTCTCTGTCGGTCGAGACCCAGAGCTTGAGTGGAGCAGCTTGGCGTCGCCCAGCCAACGAAGGCTGATGCGCGCCGAACGTCCCTGATCCAGTGCGAGGAACTGTGTGACATGCCTCGCGTTTCCACTTGAGCCCCAGCCCGAGGTCCTTTCCCATGTATCATCACGTCAAAAAGCTCATGTACACGGTCCGCGTCGACGAGCCCGACCCGAAGTTCGGCAACATGCTGCTGGAGCAGTTTGGCGGCGCCAATGGCGAACTCGCCGCCGCTATGCAGTACTCGATCCAGGGCCTCAACTGCGAGGACCCGGCCCGCAAAGACCTGCTGAT
>DASURA010000060.1:0-45939 GCA_036280295.1 Hyphomicrobiaceae bacterium
CGGATCGCCATCGTCGACCGCTCTGCATCCGCCGGCTCTCGCAAGGTTGTCGGTCAGTTCTTCTCGCACGGCCGCGAGGCGCACGGACTGTGGACCAATCCGGAAGGCACCCGGCTCTACGTCGCGCACGAGCAGGACGAGTTGCCCAACACCGTTAATGCGGGGCAGACGGTGTGCTCGGTGTTCGATGTTTCCGAGCCTGCCAGTCCGCGATTCATAGCGCAGATCCCGCTGGGCGATTTGTCGTTGCCGTCGGGGCGGCTCCGCAACAAGAAGAGCATCAATCTCGTGTATGTGCGCCCTGGCGCGCGCGGTCAGGCAGGGTGAAAGCATGCTCCGAAGCCATGCAAGGCGGGCAGTCATCGTGCTGGTGCTGCTGCCCGGCTGCCTCCTCGCTGGAGGGATCGGTTTGCGGTCCCTCCGGGCGCAGGATGGCCATGCCCATCGGCCTCCTGAACTCTCCCTGCAGGGGGACGGTTTCGCCCGGGCACTGGCTGCTGCGATGGACAAGATGCACAAGGACATGGCGGCCGAGCGGCCGACCGGCAATCCGGATGTCGATTTTCTCGCCACCATGATCCCGCACCATGCGGGCGCGGTCGAGATGGCGCGCCTGGTGCTCATACATGGGCGAGACCCGCTCGTTCGTCGACTCGCCGAAGAGATCATTGCGGGGCAGCAGGCGGAGATTGCCGCCATGAAGGCGCGGCTTCGAATCCTGCGTCAGGGTGCCGACCCCGATCCGGGCGGTTATCCTTCGTTGGGCAGCACCAGGGGTCCTGCCCATTAACAAGCCTGCCCTCGCCTTACAGCGGCGCAGCCACCCGCGCTGGCGCGCTCGACGTGGAGCCGAACGGAATCACATTCGCGAACGCCTGTCAGCAGGCCAGAAGTTCAGCAACCTGCTAGTCCCCCAGCCAGCGCTCCAAGCATGTAGAAAACTCAGTAAAGCGTCCTAAACGTGCGGAGTGCTGGCGAAGCAGCCAGCCGGTCAGCAGGAAGTACGCCACGCAAAAGCTACGGCCGTCAGCTGGGCCGCCGGGAGCGCGAGCGGCCCGGCCACGTCGACCGTCACCGGATGGCGGCAATGTCGTTCAGGCGGCGCAGCTGCTCCTGGCTCAATGCCAGTGCCGCCGCAGCGACGTTGTCGCGCAGATGGGCGCGTCGCGACGTTCCGGGAATGAGCAGGACGTTGGGGCTGCGCTGCAGGAGCCAGGCCAGGGCAACGCTCTGTGGCGTTCGCCTCATCTCATCGGCCACCCGGGTCAGCTCCCCGGTTTGCAGGGGTGTGAAGCCGCCCAGCGGAAAATAGGGCACGTAGGCAATGCCCGCTTCGGCCAGGGCGTCGATCATGGCATCGTCATCGCGATGGACCAGATTGTAGTGGTTCTGCACACAGACGACAGGGGCAATGTCCCGCGCGACTTGCAGCTGCGCCATGCTGACGGTGCTGAGCCCGATGTGGGCAAGCAGGCCCTGGTCCTGCATCTGGCGCATCGCACGCATCGGCGCCGCGATGTCATCCTCGGGTCCGCCCATGCGCAGGTTGACGATGCGCATCCGGTCGAGGCCAAGGCGCTTCAGATTATCCTCGACAGATCTCCTCAGGAAATCGGGAGTCCGGTCGAGAACCCAGCCGCCCTTGTCATCCCGCCAAGCTCCGATCTTGGTCACCAGCGTCAACGCGTCGGGATAGGGAAACAGCGCCTCGCGGATCAGGCGATTGGTAACGTGGGGGCCGTAGAAATCGCTGGTATCGATATGATCGACACCGAGCGCCAGCGCCTCGCGCAGCACGGCGCGGGCCTCGTCGGGGTCGCCCGCTTCGCCGAAGACATGCGGGCCGGCAAGCTGCATGGCTCCATAGCCCATGCGGTTGACGGAGATCGACGTGTTGGGAAACGTAAAGCGGCCGGCGGCCGCGGCGGGAGAGCGGTCATTCATCTGGATACGTTTTCCTTCAGGTGGCTGGCT
Source organism: Hyphomicrobiaceae bacterium (assembly GCA_036280295.1). Taxonomy (GTDB): domain Bacteria; phylum Pseudomonadota; class Alphaproteobacteria; order Rhizobiales; family Hyphomicrobiaceae; genus AWTP1-13. Next base: position 1,975 of record DASURA010000060.1, read on the forward strand.
CAGGGATGCGTGGCAAGGTGGGGCTCGTGCGCGACCGCCGCTGACGCGGCGCCTGGCGGGCCGTCAGGTATTCTGACCAGGCCGAGCAGAAGAGCGGCCGTAGCGGCAAGGATCGCGGCCAACCTGCCGGCGTGGCGCAAGCCGCCATCATGGATGACAAGGAAACTCATCTCTTTATCCTCCGCATAGGTTGCTTCCGGAGAGCGCCCGCGCCTCGATGCAGGGCGCGGGGACAAGGAACGCTGAATGGAGACAATGGAAGCAGCGCGGATCACGGTTGGCCTGTCGGACGCACGACCACCTCGCTCACGTCCACATCGGCGGGCTGCGCAATGGCGAAGGCGATGGCGCGCGCGATCGCTTCGGCAGGGATCGCTTGCTTGCGGTACTCCGTAAGCCACCCCGCCGTCTCGGCGTGCGTGACCGTGCGGCCGAGCTCGGACTCGGTGACGCCGGGCGCGATGACGGTGGTGCGCACGTTGCGGCTCTCCTGGCGCAGACCTTCGGTGATGAAATTCACGGCTGCCTTGGTTGCGCAATAGACCGCACCGGTCGGAATGACTCTGTAGGCTGCGATCGACGAGACGTTGATCACATGGCCGTGGCCCTGGGCCTCGAACACCGGCAAGGCCGCGGCGATGCCGTAGAGCACGCCCTTGATGTTGACATCGACCATCTGCTCCCATTCTTCCACGTGGAGTGCAGCAAGCGGCGACAACGGCATCACGCCGGCGTTGTTGACGAGGACGTCGAGGTGGCCGAGCCGGTCCCGCGCGAAATCCACGAATTCCTTGACGCTGCCGCGGCGGGTCACGTCGAGCGCCTGGTGATCGACGCTGGCGCCCTCAAAGCGCAGCTCCCTGGCCAGCGTCTCAAGCCGGTCCGCGCGGCGCGCGCCGATGACAACGTGGGCGCCCAGCCGCGCAAGATGGCGCGCGGTCGCCTCACCGATCCCGCTGGAGGCACCGGTGATGGCGACAACCTTGCCGGTGATTCCGGCGTGCTCAGCCTGCGTGATTTTTGTGCTCATGACCATCTCCATCGCTCTCGCGCGAGTTCATCGCGTCCATGCGAGGAGAGATACGCCGGGGCGCGCCGATGGCGGTAGATCATGGCTCCGCAAGAGTTGCTCGATTCTCCGAGCGGCGGAAAATCGATCAAGCGAGCGCGGTCACGCGGCGTTGATCTCGGCGGAGGCCGCCGGCTGCGCCCGCAATCGCGCGGCGTCGCGCTGAGGCGGGGCGCCGAACAGGCGGGCGTACTCCCGGCTGAACTGCTGGGGGCTCGAGTAGCCGACCGCGAAGGCCGCGTTGGCGGCATCGCTCCCCGCCGACACCATCAGCCGCCGCGCCTCCTGGAGGCGGAGCAGCTTCTGATACTGCAGGGGGCTGTGCGCCGTGACGGCCTTGAAGTGCTCGTGGAAGCTCGATGCGCTCATGCCGGCCTCGGCCGCGGCGTCCTCGACCGTGATCGCCTCGCGAAAGCGGGTCCTGATCCAGCGGACGGCCTTGACGATCTGGGCTGTGCGGCCTTCGGCGCGAGCGATCTGGCGCAGCCGACCGCCTTGCGGGCCTGCGAGCAGGAAGTAGAGCAGCTCGCGTTCGTAGAGCGCCCCAAGCGTGCCGATTGCCCAAGGCTTGTCGAGAAGTCCCACGAGACGGGTCGCTGCGTCGAGCATCTCCGGCGTGAGCTGGCTGACCGAGAGCGCCAGGTCAGGCTGTTTCTCAGCCTCTGTCAGGAGGCGAGCTTCGAGCAGAAGGTCGCTCAGCTGTGTGCAGTCCAAATCCAGCTTCAGGCAGAGATAGGGCTTCGACGGCGACGCAGCTGTCACCTCGCCGATCACCGGCAGATCGACAGATACCGCCAGGTACTGTCCGGGACCATAGCTGAGAACTGAGGAGCCCGCGATGGAGCGCTTGGCACCCTGCGCCACGATGCAGAGGCAGGGATTATAGACGGTGTGCATCTGCTCGCTCGGGTGCTCGGCGCGGACGACCCCGACATGATCGATGACGGTCTCGTGCATTCCGGGGCCCAGCGTGACCGTGTGTCGATCCAGCAGGCGCGCGAAATCTTCGATCCGGTTCACGAATGGTCCTCCTGGCAGCACGCGCAGATCGATCTCGTAATATGGAAGCTCCGCCCCGACGGCAACCTCCAGGAACGTACGCGCCGGAGGATTGGGCAATCCTGGAATAGGATCTGTCAAGCCCGGCAGGGATGCAGGGCACGGAGGCGCTCGCCCAAGCCGTTGGCGAGACCGACCGCTCGAAGTCCGCGTGCGGCGGCACCTGGCCGCCGATGCCAGCCGCGCAGCTGACCGGGCAAACCGGCCGGTTTAACCTTGCTCGTTGGCTTGTCGCTACTCTTGCCCAGATCGGGGCCAAGCTGGGCCTGCCGCCGGATGGCTGGTCTCTCGCCGCCACGCATCGCTCGACGTGCCAGCGAGAAGAGCATCTTAAGGGACGCATGCCTCCCCGGCCAACACTGAGCCGCCCATATGTGTGGACATATGGCTGCCAATACCGACCCTGAGCGGTCGCAGGCCGGGTAATTCCGCCGCCAGTGTGATGCCCGGGCTGGCAGGCGAGCTGGAGCTGCCTGATGACGCCGACCCATTCCACCGTCTTCCTCATCGACGTGGACAACACGTTGATCGACAACGACGCGATTCAGCAGGACCTGAAGGATCATCTCGATGCGACCTATGGCCTGGCCTCGCGCCTCAGCTACTGGAGGATCCTGGAGGAGCTGTTCGGCGAGGTGGGATATCGCGACTACCTGGGCGCCCTCCAGCGTTACCGGGAGGAGCACCCGCTCCAGGTGGAGCTGCTGTCAATGTCCTCGTTCCTGATCGACTATCCCTTCACCGGGCGGCTGTTTCCGGGTGCGCTCGCACTCCTGGAACGCCTGCGCGCTCTTGGGCCCACCGTCATCCTGTCGGACGGTGATGTCGTTTTCCAGCCACGCAAGGTGGAGCGTTCGGGACTGTGGGACGCCGTGCACGGACAGGTGCTCATCTATGTCCACAAGGAGCAGGCGCTCGACGATGTCGAGCGCCGATACCCTGCCGGGCACTATGTGCTCGTGGACGACAAGCTGCGCATTCTGGCTGCGGTGAAGCACATCTGGGGTGACCGCGTCACGACTGTCTTCCCGCGTCAGGGGTCATATGCGCACGACCGGAAGGCGCTCACGACCTTTCCTCCGGCCGATCTCACGATCGAGAGCATAGACGACCTGCTTCACGACGATCTCCCCCGGCTGGGGACTGCTGTTCCCAGCCCGAACCATGGGGCTCCACCATGAAACCGACCTCGACCCTCCACGACCTCGGACAGAGCCTCTGGCTCGACAACGTCACGCGCGGATTGCTGAGCAGTGGCACGCTCCAGCGCTACATTGACGAGCTCTCGGTAACGGGGCTCACGTCCAATCCCACGATCTTCGACCACGCCATCAAGGACAGCGCGGACTACGACGCCGACATTGCAGCAAAGGCCTCCTCGGCGACATCGCGTGACGACCTCTTCTTCGAGCTGGCGCTGGCGGACCTGACACGGGCGGCAGACCTGTTTCGTCCGACGTTCGAGCGGACCGACGGCGTCGACGGCTGGGTGTCGCTCGAGGTCTCACCGGTGCTGGCCCACGATACCGCCCGCAGCTTGGAGGCTGCGCGCGATCTCCATCGACGCGGAGGCCGGCCGAACCTGTTCATCAAGATTCCGGGAACCAGGCAGGGCCTGCCCGCCATCGAAGCGGCAATCTTTGCCGGGGTCCCAATCAACGTCACCTTGCTGTTTTCGCGCGAGCAGTATCTGGCCGCGGCCGACGCCTATCTGCGCGGCGTGGAGCGGCGCATAGAGGCGGGGCTGAACCCGGCCGTTGGATCGGTCGCCTCCCTCTTTGTCAGTCGATGGGATGTGGCCGTCAGCGGCAAGGTTCCCCGCGGGCTGGCCAATCGGCTCGGCATCGCCGTGGCTCAGCGCGCGTACAAGGCCTATTGCGATCTGCTCGCTTCGCCGCGATTCCAGCGCGCTGCCAACTTCGGCGCGCGGGCCCAGCGCTTTCTCTTCGCCAGCACCGGCACCAAGGACCCGTCGGCTTCCGACACACTCTATATCGATGCGTTCGCGGCGCCCTTCACGATCAACACGATGCCCGAGAGCACCCTCAAGGCCTTCGCCGACCACGGTACACCCGGGGCACCTCTCGCTCCAGATGGCGGCGACAGCGAGGCAGTCTTGGCCGACTTCGCCAGGGCCGGCATCGACATCGACGCACTGGCCGCACGCCTGCAGGACGAGGGTGCCGCGTCGTTCGTCAAGTCCTGGAACGACCTGATGGGCTGCATCGAAGCCAAGAGCGCCAGGATCAAAAAAGCGAGCTGACCCAATGCCAACGATATCAATCCAGGGTAATCGTGCACCTCATTCCTCGGAGCGGAAATCGGCGAGGGTTCCGATATTGCGCACGCTCCCGGCTTGGACCTCGCTGCAGAAGCATCATGAGAAAATGAACGGACTGCACCTGAGGCAGCTCTTCGCCGAAGACCCGAATCGCGGCGAGAAGCTCGCGGTCGAGGCCGCCGGGGTCTATCTCGACTATTCGAAGAATCGCATCACCGACGAGACGTTGCACCTGCTGATGCAGCTTGCCCGCGAGGCCGGCTTGCAGGATCGCATCGAGGCGATGTTCCGCGGCGACAGGATCAACGTCTCTGAGGACCGATCGGTACTCCATGTCGCCCTTCGCGCTCCGCGCGGCGCCTCGATCATGCATGACGGCCGCAACGTGGTGCCGGAGGTGCATGCCGTCCTGGACAAGATGGCGGGGTTCGCAGATCGGGTGCGCACCGGAGCCTGGACCGGCCATACCGGCAAGCGCATCCACAACGTCATCAATATCGGTATCGGCGGATCGGACCTGGGGCCCGTAATGGCCTACGAGGCGCTGCGTCACTATAGCGACCGCGCCATGACTTTCCGCTTCGTCTCAAATGTCGACGGCACGGATCTCGCCGAGGCAGTGCGTGATATCGACCCCACCGAGACGCTGTTCATCGTTTCGTCCAAGACCTTTACGACGCTCGAGACGATGACCAACGCGCACTCCGCCCGCGACTGGCTGCTGGCGGGCCTGGGCGGCGACGAGGCCGCCATTGCCAGGCATTTCGTCGCCGTCTCCACCAACGGGAAAGAGGTCGAGAGGTTCGGCATCGACACGGAAAACATGTTCGGCTTCTGGGACTGGGTCGGCGGGCGCTATTCCATGGATTCCGCCATCGGCCTCTCGACGATGCTGGCGGTCGGCCCCGAGAATTTCGGCGCCATGCTGCACGGCTTCCACGAGATGGACGAGCACTTCCGCTCCACGCCGTTCGAGCGCAACCTTCCCGTCCTGATGGGGCTGCTCGCTGTCTGGTACACGGACTTCTTCAGCGCCCAGACCGTCGCCGTGCTGCCCTACGAGCAATATCTCAAGCGCTTCCCGGCCTATCTCCAGCAGCTCACCATGGAGAGCAACGGCAAGCACGTCACGCTGGATGGCGTCGACGTGGACTACGACACCGGTCCGATCTACTGGGGCGAGCCGGGGACCAACGGCCAGCACTCCTTCTACCAGCTGATCCATCAGGGTACCCGGCTCATCCCCTGCGATTTCATCGCCTTCGCACGCACCTTGAACCCGCTTGGCCGCCATCACGACATGCTGATCGCCAATGTCTTCGCCCAGACGGAGGCCTTGGCCTTCGGCAAGACAGCGGCGCAGGTGAAGGCGGAGGGGACGCCGGACGGGCTGGTGGCGCACCGGCTATTCGAGGGCAATCGGCCGTCGAACACGCTGTTGCTCGAGAAGCTGACCCCGACGGCGCTGGGCCGGCTGGTGGCGCTGTACGAGCACAGCGTCTTCACCCAGGGCACGATCTGGCACATCGACTCGTTCGATCAGTGGGGTGTGGAGCTGGGCAAGGCGCTGGCCCAGCGCATCATTCCCGAGCTTGAAAGCGCCAGCGAGCCCAAGCTGGCGCACGACAGCTCCACCAATGCCCTGATCCAGCGCTACCGGAGGCTCAAAGGAGGCTGACACATGCAATTGGGAATGATCGGCCTTGGCCGCATGGGAGCCAACATGGTCCGCCGCCTCCTGAAGGACGGCCATGAGTGCGTGGTGTTCAATCGGTCCGAAAAGCCGGTCGCCGAGGCGGTAAAGGAGGGCGCCGTCGGCACCGCCTCGCTGGCGGATTTCGCCGCAAAGCTCGCCAAGCCGCGCGCGGTCTGGCTCATGGTGCCTGTCGGCGCGGTCGAGAAGACCATCGCCGACCTGCTGCCGCATCTCGACCACGGCGATATCCTGATCGACGGCGGCAACTCCTACTACATAGACGACATCCGCCGGGCGAAGGAGCTGCGCCCCAAGGGCATTCACTACGTCGACGTGGGCACCAGCGGCGGCGTCTGGGGCCTGGAGCGCGGGTACTGCATGATGATCGGCGGCGAGGCCCACGCCGTGCAGCACCTCGATCCTGTGTTCGCCACTCTGGCGCCGGGGCGTGGCGACATCCCGCGCACGCCGGGGCGGAACGGCGCCGGCGGAACGTCGGAGCAAGGCTACCTGCACTGCGGGCCCAGCGGCGCGGGCCACTTCGTCAAGATGGTGCACAACGGGATCGAGTACGGCGTGATGGCCGCCTACGCCGAGGGGTTGGCGGTTCTCAAGGCGGCCAATATCGGGAAGAAGAGAGGCGTCGTCGATGCGGAGACCACGCCTTTGCGCGACCGCGAGCACTACGAGTTCGATTTCGACCTGCCCGAGATCGCGGAGGTGTGGCGGCGCGGCAGCGTGATCGCCTCGTGGCTGCTCGACCTCACGGCCTCCGCTCTGGTCAAGGACCCGCAGCTCGCGCAGTTCGCCGGGCGGGTTTCGGATTCCGGCGAAGGCCGCTGGACGATCAAGGCGGCGATCGACGAGGGCGTGCCGGTGCATGTGCTCTCGTCGGCCCTATACGAGCGCTTCAGCTCGCGTGGCGAGGCGGATTTCGCCGACAGGCTGCTCTCCGCCATGCGCTTCGAGTTCGGCGGCCACCTGGAGAAGCACGCGCGGTCCTGATGTTCAGATGTGCTCAGAATTTCAGAGAGAGGCGGAGCCGGCACGCGGCGGGGGGGCTCCCTCCCCGCTTTCGGCTATCCGCGCGGTCGGCCTCGCCACGAAGTGCCGGGGGCGACGGGGAGAGATTTGGGGTGAGGGGCAGCCAAGGGCGCCGGCCGCAGAGCGGGGCGGTGAGGCGGAAGCGAGCGTATTGAGCACGAACCGATGCTCTAACCGATGCTCTCCGTGGATGGGATTTCCCTTGTGACCGCCCCTCACCCTGGCCCTCTCCCCGCAACCGGGGAGAGGGGACATCTGTAGGCTGCAACGGAGGTCATGGCATGACCAACGAAGAGCTCGATCAGCTGGCGATCAATACGATCCGGACCCTCTCCATCGATGCCGTCCAGCAGGCGAAGTCAGGACATCCCGGTACGCCCATGGCGCTGGCTCCGCTGGTCTACGTGCTCTGGAACCGGGTCATGCGCTTCGACCCGAAGGATCCCATCTGGCCCAATCGTGACCGCTTCGTGCTGTCGAACGGCCATGCCTCTATGCTGCTGTGGTCGGCTCTTTACTTGACGCGCACGCGCGCCGTGAACGCCGAGTACGAGCGGCTGGGTGAGCCGTCGGTCACTCTCGACGACATCCGCCGTTTCCGCCAGCTCGACAGCAAGGCGCCGGGCCACCCGGAGTACCACTGGGTCTCGGGTGTCGAGACGACAACCGGCCCGCTGGGCCAGGGCATTGCCACCAGCGTCGGCATGGCGATCGCGCGCAAATGGCTGGCCAACCGCTACAACCGGCCCGGCTTCGAGATGTTCGACTACAACATCTACGCCATCTGCGGCGATGGCTGCCTGATGGAGGGCGTCGGCTCGGAGGCCGCCTCCCTTGCCGGCCACCTCGCCCTCGACGACCTGTGCTGGATCTACGACAACAACCACATCACCATCGAGGGCAAGACGCGTATCACCTTCACGGAGGATGTGCCGGCGCGCTTCCGCGCCTACGGCTGGAACGTGCTGCACGTCGGCGATGCCAATGATCTGCGGCTGATCGAGGATGCGCTCGCCACGTTCCGCAAGACCAAGGGACGGCCGACGCTGATCGTGCTCGACAGCCACATCGGCTACGGCTCGCCGCACAAGATCGATACGGCCGCCGCGCACGGTGAGCCCCTCGGCGAGGAGGAGGTACGGCTCGTCAAGCGCGCCTACGGCTGGCCGGAGGACGCCCGGTTCCTGGTGCCGGACGGCGTGCGCGAGCACTTCGACGCCGGCATCGGCCGACGCGGTGCCACGGTGCGCGAGCAATGGGAGAGCCATTTCGCAACATACGGGACGAGGTTTCCCGAGCTCGCCACCGAGATTCAGCAGATGCAGCGCCGCGAGCTGCCCGCGGCATGGGACCGCAATCTGCCGGCTTTCCGGCCGGATCCCAAGGGGATCGCCGGGCGTGAGGCATCAGGCCAGGTGCTCAATGTGCTCGCCCAAAATATTCCCTGGCTCCTGGGCGGTTCGGCGGACCTCGCGCCATCGACCAAGACGCTCCTGAAGTTCGAGGGCGCGGGCGACCTTGAGCCCGAGACGCCCGAGGGCCGCAACCTGCATTTCGGCATCCGCGAGCACGCCATGGCGGCCATCGTCAACGGTCTGTCGCTCTCCAAGCTGCGGGCCTACGGAGCGACCTTCCTCGTCTTCAGCGACTATGCCCGGCCGGCCATCCGGCTCTCCGCCATCATGGAGCTGCCGACCATCTTCGTTTTCACCCACGACGCCATGGGCGACGGCGAGGACGGACCGACGCACCAGCCGGTCGAGCACCTGATCTCGCTGCGTGCCATTCCCGGCCTGGTGGTCCTCCGGCCAGGCGACGCCAACGAGGTCGTCGAGGCCTATCGTTACATCCTGCAGCTGCGTCATCAGCCGGCGGCGATTGCACTCTCGCGCCAGGCGCTGCCCACTTTCGACCGGACCAAATACGCGTCGGCTGCAGGCGTTGCGCGTGGCGCCTATGTCATGGCAGATGCCGGCGGAAGCCCGCCCGAGATCATCCTCATCGCCTCGGGCAGCGAGGTCTCCTTGGCGGTCGACGCTCATGAAGCTCTCGCGTCCCACGGGGTCCGCTCGCGCCTCGTATCCATGCCGTCCTGGGACATCTTCGAGCACCAGCCCGTGGCCTACCGGGAGGAAGTGCTGCCGCCGGCCGTGAAGGCGCGGATCGCCATCGAGCAGGGATCGGTGCTGGGATGGGACCGCTACGTCGGCCCCGAAGGCCGAGTCATCGGCATGAAGACCTTCGGCGCGTCTGCGCCGCTGAAGGAGCTGCAGCGCAAGTTCGGGTTCGAGCCCGAGCAGGTCGTCGCGACCGCCATGGAGCTTCTCGGGCGGGCGTGAGCCCTGGGAGCGTATCAAGGCCAGCCGAGGAGTCGCATCGCACCCCAGCTCGCCACGAGGATTCCCGCCACGGACAGCCACACGCTGCTGCCGTCCCGGACCAGTGCGGCGCAGGCCAGCGCTGCCAACGCCGCCAGGGCGAGAAGGTCGATCAGCTTAAAGTACTCCACGAAAAAACCCATCATCACGGCTCTCCCATCCCAGAATGAGCCGTGCTCCGCGAGCAGGCCTCGATCGTCTCTGCCGGCATTCGTCAGCTGCCGCGAATGCGCTGCCAGACGGCGTCATCCCACAGGTGGATGCCGCCAGTGATGCCATTGTCGTTCGAGGCGATCCTCACGCTCTCCGGAAGATCGGCGGAGAGATGCCGGGCGTTGCCGCCGCCGATAAAGAGCACGTCGTAGTGCAGGAGCGAGTCGACCGCCTCGATCATCCGCAGGACACGGCGGTTCCACTTCTTCTTTCCGTGCCGGCGCAGGGCCTCGTTGCCGACATAATCGTTGTAGGTGCCTCCGTTGTAGAGCGGGTGCTGCGCCAGCTCGAGATGGGGCGCCAGCCATCCGCTCGCGAATACAGCGCTGCCGACGCCGGTCCCCAGTGTCAAAACCACCTCCAGCCCTTGACCGGCGATAATGCCCAGCCCTTGTACCTCTGCATCGTTGAGCAGGCGTGCCGGATGTCCCAGTCGCTGCGCCAATGCCTCTGCAAGCGGATAATCGCGCCAGGCCTTCTTTCTGAAGTGGGGGGCCGTGACGACATGGCCCTCGCGCACGACTCCCGGAAATCCGATCGAGATCCGGTCGAAGGCCGGTAGCGGGGCCGTGAGCTCTGCAAGCGCACGCAACAAGACTTTCGGCGAGCATGGATATGGGGTTGGCAGCCGGGCGCGCTCGACGATCATGCGGCCGTCCCGGTCCAGAACCGATGCCTTGAGGGCGGTACCGCCTATGTCGATCGCCAGCGTGTACGGGCTTCGCCCGCGAGACGAGCCCGCCGCCTGCTTTGCAGCCCGCCCACGCGCGTGACTGCGGTTCTGCGCTGTCATGGTGCCTTGCGCGGCGCGGCCGCGTGATCCACGAAAATATGCAGCGTCCCGCGCGGATGCAGGTGCGTGGCGGGCAAGTCCGGGTCGCCTTCTAGCAGCCGCTCCACTACCGGCCGCTTGGCCGCGCCGGCTACGAGGAAGGCGACCGAGCGGCTGCTTTCAAGTGCGGGATAGGTGAGCGTGATGCGGGGCTCGGGCTTGGCACCGATGACCGCGCCGACCCAGCTCGAGCGCTCGCTGAGAATGGCCGTGCCGGGGAACAGCGAAGCGATATGTCCTTCGGTCCCCAGCCCGAGGAATGTGACGTCGAAGAGAGGTCGATCAGGGCTCAGGGTCGCTGCGCCATAGACCGTCTTAAGCTCCCGCTCGTAGGACAGCGCCGCCTCCTGCGGCGTTACACCTTCGGTTGGGATCGGATGGATGTTCCCGGCCGGCACCGGCGCGTGCGCAAGCATTGCCTCCCGCGCCATGCGATAGTTGCTCTCCGGACTGTTGCGGGAAACGAACCGCTCGTCGCCCCAGAACCAGTGGGTGCGCTTCCAGGGAAAGGCTTCACGATACGGCGGGACTGACAAGAGCTCGTAGAGCCGGCGTGGCGTCGAGCCGCCTGACAGGGCAACCCGGAACTGCCCATCGCCTCCCGCCGCCGCTGTAGCCAGCCAGTCGGCGGCACGGCGAGCCAATGCCTCTGCATCTGCGAGAATCTCTAGACGGGGTGCGGACAAGTCTCCGCTCCTGCCGGTGGGACATCAGCCTGGTTCACTGCCAGGGCATTAACTGCAAGCGAGATGGAGTGTCAGCAGCCTTCGAGCCCTTTGGTAACTGCGTGCTGGTCTTGCAATGCGCGGAGGCGCGGAGAAGCCATGTCATTCAAAGTCGAGGTGGGGCCGCCGCAGATTGCCATTCACTACGGGCAGACAGTGCTCGTCACGGATCTGGATGCTCAGATCAATTGGCCCAGCGACCGGGGCCTCTTCTTCTTCGACACCCGCGTGCTCAGCACCTGGAGGATCTACGCCAATGGCAGGCCTTGGGAGCTTCTGAACGGCGGGGCCACGAGCTACTTCACCTCCAAGGTCTTCCTCACCAACCGGAAGGTCATGACCGAGGACGGCCCCATAGAGCCGCGCACGCTCGGACTCGTCGTAAGCCGAGCCATCTCCGGCGGCATGCACGAGGACTTGGATATCACCAACAACAGCATTAAGCCGGTGCGCTTCCAGCTGGAGATTGCCCTGCGCTCCGACTTCGCCGACATCTTCGAGGTCAAATCCAACAGCATCGTGCGTCGCGGGCGGATCACGACTGAATGGTCGGAGCCAGAGCAGAAATTGTGCACGTGCTACCGCAACGCCGGCTTCGAGCGCTCGCTCGCCGTATCGGCGCAGGCCAACAGCGCGCGGGGCGTCTATGCCAACGGTCGGCTCAGCTTCGAGGTCTCGCTTGCACCCGGCGAGGCGTGGCATTGCTGCGTCCGCTACTCGCCAGCCGACGGAGACCGGCTCTTTGTGGCGTCCGACCATTGCGTCTCGAACAGCCACAAGCTGCAGCACGCCGGGACGCTCGCGGACTGGCTGGGTACGGTGCTCAAGATCCGCACCTCGAACGAGGAGTTCTATCGCCTCTACCGGCAGGCGCTCGAGGACATGGCGGCGCTGCGGCTGCCCATCGCCGGCACCGACCATATGGTCTTCCTGCCCGCAGCCGGCCTGCCCTGGTTCGTCGCCCCGTTCGGTCGCGACAGCCTGATCGCCTCGATCCAGAACCTTCTCATCTATCCCGAGTTCGCTCGCGGTGCGCTTGAGATACTGGGCTCCCTGCAAGCGAAAGAGCGGGACGACTACCGCGATGCGGAGCCTGGCAAGATCCTCCACGAGATACGCTACGGGGAGCTCGCGCACTTCAAGCTGATACCGCATACGCCGTACTACGGCACGGCCGACGCCACGCCGCTCTACCTCATCACGCTGCATCTGGCGTGGCGGGCAACGGGCGACCGCGGCCTGCTTGAGCGGCACCTGGAGACGGCGGAAGGCTGCCTCGCCTGGATCGACGACTACGGCGACCGCGACGGAGATGGCTTCCAGGAGTACGAGACGCGGTCGCCTGTGGGCTACGAGAACATGGGCTGGAAAGATTCCGGGGACGCCGTGGTCTATCCCGATGGATCGCTGGTGAAGGGGCCCAAGGCGCTCTGCGAGCTGCAGGGCTACGTGTATGCCGCCTGGCTCGGGATGGCCGAGATCTACGACGTGCTCGGCAGGCCCGACAGGGCGCGCACGCTGCGCGCCAAGGCCGCCGGCCTGTTCAGGCGCTTCAACGAGGCGTTTTGGGATGATGAGCTCGGCTTCTACGCCTATGCGCTCGATGGCGACAAGCGGAAGGTGCTGACCGTCGCCTCCAATCCCGGGCACTGCCTGTGGTCGGGCATCGTTCCCCGGGAGCGCGCGGCCAAGGTTGTCCAGCGGCTGATGGCGCCGGATATGTGGAGCCCATGGGGCATCCGGACGCTCTCCAGCGAGCACCCAGCCTTCAATCCCTATAACTATCAGACCGGCTCCGTCTGGCCGCACGACAATGCGTTCATTGCGTTCGGCTTCAAGCTCTACGGGTTCGGCGCAGAGGCCGCGCGAATTGCCCGCGCGATCAGCGGTGCCGGGAGCCACTTCCTGTTCAACCAGCTCCCTGAGCTCTACACCAGCACCAGGCAGCAGGATGCAGCTTTTCCCGTCCAGTACCTCGGCGCCAATGTGCCTCAAGCGTGGGCTGCCGGCTCGGTCTTCACATTGCTGAGAGCCATGCTGGGTCTGCTCCCGGACCCGCGTCAGGGCAAGCTGTATGTGGATCCTGAGCTGCCGGGCTGGCTGCCTGATCTGACCGTGCTGGATCTTCGCGTGCACAATCATATGCTCGACATCCGCTTCTGGCGCGAGGGCGAGGTGACAAGCTTCGAGGTGCTGCGCGGAGATCCGAAGGTGATCCAGCGGAGGAGTATGGCATCTATGCTCGAAGACCTGACGCGGAAGCCTGAGCCCGCCGCTGTTTCCTGAGAGCGTGCCCGTCGCGCGCAGGTGTCCTGGAAGCGGCCAGACAGCATCCAGGCTCTGAATAAATTTTGCCTCCGAAGCTTCGACGGAAGGTTGAGGTGCACCCCCGCGGTAGAGGCGACCACGAGGGTTGCCGCGCCAGGCGAACGCGGTGCTGGGTCCTGATCGCGAAATTCGTCTCAGCGTGCCGCAAGGTTGGAACGAATTTCGCGATCTGAAGGACATTAGCCGACATTATAGATGGCTAGCGATTTAGATCGAGAAGTCCACCTCGCCACCTGGCCAACCGATGAAGCCGACTTCTCGATCATCGCACTAGTCCATGTCTTCCTCTTGTTCCCACCACTGCTCCGAGCCGAAGCGTGGAAAGTCATACTCGCTGTCATCGCGTTGCGCCGGCAGGTAGCCGCGAGGCGCCTGACGCGGCGGGCGTGCAGCGCGGTAGTCACGCATGCACTGTTCCGGCGTGCCGAAGCACTCGGACGTGTAGCCACGCGTTTTGCCATTGGCGGCGTCCGCCGGGTCAGCAAGCCCGATCCAGAAAGCGGCGAGGAACGACGCGGCTGGGAAGGCCGAAATCATCGTTTTCATGCTGGGCTCCTATATTGCGCCTGACAGGCCGTGCTCCAGAGCGAGCCCGCCACTCGCGCCTCAAAGCTGAAGCCTGCTCGGCGACGAAGCACCTGGGATGATTTAGGAAACCGCACCGGGCAAGGCCTGATGGCGCCAGGCATAACATCGGAGAGGCTGCTGGCCCGGGAGAGAGAGCATCGGGCGGTCGTATGTCCGGGTGGATGATCGCGGATGCCCTGATTTCCCGGCTGGCATGAGCGGAAGCGAGCTCAGGTCAAGATGAATCTCTCGACGGCTTTGGCGAAGCCGTCGGCATCGTAGGAATCCGTGCTAGCGCTGGCCTGACGCTTCACATCGTCGCTCGCGTTGCCCATGGCGATGCTGAAGCCGGACCGTCGGAACATCAGGACATCGTTGGGCTGATCACCGATGGTGGCGATCTCGGCTTGGTGGATACCGAGAGCTCGGGACATGTACTCGGCAACGAACCCCTTGTTCGCATCGCGATGCGTCACGTCGAGGTAGTAGGGTTGCGAGCGGGTGGCCGTGGCCCGGTCGCCGAGGCGTGCCTGCGCATCAGCCTCGCAACGCCTGACGAGATCGAGGTCGTCGCTGACGCCGACGATCTTCACGACCTTGTCCGGAACGCCACCAAAATCCGTGACGACCCTTGGCGGGAACTTGACAGTCCACGCCTCGCGGTCGACATGCGGTGCCTTGGCGTCCCGCACCAGCCAATCGTTGCCGACATAGACCCACGCGTCGAGCCCGTGGCCGAGAATGAGGTCGACCGCCTGGCTCGCCACATCGGGCGCAAGCGTGCGCTCCTCCATGATGGATAGGTCGGGTTGGACAAACAGGCCACCGTTGAAGCCGGCGATGGGAGTTTCCAGGGCCAGCGGCTCGATCAGCATGGCCATCCCCTTGGGAGGGCGGCCGCTGGTGATGGCAAAGCGGATGTCCGCCTTGCGCAGGTTCCGCACCGCATCCTGCGCGCGCCGGGTCAGGACCTTGTCGCGTGTCACGAGCGTGCCGTCGACATCGGCGAGCAGCAGCTTGATCCCGCCGGCTTTCGTCATCCTTGATCCTTCCGGTGCAATCCGGCCCCGATCGGCAGCCAGGCACGGCTATCGCGTGCGATCAGCCGGTCGGCCGCCGCCGGCCCGGCGCTGCCGGCGTCGTAATTCGGAAAGTCGACGGGCGCTTGCGCGGCCCAGGCGTCCAGAACAGGCTGCACGGCGCACCAGGCGGCCTCGACCGTGTCGGCGCGCTGGAACAGCATGGCGTCGCCGATCAGGCAGTCGTAGAGCAGCGTCTCGTAGCCGACGGCCGTGAGCGGCTCGAAATAGTCGCGGTACGAGAAGTCCATCGCGACGCCGTCGATTTCGATCTCCTGGCCCGGCCGCTTCGCGCTGAAGCTGACCGACAGGCCTTCGTTCGGCTGGATGCGCAGCGTCAGGAAGTTGCGCGGCAGGGCCTCGATCGGCGTCCCCCGGAAGAGCGCGTAGGGCGCTTGGCGGAACTGGATCGCGATCTCGGTCGCGCGCGCCGACAGGTACTTGCCGGTGCGCAGAAAGAACGGCACGCCGGCCCAGCGCCAGTTGTCGATGTTGAGCTTGAGGGCGACATAGGTCTCTGTCGTCGATCCTGGCGCGACGTCGGGTTCGTGACGGTAGTCGTGGACGGGCTTGCCGAGTACGGTGCCCGTCCCGTACTGCCCGCGCACCGCATTCTCCGGCCTGACAGGATGGATGGCGCAGAACACATCCGTTTTCTTGGAGCGAACGTCGTTGGCGCTGAACGAGGTCGGCGGCTCCATGGCGATCATCGCCAAAAGCTGGAACAGATGGTTAGGCACCATGTCGCGCAGGGCGCCGGTGTGCTCGTAGAAGCGCCCGCGGGTCTCCACGCCTACCGTCTCGGCCGCCGTGATCTGCACGTGATTGATGTGGTCTCGGTTCCATAGCGGCTCGAAGATGCCGTTGGCGAAGCGCAGAACAAGGATGTTCCGGACCGTCTCCTTGCCGAGGAAATGATCGATCCGGTAGATCTGGTCCTCGCTCAGGATCTTCCGGATCTGGGCGTTGAGCGCACGCGCCGAGGCCAGGTCGTGGCCGAATGGCTTCTCGACGATAACGCGGCGCCAGGCGTCGTTGGTCTGGCCTGCCAGGCCGGCAACGCCGAGCCGTTCGATGATAGGGCCGAAGTATCTGTCCGCAACCGCGAGATAGAAAAGCACGTTGCGATCAACGCCGTGCTTCACGGTCTGCTCGGCAAGGAAGGCCTTCACCTTGTCGTAGATCTCGGGCTGTGTGAAATCCCCCGGCAGGAAGGTCATGCGGCGCGCCAGCCAGTCCCAGGCCCGATCATCGATGCAGTCGGTCTGGAATTCGCCTCCGCCGCCGACGGCGAGCGTGTCCAGCATGGCCCGCAGGTCGTGACGCCAGGAGTCGGTCGTGATCTCGCCGCGACCGACGCCGACGATCGAGAAGCCGTCGGCGAGCCGGCCGGCCCGAACCAGGTTGTAAAGCGCGGGTACGACGAGGCGTTTGGTGAGGTCGCCACCCGCGCCGAAGATCACGAGCGTCGCCGGCGGAGCCTGCCGGTTGGTTGTCGCTCGCGCCACCCGCGCCACGGCTTCCTGCGTGATGCTGGTCATGAAGCTCATCCTTCGGCTCTGGCCGCCAAACGCACGAATGCGATGTCCGATCCTGCGGGATTAGTCGTAGGCAACAATCCAGATTGCGCGAAGAGGATCAGCACACCAAACGTGACGGCCAGCAGTATTATTCGTGCCATCGGGTCCGCTGCCGAGGTACGGAAGGAAGACAAGGTGAACGAGCGCGCCTAGCCCCACACGATCAGCCCCAGCTGCCCTTCCTCGTGACGGGCGAGCGACGCTTGAACAGGCTGCACGACTACGGCGGCCCCGGCAGAGCGCGTTCCGCCTCAACCTCCAGCTCTGCCTCGTGCGCGCGCACGAGGACCACGGCCGCAACGATGGCTGCCAGGCCGACGACAGCAAGCGCCACCGCGACCGGTCTGCTCACGTGCGTCACGGCCGTGCCAAAGAAGTAGGCGCCGAAGCCGACAACCGACGCCCAAAGGATGGCGCCGGCGGCATTGGCGAGCAGGAACCGCCGCCAGTCCATGCGGTTCACCCCGGCCAGCACGGCCGCAAGCACACGCAGAACGGCAACGAACCGGCCAAGAAACACCACTTTGACCCCATGCCGCAGGAACAGGTACTGGCCGAGCTTGATCTTGCCGGGCGGCAAGCCGATGCGACTACCGTGGTTGCGCAGCAGCCGGTATCCGAACTCGCGGCCTATCCAGTAACCGACATTGTCACCGACCATGGCACCCGCCGCTGCGGACGCCACGACTGCTGCGATGCTCTGGTTGCGGTGGGCGGCATAGAGCGCAGCGAGCGCAAGCACGCTCTCGCCGGGCAACGGGAGCCCCATGCTCTCCAATGCAATGATGACAGCAATGGCGAGGAGTCCATAGGTGGCGATGAGGTGCGCGACGTGGCTGGACGACCCCCACTCCATTGGCCGGCTCCTATGAGATCAGCGAGGCTGCCAGGTTAATGGTGAGCGCCAGCACCGCCGTGTTGAAGAAGAACGACATGATCGCGTGCAGAGTTGCAAGCCGGCGCAACGGCTTGGTTAGGATGGTGACATCTGAGGTCTGCGACGCTGCACCGAAGGACGTGGCGAAATAGAAGAAGTCCCAATAGTCCGGATTGCGATCTCCGCGAAAGTCGAGACCCTCGGCAACGGCACGGGCACCGCTGCTAGGCCGGTAGTACTCGTGCGCGTAGTGCAGGGTGAAGACCACCTGGGTGACCGTCCATGACAGGACGATCGTGGTCGCGGCAAGCGTGAGGTAAAGGGGTCTGTCCGGCCCTTCCTTGGCAGCCCCGAGCAGTCCGGCAATCGCCACGAAGCTCGCCGCTATCGCCAGCAGGATGATGACAAGAATGACCGTGCGGCTGTCGTCCTGGCGCGCGGCCCGGGCGCGAAGGGCCTCGCCCTTGCAGGTCAGCATGATGTGGAACGCAAGAACCAAGTAGGTCGCGGCGAAAAGATCCCAGGCGACCGCCCCTCTGATGGCCGCGGGCACCCCTCGCGGCAAAAGCAGGAGCGCCGCCAGGCCCGCGAGCGCAGAAACGTACAGCCGCGGCCGGATCGCGAGCGAACCCGCGATCGCCCCGGGATGGGACCAATGCCGCTTCCGATCCACAGCGCGATCTCCTCCCAAACATGGCCCGCCATCTCCTGCAACGAGGCCAGAACCGATCAAGCGGCGAGATATGCTCGGCAACGGAATGCGTTGCAACGGGGGAGCCCGGTGCCTCGGCAACCCGGGAGTGTTCTTGTGATGGCACCGTCAGCCGCGCCGCGCCGCCTTGATCGCGGCAACGTCAATCTTCTTCATGTCCATCATCGCGTCGAATGCGCGCTTTGCTTCATTGCCGCCGGCCGCGAGTGCCTCGGTGAGCACGCGCGGCGTGATTTGCCACGAGACGCCCCACTTGTCCTTGCACCAGCCGCATGCGCTCTCCTGGCCGCCATTGCCGACGATGGCGTTCCAGTAGCGGTCGGTCTCCTCCTGGTCATCGGTGGCGATCTGGAACGAGAACGCTTCGTTGTGCTTGAACGCGGGACCGCCGTTGAGGCCGATACAGGGTATGCCGAAGACCGTGAACTCGACCGTCAGCACATCGCCTTTCTTGCCGGATGGGTAGTCACTCGGCGCGCGGTAGACGGCACCCACCGCACTGTCGGGAAAGGTTTCGGCGTAGAACCGGGCAGCCGCCTCGGCATCCTTGTCGTACCACAGGCAAATCGTGTTCTTGGCCATAGCTTGTCCTTCCACGCAGTGTTGAGCATCGCGTTGTGCTTTAACATCCCTACAGCGGTCCGGCGGAGATCAGCCCCTGAATCAGAGTAGAAGGCAGGGGAAATCTCGCTTGGAACGCCGAGGCATGCTCAGCCCAGGCTTTGGCGGCCGAAGGGCGACGATCGGCGATGATCAAATTATTGTTTGCCGGCCAGTCTGAGCGTCGTCGTCGCTATCGCGGGATGCCCCGGAGGGGAAGAGTCTGGTGGGATTCTGGCGTTCATCGGGCCTTGCGCGCTTGCCCAATCCCTTGCCTCGATTGGGAATGGCTCCGCTCAGGCTTGTCCCTCGCCTCGTCTCAGGGATCCGCCCAATATGACCAGGACCGTCAGCTGCGTAAGGTGACGCCCGCAACAACGACGAACTCCGTGATCTGGTGCATTCCCCAAGTTGCTGGACGAGCGCCGGGCTGGCACGTTCCTTCAATCCATCTCCAGCCACCGAAGACGAGCAACTGACTGTGCCATGCATGCTGCACGACCAGACCAACTGCGAGAAGCCCAAAGACATCGGACGGTTAGCTTGCCGTGGTGCGGTGCCCGCGGCTTCTGCGCTGGTCGATGCCGCGACGAAAACCAATGCTGATCGACCTCGCCCTGCAGGGAGGCGGCTCCCACGGCGCCTTTACCTGGGGCGTTCTCGATCGCCTCCTCGAGGAGCCGTGGCTCAAGATCGACGCCATTTCCGGCACCTCGGCGGGGGCCATGAATGCAGCCGTGCTGGCCGACGGCTGGACTACGGGCGGGGCATCAGGCGCGCGCGCCGCCCTCGACGCGTACTGGGAGCGGGTGGCATCGGCCGCCGAGTTCAGCCCGCTGCAGCGCACGCCGCTCGATCGCCTGCTCGGACGATGGACGCTCGACACGTCCCCTGTCTTCATCGGGTTCGATCTCATGTCGCGTGTCTTCTCGCCCTATGACCTCAATCCAGGCGGCTACAATCCGCTGACTGCGATCCTTGAGGAAAGCATCGACTTCAAGCGGCTGGCGCAGTCGCCCATCAAGCTCTTCGTGACGGCGACCAACGTGCGCACCGGCCGCGGCCGCGTCTTCCGCAACGCAGAGCTGACGCCCGAAG
Source organism: Hyphomicrobiaceae bacterium (assembly GCA_036280295.1). Lineage (GTDB taxonomy): Bacteria > Pseudomonadota > Alphaproteobacteria > Rhizobiales > Hyphomicrobiaceae > AWTP1-13. Next base: position 22,113 of record DASURA010000060.1, read on the forward strand.
TCCTGCTGGCCTCGGCCTGCCTGCCCACGATGTTCCAGGCCGTCGAGATCGATGGTGAGCCCTACTGGGACGGCGGTTTCGCCGGCAATCCCACCATTACGCCGCTCGTGCGCGAGAGCAACGCACAGGATACCATTCTCATACAGATCAATCCGCGCGAGCGGCCTGGCACGCCGCGGTCCGCTGCAGAGATTATCAACCGGCTGAACGAGGTCTCCTTCAACGCCACCTTGATGAAGGAGCTGCGCATGATCGCGCTCATGCGCCAGATGGCCGATCCCGGGCATGGCGAGGGCGCGCGATGGGCAGCCATGCGCATGCACTGGATCATGACCGACATGATGACCGAGCTCGGCTACTCCTCCAAGCTCAACGGCGAGCGGGCATTCCTCGGCTTGCTGCGTGGCGAGGGGCGAAGGGCAGCAAGCGCCTTCCTCGACGCGCACGCGGCCGACCTCGGCCAGCGCTCCACTGCCGATATCGATGTCCTGCTGGACGAGTGCTGACCGATGGGTCTCATCGGCGTCCTCGTCGCCCTCGGCCTGCTGATCTGGCTCGCCTTTCGCGGCTGGAGCGTGCTGCTGCTCGCCCCGGTGGCGGCCCTGATTGCCGCCGCCGCCGCGCGCGAGCCCTTGCTCGCGCACTGGACCCAGACGTTCATGGCCGGGGCCGCCAGCTTCCTGGCCCAGTTCTTTCCGTTGTTTCTGCTGGGCGCGCTGTTCGGCAAGCTCATGGACGACAGCGGCTCGGTGCAGGCCATAGCCCGCTTCATGACCGAGCGACTGGGCGCGCACCGGGCCATGCTGGCGGTCGTGCTGGCGGGTGCGTTGATCACCTACGGCGGGGTCAGCCTGTTCGTCGCGTTCTTCGTGCTGGCGCCCATGGCGCATTCGCTGTTTCAAGCCGCCGATATCCCCCGCCGGCTGATGCCGGCCGCCATCATCCTGGGCACATCGACATTCACCATGTCGGCCATGCCGGGAACGCCGGCTATTCAGAACGCCATTCCCATGCCGTTCTTCGGGACCACGCCATTCGCGGCGCCAGGCCTTGGCATCATCGCGTCGCTCGTCATGCTCGCCTTCGGCATGTGGTGGCTGCATCGAGCCGAGTCCGCGGCCCGCAAGTCGGGCGAAGGCTATGGCGCCGCGCAGCACATGGCAGCCGATACGGTCGACGATGAGTTCGTGCGCGAGCGCGCCACCGCCGCGCGCGAGTTCGACCCTGCCGAGATCCATCACGGGCACCGCAGCGAGACCTATCCACCCACAATGCGGGCCTTAATGCCGCTGGTGGCCGTGGTCGGCGTCAATCTCGTCATGTCGATGGTTGTCCTGCCGCGTCTCGATCTGTCGTTCCTTGCGGAAGAGAGATGGGGTGCCACGTCGTTGTCGGCGGTCGGCGGGGTTTGGTCGGTTGTCGTGGCGCTCGCGGCAGCTGTTGCGATTGTCATCGCCCTCAACCGGCGGCGTCTGCCGGCCCTGCGCGAGAGTATGGACGCCGGGGCCAATGCGTCGGTACTGCCCGCTCTCAGCGTCGCGAGCCTTGTCGGGTTCGGCGCCGTTGTGGCCGCACTGCCGCCCTTCGAGGCGGTGCGTGACTGGCTGTTGTCGATCGGCGGCGGCCCGCTCGTATCGCTGGCGGTCGCAACCAACGTCCTTGCGGCCCTCACGGGATCGGCCTCCGGCGGCATGACGATCGCGCTCGACGCACTTGGCGATACCTACATGCGCCTTGCTGCGGAGGCAGGGATCGATCCGGCCCTGCTTCACCGCGTCGCCGCTCTCGCCGCCGGCTCACTCGACACTCTGCCCCACAACGGCGCCGTGGTCAGCCTCCTCGCGGTTTGCGGACTGACGCATCGCGACAGCTACTTCGATATGGTGATCGTCGGCATTGTCGGCGCGCTTTTGGGCCTGCTGGCCGTCATCGTTCTGGGGGCGGCGTTCGGGTCATTCTGAACCCGCCATCCCGCTTCTGACGGTGGGCTGACTCGGCTTCAGGCTGACCGTCTGCCCCTTGCCGTCGCGAGCCATCGTGAGGTCGACCGCCCTGTTTGGGACCGATCTCCGCACCCGTCGCGAGCGAGGTCCCGTGAGCCGCGGATCTGTGGCTGCTGCTGGAGCTGACGCCGGCGCGTTTGCGGCTGGCGATGGTAGAAGTAGGTTTGCGAGACGACTGAGAAGGCATTGGAGGGCGTGCCTGTGGCCGCCCTCCAATGCCGGACACGACGCCCCGGATTCGTTTCACGATCAATGGGTGGTTCTACCGATTGGTCGGGGCCATGGCATGTGCTGGGACTATCGCATCGATCCCGCTGTTTGCGGTCTGTCGAGCAGCAGATCGGGGACGCCGCCAATCGTTCGGGGAATCCACCTGCATCCCACGACCATCTGCAAGGGAGACCAGCCATGATGCCTGCCTCCGACCTCCGCACGTTGACGTCGCATGACAGCGATGCACGCAAAGCGTTAACGAGCGCCTTCGAAGCTCTCGACAAGTGGCGCGAGGAGCTCATCACCATTAACGAGCGCCATCTGACGAAGACCCTCGACCTGGTGGCCAGTTCCCAGCGTTCCCTGGGCTTGCCGGATCACTTCACGACAGCGACGAGAGACTATCTCTTGAAGGCCTCCAAGATCCAAACGCAGATGATCGGTCAGGTCATCGATGCCTGGGAGAAGCAGCTCAAATCCTCTGCCTACCCCGGGGCCCTCCCTGAGGCCTTCCAGTTCCAGATGCCAGGGCCCCCCCGATCCACATCCAGGGACCCCGGGCCGGATACGTTGCCGCTCCGGGAGCTGGCAATGGCAGCCCCGTTAACGCCGTTCATGCTCTGGATGCAGGCCGCGGAAATGTGGCAGAGGAGTTGGGCACAGGCCATGACGGGCTCGTTTGAGCCGCGACAGGAACGGGCCTCCAGGAGGACCGCGCACTAACCGCGAGGTATTTATTGCGTCAAGCCCATCGCACCGGCCACGGGAACAGCCGAGCGGGCACCTCCTGTATGCCGCCACGGCAGACGGCTCTGATCTCGGTTGCGCAACCTGCGGCACTTCGATAGCGCGCGACTGGATCTGTGCTGTCGCTGCATCACCATCGCAGCCCCAAGCAGGGCAACCAGGCTGCCCACGTCGAGCAGCAGAAGCAGGATTGCCAGAACGGCCAGGTACTTCGGCACGCCTTTGCGCCGCAGCCATCGGAGCGGGGGTATGGCAATGACCGTGTTGAACTCGTACAAAGATCGTTGGTGCAAGGATTGATGCAGCCGACCGCATGAAGAGCACGACACATCGACAAGGCTCGCGCCGCAGTGCGCGATCTTATCAACCCTGCCTCGGCAAGCCGGCTTGTTTACCGGGCGCTGGCCAACGCAAGCGACACCGTGACCATGGGATTCCTGGTTCTGCTGATCGTCCCCTTCATGCTGGCGGAGGCCTCATCTCTTCCGGAGAAACTGCGCGCCGCATTCTCGCTGACAAGGGCAGGTGAGGAGCAGCTGGCGCGGCTCTTCGACTCGATAAACCGCTAATGCTGATCAAGACCGTGCTGAGCATCGCAACCGGTGTTGGTGTCTGGATTTGGCTGCGGATAATCGGGATATCGCTGCTGGTGCTGAAGCCCAGCATGTGGCCCGCATCGCCGCTTCCTCGCCGGCCCGGCTCCGTACATATCGACAGCACGCTTAACTCTTGCCCATGTGAAAGGCAGCTCGCGCACACGGTGGCCGGCGGCACACACCTTGTCGCATGGCGCGCGGCTTCTGTCCCACCCGCGAGCTTGAGGTGATCGTGATGCTCCGGGGTCTGCTCGACAGGCCGCCGTCCCGCTGAAGCTCATCCGGCGGAACTTGGCATGTTCAGAGGCGTTGCGCCAACAGCCCGCGCAGGAGAAACGCGCGTGCGCGCTCAAGCAGAGGCAACCACCATGTCCGTCGACACCAGCGTGAAGAAAGTCAGCGGCCAGGCGTCACCGCATGGCGATATGGACCAAACCTATCTGGTCTCGGGAAAGCGGGTTTCGCTGCGGTTGTGGCGCGACGAGCAGCCGCAAAGCAAGCCTGCAACGAAGCGAGAGTACGAGACTGTCGGCTACGTCATCTCCGGACGCGCCGAGCTCACCGTCGAGGGGCAGACGATCACGCTCGATGCGGGCGATTCCTGGCTGGTTCCGGCCGGTGCCGAGCACGCGTACCGGATCATCGAGACCTTTACTGCCGTGGAAGCGACTTCGCCCCCCGCCCAGGTCCACGGCAGAGATGTTCCCTAAGCAATGCGTCGTTCTCCTGGGAAGGCATACTGCCTGTCGACGGGGTCGACTGCCCGGTCTGGGGACACCTAGTGTCCTCATCGCGAACTTCGTCTCAGCGGGCCGCAAGGTTAGAGAAAGTTGCCGAGTCTCAGCCCGCTGAAGTGGAGGCCGGGCGCGTCGTCATCGCCGATCCTGCCGAAGCAGGTCCAACCGGCACGAGGTGAAGCACATGACACAAGGCGACGAAATGAACATAGCCTTCCAACTTGAGACTCTCACCGATTCCGATGGGTCGCCGGAAATCGTCAAGATCGAGTGCGAGCCGACGACCGCCGAGGCAGGCGAAGAGATTGAAATCGAGGAACTGAGCGTCGGATCATGGGAATTTCGATTCGTAGCGCCGGCCGACTTCGATGAGACATATCCGCTCTTCAAGAGGTTCGGGCGCTACAGGCTCAGTGCGCAAGCTGTCTGCGACGCCTGCTCCGAAGCTTGGAACCAGCACGCATGAAAAATATGGCGCTCGGAAGCGAGTTCCGACAAGCCCCCCGGGCGCGCCAGCTCCGGCGATGGCGATCATGGGCTCATTCATCTCCGAGAAAAAGCCGTGGATTTCCCCTTCGCAATGCGCGACCAGTACGTCGAGTCCATCGTGTCCGGCGGCGTGGCCGTGATGCACCTGCCGGCGCGGGACCTCAAGAGTGGAATGCTCAACTGCGCACGCTGCTCTACCAGCTCATGTCCGATCCTGACCGCGAACCGCGAGGGCCCGTCTCGGGAACCCGTACTACGTCCAGCGGTTAGCGGCGAGTTCCGATGCCACGCATGAAGCGCTCGCGTATCTGGACCGGGTCGCGATGTGTGGTGGCACCCGCCGGCAGGCGATCGATGCGCGCCGCGATCAAAGAGGGAATTGTCGCGGAGAGCGATGCTTCCACCAGCCGCTCGAAATCCTCCTCGTCCGAGGCCCAGGTGCTGTCTGCAATCCCGCACGCCTGCGCAACAGCAACGAGGTCAGTTGAGGTAGCCGCCGGCGTCGCCTGCCCCCCCGTGATCTGATAGACTCTGTTGTCCATGACAACGAGGCTCAGGTTCGCCGGCGCCAACATGGCGATCGTCGACAGGCATCCGAGCTGCATGAGCAGCGAGCCATCTCCCTCCAGGGCAACCACACGCCGCTTCGGCTGCGCAAGTGCGACACCCAGCGCGATTGGAAACGCCAGTCCCATGCTGCCCAGCATGTAGAAGTTCTGCGGGCGCTGACCGGCCGCCGCCCAGAGATCGAAGTTGGTATTGCCGATTCCGGCAACCACCGCCTCCTCGCTCTTCAGCCTTGCAAGGAGCCGACGTGTCAGTTCAGTCCGGTTCATCACCTTGGCGTTGCTCGCGGGCGTCGCCACATCATCTTCAGGCGGATCGTCCGAAATGGTCACGCTCCCCTCCCAAGCTGTGAAGGCCGTGCCGCCGTCAACAGCGGCGACAAGATCAGGGCCACCGGAGCTTGGGTCCCTACCGCCTGCTTGATCGATCGATCTACGATGAACTCAAGGTCGTCGAGCCGAGCGATCGTGTGGTGCTCGATCGCCAGCGAGTCGAGGACCGGACGCATGGTGCGACACACCAATGCCTGTCCATAGTTGAACTCGCCCAGCGTTCCGCGCTCGGATACCAGCATGATTACCGGGAGCTGGTAAGGCAGCGCGAGCGACGCCAGCACGTTTGCCAAGGTAGCAAAGCCGCTCGTTTGCATGAGCACTGCGCCGAGCGTGCCGCCCATCCACGAGCCCGAGACGATGCCGATCGCCTCCTCCTCGCGTGCGCTGGGAAAGCACGTGAAGAAGGAATCTGCATGCAGGCTCTTGATCAAGGAGGCGAGCACGCGATCTGGCACGTAGGTGACCAGCTTGATATCGTTGGCCTTGAAGGCTCGGATCACGATGGCGTCCCACGTCTCGTCGGACGACTGCTCCTGCTGTGTGGTGGACCTCATTTTCCTTGTTCTCTGTCCTCATCATCTACCCGGCGTCCCGGCAAGGCCTGCTGTCCCAGCGCCAAAGTCTCTCGACAGCCGATTGGCGGCGGCCTGAATGGCTTTCGTTCGGCTCTTCAGTGCCTGCATCGAGAGCCGCCAGACCGGCCCCGAAATGCCGATCGCCCCGACGACCTGCCCCGTAAAGTCCCTGACCGGTGTGGCGACGCAGCGGACCTCCGTGTTGAACTCGCCATCGTCGAAGGCGATGCCTGTTCGCCTGGCTTCCTCGATCTCGCGCCGGAGGACCGGTATCTGGGTTATCGATCTCTCGGTCGACGGCTTGAGATCGGCCGTTTCGAGGAAACGTTCAAACTGGTCGGGTCGCAGAGCGGCGAGCACTACCTTGCCCAGGGCCGTGCAGTGGGCCGGCCGCACGACCCCGACCCTTTCGGCAAGCTGAAAGGCGCCAGGCCCGCTCGTTCGCGCAATCACGACGATGGAATCGCCCATGCGCACGGCGAAATGCGCGCTCTCGCCGGTCTTCGCCGACAGCTCCTCGAGAATGGGTGTTGCCAATCTGACCATCTCGATCTCGTCAAGCGCATTTGCAGCGAGCGCGAACAACGGCCGGCCGATGCGGTAACGCTTGCTGTCCGCCTCCTGCCGGATATACCCGAGGGCTACGAGAGTCTTGGCGAGGTGGAAGGTGGTCGAATTGTGCAGACCGACCCGCTTGCTCAGATCCGCAAGGCCGATGCCTTCGCGGTGTCGTGCCACCTCTTCAAGTATGTTGAAGGCGCGTCCCAGCGACTGCACGCCGACGCGCTGCCCGCCCTCTGCTTCGTCGCCGGCGTCGGAGCGACGAGACCGGGCCGACCGTCTGGCACGGTGCTTGGCGTGCGGCGCCGTTTTGGAATCTACGCCTTTCGCTCTTGTGCGCGTCTCCACCGAGTCATCTCCGAATACCGCTGCCGCAAGGCGCCTGCCGTCAGTGCCGGCTTCCACAATGCGGCAACATTGGTCTAGAGACCATCCGCTCCGTGGGCTTCAATCGCATTTCGACGGGAAAGGGTACCATCAAGTATTCCAGAATGGCAAATGGCCCCTCATAATGTCGAATACCTGACCTGGCTGGACCCAGCCCTAAGGCGGAAGGCCATGGACGGAGCTGGGTGTCGGCGATGATGACGCGAGGCGGACATCTGTGGCTGAGCTGTTGCTGGATCGGCACCGCCGGGAAACTGAAGGGAACAGGAACCTATGAGCATCCCCTTGCCCGCCTCCGTTGATGTCGTCGTTATCGGTGCGGGTAACGCTGCGTTCTGCGCCGCGTTGTCGGCGGCGGAGCACGGGGTATCGGTGCTGGTGCTCGAGCGGGCACCGGAGGAGGAGGCCGGCGGCAACAGCCGGTTCACGGCGGGCGCCTTCCGCTGCGCCTACGACGGCGTCGAGGACCTCCGCGCACTGATGCCCGACCTGACTGACGATGAGGTCGCCAAGTCGGACTTCGGCAGCTACCCCGAGGAGAAGTTCTTCGACGACATGGGCCGGGTCACTGAGTACCGCACCGACCCCGACCTGTGCGAGCTGCTCGTCCGGCGCAGCAAGTCCACCATGCTGTGGATGCGCGACAAGGGTGTCCGTTTTGTCCCCATCTGGGGCCGCCAAGCCTACAAGATCGGGGGCAAGTTCAAGTTCTGGGGCGGACTGACCGTGGAATCCTGGGGTGGCGGACCGGGCCTGGTGGAGTCGCTGACGAACATTGCGCGCAGGAGCGGGATCGACATCGCCTACGGCGCCCGAGCCGTCTCGCTGATCGCCGACGACGAGGGCGTCAAGGGCGTGCGCGTGAAGCGCGGCGGCAAGACCGTGGACGTGATGGCCAAGTGCGTGATTCTTGCCGCCGGCGGCTTCCAGGCCAACGCCGAGATGCGCACGCGCTATCTGGGGCCTGGCTGGGAGCTCGCCAAGGTGCGCGGCACGCGCTTCAACACCGGCGACGGCATCCGCATGGCGCTCGATATCGGTGCCATGCCGACCGGCAACTGGTCCGGCGGGCACGCGGTCGGCTGGGACCGCAACGCGCCCGAGTTCGGCGACCTGGAGGTGGGCGACAGCTTCCAGAAGCACTCCTACCCCTGGGGCATCATGCTCAATGCCAATGGCGAACGCTTCGTCGACGAGGGGGCCGACTTCCGCAACTACACCTACGCCAAGTACGGGCGCGTGATCCTGATGCAGCCAGGGCAGTTCGCCTGGCAGGTGTTCGACGCCAAGATCGTCCCGATGCTCCGCGACGAATACCGCATCAAGCGCGTCACCAAGGTGCGCGCCGACACCCTGGAGGAGCTGGTTGGCAAGCTGGACGACGTGAATGCGGAGAAGGCACTCGATACGATCAAGGCCTACAACGCAGCTGTCATGACCGAGGTCCCGTTCGACCCCAACGTCAAAGACGGCCGCGGCACCAGGGGGATCGCAGTTCCCAAGTCCAACTGGGCCAACACCATCGATACGCCGCCGTTCGAGGCCTACGCGGTGACGTGCGGGCTCACGTTCACCTTCGGCGGCCTCAAGATCGACACCTCCGCCCGGGTCCTTGACACGGAGGGCGCCGTCATTCCGGGGCTCTATGCAGCCGGCGAGCTGGTCGGCGGCTTGTTCTATTTCAACTACCCGGGCGGCACAGGTCTCATGAACGGCGCCGTGTTCGGCAGGATTGCAGGGACCTCGGCCGGCCATCGCGCTGTCCAGCTACCCGCAGCCTGACTGTCGCCATCTACGGCGCATCGTCCGTGACGGGCGAGGTCACGACCAGGAAGACGAGATCGATTGCGGCCGGTGTTAGAGATGGAGTGCTCGATCCCTAAAGATCGATGGCGAGCATCACGTCGTGCGCAAGCACGACGTGATGCTCCTGCCGCCAGAGCTCGACGCCAAGTGCTTGGACAGGAGTGGCGACAGTAACACACCGCACCAGTCGTATCCATAACGATCGCTTATATTCCATCTTCCTCGTTCATATTTTCGCCTTAGATCGCGGCGTCCTAGACTGCACGCGCGCGATCCATGCAAATGGACTGAATAAGCAGGCGCCGATCGATGGCCGGTTGGCGACAAAAGCGCAACGCTGCTCTAGGGAGGACCGCATGGGACAAGTACGTCTTCTGCTGCTCACGATTGCGATGACATTCCTCACATTCACGGGGACCGCCGTCGCGGACGACTATCCCAGTAAGCCGGTGCGAATCATCATTCCGTTCGCGCCAGGGGGCTTCAACGACATTGCCGCGCGGGTGGTCGCCACCCATCTGACGCAGCGGCTGGGCCAGCAGGTCATCGCTGAGAACAAGCCCGGCGCCGGAGGCGTGGTCGGTTCTGAGCTGGCGGCGCAGTCCGCCCCGGACGGCTATACCCTGACCGTCGTCTCGATCGCCAACGCCGTGCAGCCCGCGCTCTACAAGCTGCGGTTCGATCCGCACAAGGCCTTCGACATGGTCTCGATGTTTGTCTCGAGCCCGAACACGCTCGCCGTCAATCCGAAGGTCCCGGCCAAGACGCTCAAGGAATTCGTCGCCTTGGCGAAGTCGAAGCCGGGCGAGATCGCGTACGCCTCCGGCGGCGTCGGCGGCTCCCTGCATCTCGGCATGGAGATGTTCAGGCTCACGACCAAGACCGACCTGCTGCACGTTCCGTTCAAGGGTGCGGGCCCCGGGCGCATCGACGTGATCGCCGGCAACACCAAGGCGATCGTCGCCAGCGCCTCAAGCCTTACGGCCGCCATTCAGTCCGGCCAGCTGCGCGGCCTTGCCATCGCCACGCCCAAGCGGCTTGCGGCACTCCCGGATGTCCCGACCTTCGCTGAGGCCGGACTGCCGGAGTACCAGGGCGGCAACTGGATCGGCTTCGCGGTGCCGGCCGGAACGCCCAAGGCGATCATTGCCAAGCTGCACAAGGAGATCGCTGCCATCCAGGATATGCCCGAGGTGCAGGATCAGTTCGCCAAGCGCGGCAGCGAGATCGTGAAGATGGCCCCGGCCGAGCTGAAGGCCTTCTACGACAGCGAACTGGCCCGGTGGGGCAACGTCGTCAAGCAGGCCGGCATAAAGGCGCAATGACAAGCGCTCTCTCCGGAGCGTAGGCCGGCGGCCGCGATGCAGGGCTCGCCGGGATGCGCTTGCGGAGGAGTGCACCCGCCCTCGCGCCGGAAGGACGAAACGCTGCATCTCGGCCCAGCCGGCGATGCAGAGCCGCCCACCAGCATTGGCGATCCCATCCGAGCAGAAAGCTCATGCAGCTAGACTTCCGCAACAATAAGGACGTCTGGTCCGGCCTGATGCTGGTCGGGACAGGCGTAGCCGCCGTCGTTATCGCGCGCGACTATGCTTTCGGCAGCGCGTTCCGCATGGGACCAGGCTATTTCCCATCGGTTCTGGGCAGCATCATCGTGCTGTTCGGCCTCTATCTGGTGGCCAGGGGGCTTCGACGCCCGGAGCCGCTCGAGGGCAAGCTGTCGTTGCGTGCGCTGGTGGTGCTGCCGGCTTCGCTCGTGCTGTTTGGGCTGCTGATGGACTACGCCGGCTTCGTGCCGGCCCTGGTCGTTCTGATCGTGGGCTCCTCGGCCGCCGGCAACGAGTTCAATCTCATCGAGGCGCTGCTGCTGGCGGTCGGCGTGACCTTCTGCGCCGTGGCTCTGTTCATCTGGGGCATCGGCCTGCCGTTTCCGCTGATCGTTGGCTGGTGAGGCATCGGCATGGAGCTGTTCCACAACCTGATCTTCGGCTTCAGCGTCGCGTTCTCGCTGCAAAACCTGATGTACTGCGCGATCGGCGTCTCGGTCGGCACGCTGATCGGGGTGCTGCCCGGCATCGGGCCGCTGGCCACCATCGCCATGCTGCTGCCGCTCACCTTCAACATCGCCCCGGTCAGCGCCATGATCATGCTGGCCGGCATCTACTACGGCGCCCAGTACGGCGGGTCGACGGCCGCGATCCTCGTCAACCTGCCAGGCGAGACCTCGGCGGTTGTCACCTGCCTCGACGGCCATCAGATGGCACGGCAGGGGCGCGCAGGCCCGGCGCTGGCCATAGCGGCCATCGGCTCCTTCGTCGCTGGCACCTTCGGTACGATGCTGATCGCCGTCGCCGGCCCGCCGCTCGCCGGCATCGCGCTCCAGTTCGGCGCGCCAGAATATTTCTCGCTCATGCTGATGGGACTGGTCGGCGCAGCCGTGCTGGCCCAGGGCGATATGGTCAAGTCGCTCGCCATGGTGGCCATGGGGCTGCTGCTCGGCATCGTCGGCACCGACGTGAACTCCGGTGTCCGGCGCTTCGTGTTCGGCCTCAACGAATTGGCCGACGGCATCAGCTTCTTGGTGCTGGCCGTCGGGGTGTTCGCCATCGGCGAGATCGTCTCCAACTTGAGCGATCCCGAGGAGCGCCGGTTCTTCACCGGCCGGGTGAAGAACCTGATGCCGACGACGGAGGACATTAAGGCGTCTGCGGCGCCCGTCTTGCGCGGCACTCTGCTCGGCGCGCTCTTCGGGATACTGCCTGGCACCGGGCCGTCGATCGCATCGTTCTCGTCCTACATGATCGAGAAGAAGCTGGCGAAGGACCCCTCGCGCTTCGGCAAGGGGGCGATCGAAGGCGTCGCGGGTCCGGAGTCGGCCAACAACGCCGACGCCCAATGCAAGTTCATCCCTATGCTGACGCTCGGCCTGCCGGCGAGCAGCGTGATGGCTCTAATGCTGGGGGCGCTCACGATCCAGGGCATCCAGCCCGGCCCCGAGGTGATGACGACCCGGCCGGAGCTCTTTTGGGGGCTGATAGCCAGCATGTGGATCGGCAACGCGCTCCTGGTCATCCTCAATCTGCCGATGATCGGGGTGTGGGTGAAGCTCCTGAAGGTACCCTATCGCCTGCTGTTTCCTGCCATCATGGCGTTTTCCGCGATCGGCGTTTACAGCGTCAACAACTCCTCGTTCGAGATCTATCTTGCCGCCCTGTTCGGCGTCGTCGGCGTGGCCTGGATCAGGCTGGGCTGCAGTCCGGCCCCCATGCTGCTCGGCTTTGTGCTCGGGCCGATGATGGAGGAGCATTTGCGCCGCGCCATGCTGGTGTCGCGCGGCGATGCCTCCGTATTCTTCACGCGCCCGATCAGCCTCGCCTTCATCGTCGCGACCATGGGCATCGTCGCGCTGATGATTGTGCCGGCCATCCGAGCGCGGCGGGTGGATGTCGCACGGTGAGCCTGGTACCGCGACCTTGGCCGGCAGCCCGCGGGAAGAAGGACTGGCTGTATGGTGCCCAGTTTCCGGTGACCGAGGTCAAGGACCAACGTGAGTGCATCCATTGCAGACGGCTTGCAACGAACACGGGCCGAAACCGTTGAGCCCAGGACATCCCTGGATCGCGAGACGGCCATGAATCAATCTTCTGCCCTGCCGGACAACCTCGAGCAGGTTGCCGAGTTTCAGCACCAGGTCACGGGCGTGGCGGTATCGGAGACCGGCCGCATCTTCGTGAATTTCCCACGCTGGACTGAGGATACCGCCGTGTCGGTGGCAGAGCTCGGCCCCGACGGCCAGCTCAAGCCTTACCCCAACGAGGAATGGAACAGCTGGCGCAACACCAAGCGCGATCAGGTTCCACCGGAGAGTCACCGGGTGTGCGTTCAGAGCGTCGTCGCGGACGGGAACGGAAACCTGTGGGTGCTCGACCCGGCGGCGCCTGCGACCGAGCGAGTCGTGAAGGGCGGGCCCAAGCTTGTCCAGATCGACATGGCCTCGAACGAGGTCGCCCAGGTGATTGCCTTCGATGAGACGGTCGCGCCGACGGCGAGCTACCTCAACGACGTACGTTTCAGCCCCGACGGAAACCGCGCGTACATTACCGACTCGGGCCAGGGCGCTATCGTCATCGTGGATCTCGCAAGCGGCACGGCACATCGCGTCCTTGATGGCCATCCCAGCACGCAGCCTGAGAAGGGCGTGGTCGTGAAGACCGATGGCAAGGAACTGCGGCGCCCCGACGGTCGCGGCGCCCTGTTCGCGGCAGATGGCATCGCTCTGTCGCCAGATGGGAAGTTCCTCTATTGGCAGGCGTTGACGGGGCACACGCTGTACCGCATCGCCACGTCCGCGCTGCAGGATGGCCATCAGCCAGAAGACCAGCTGGCCAGCAAGGTGGAGACTGTGGGGAAAGTCGGCGTATCAGACGGGTACTGGATGGATAGCCGCGGGAACCTGTATCTGTCCGCCCTGGAGGAGAACGCCATCAAGCTGCGCAAGTCGGATGGCTCGCTCTCGACGCTGGTGCAGGATGAGCGCCTGCGCTGGCCGGACAGCTTCGCGCAGGGGCCGGACGGCGCCATGTACGTCACGACCTCGCGGATCATGGACAACGCCCAGTACAATCCCGACGCGCCGCCGCAGCTCAACACTCAGCTTTGGCGCTTCCCGGCGGCCGCCTCCAGCTAGGGACTGATCGATGGCAGCCGCCGATGTGCGCCACATTCTCTCTGCCGCCCTTGTCTCTGGCAGTGTGGCCAGCGTCGTAAGCGCCGGTGTACTGGCTCTGCTTGCCAGGGCGGAAGGCAAATCGCCGGCCCAGCCGCTCAATGCCACCAGCCACTGGCTACGTGGAGAGGACGCCGGCTCGGTCCGGCGCGCGGATGTCCCGCACACGGCGCTCGGCTATGCCACCCACCACGCGTCCTCGGTGCTCTGGGCGATCCCCTTCGAGTACTTGCGCATGAGGAACACGGCCAAGGACGTCCCCAGCATAGGGCGTGACGCCGGCCTGGTTGCCGCGCTGGCCGGCGTCACGGACTATGTCCTCATGCCGAGGCGTCTGACACCCGGATGGGAAGCGGTGCTGCCGGCGCGGTCGGTCATAGCCGGACTGGGCGCACTCGCACTGGGCCTCACGATCGGCGGTCTCGCGACGCGCTCCTGATGCGCCTTTCAGAGAACATGAGCGACAGGATCGTCATGCCGGTGGGAAAGCCAGCAGCGCTGGAAACGGCAAATGCAACCCCTACCTCGATCGCCGTTTCCGCGCCACGAGATGGATGGATCACGTACGCGACAGGTAACCCGGCAGCTCCCTCTCGAACTCGGGGAAGTAACGGGAAATGGCGCTCAGGTCGAACCGGGCGAGGATGGATTCCTTGGCCTCGCGGTCGAGGAGAAAACGGAAGGCGGCCTCCACGCACGTCTCCGGCGCATACTTGCTGCCCGTCAGGCGCTCGTATGCATCATGTGCCAGCGTCACGTCGTGCCGGCTCTCGCCGTTTCCGTCGTCGACCTGCACATCGAACGCGTACATGCCATTCTCGCTCGAGCGCAAGACCACGATTTTTGCGATGTCACTCATTGTAGTCTCCACTCCGATCCCTCGCGGCCCCGGCAGCTAAAACTCTCGAAGCCGCTTGCGATCAACGCAGACGCCTGAGCTGCCTATTGCTCGAATTTGCATGATGCGGCTGCCGTCCAGCGCAGGTACTTCTTGGGCAACCATTGCGAACCTTGCCGAAGCGTTGGCGCAGCTTGCCTCCTTGCCCGATCCCCAGGCTAGATTATGGCTTGGTCCCGTTCGCCGGTCTCGGCGGCCGATACCTCGAACATCAGGCGCTGCATGATCTCAGGTGGGGTCCCGGTGCGCCGCTGCTGCATGGCATCGCCATACGCTTGGCGCGCGGTTGCAACCGTCTTCGTGCCCTGCACGATCTCATTGGCGAGATTGAGCGCCAGGAAATTCGCTTCCTCCCCCTCGCAGCGGGCCGACATCTCGCCCTTGGTGCGATCAACCAGCACGCTGCCATCGAAAGCCGCGAGCTCGTTGAACTTGTCGACCGGCACCTTGTAGGGAATGTACTGCTCAAGTACATCGTGGTGCGGTGTCGGGAACTCATGCGGCACTTCTTCTGCGTAGACCACGGTGCGCTTCCAGGGACCATTCTTGTGCCAGGTGAGCCGGCTCAGCGAGGCCTCATTCGGCAGCCCGTACTTGTTGACCGTGGTGGTCGCCGCTTCCTTCGAGACCTTGGGCCAGGTGCTCAGGATTTCTTTGAGCGTGGTCGCATCGACTTGTTCCACTCCGTTCATGGCGCAACCTCCTTGAGCCTTCTACCCGGCTAACAGCCGCAATCGGGATAAGGTTCCGGGCCACACCGCACGCCTTCCGTTCATTTTCGTAGGCAGGATGCGGTGCAGTGCAGCCTCAGCCCTCCGCGAAAGCCGGGAACCGCGCCTACCCGGCGACGGTTGGCTAAGCACTGACATTTGGATGGCCGATCGCCTGTCAGCGGCGCGGCCAACGGAATGAAAGCACCATGCACCCGAATCATCCCAAGCCGCCGTTCCCCCCGCAAACGCAGCCGATGCCGGGACTTACGGCCAAGATGCAGCCGGTGCCGGACCACGGCGAAGAAAGCTACAGGGGCTCCGGCCGGCTCAAGGACATGAAAGCCGTCATTACCGGTGGCGATAGCGGCATCGGCCGCGCCGTTGCCATCGCCTATGCACGCGAGGGTGCCGATATCCTTATCTCCTATCTTGAGGAGCATGAGGACGCGGAGGAGACCAAAAGAGTCGTCGAAGGCTCTGGTCGGAAGGCCGTACTTGTGGCCGGCGGCGTGATGGAGGCTATCCGGACGCAAAAGGACCAGGTCAATTCCGCCTGCCCTGCAGGCTGCACGCTGCTCCGGCCCGGCTTCAATGCGACGCCTTCCGTTCGTTTAGCTTGAAGTAGATGATGCATGAAAGCAGCGTCAGACTTAGGCCGTTGGCGGCGATGATCACCGCGTCGCCGCGGAGCAGGCCGTAGACGATCCAAAGCGCGAGTCCAGCGGCCAGGATCAGCAGCATTCTTAGAGACAAATCCCGGGTCTCCCTCGTCGTCCAGACCTTCTTGAGCTGCGGGACGTAAGAGACAGTCGTGCAGAAGGCCGCCGCTGCGCCGATCAGGGACTCGAGCGGCATGGTTTCAGGCCGCCCTGTGACGGCGGCGGATGCCCTTGCCCCTGGGTTCGACGGCAAAAATATGTTCCCGGTTGGCAAACACGATGCGGGCCAGCGCTACCCGGCCCTTGTTCTTCATGGCATGGCGGATGACGGCGAAGGTCTCCTCGCCACTTTTAGCGTCAGGCACGATGTTATAGGGAGGCTCGTAGTAGCGCTTGTTGATGTCTTGCTCCGGCACGAACTTGTCGATGTCGATGTCGATGGTGCGCGTGCTTTCGACCTCGACGGCTTCGAACTCCTGGGGCTCAATCTCGACGTACCTGCCGTTGCCTAGGTCATAGCCGCGGTCCTTGTCTTCCTTCTCGACGACGCGGCCGGTCTCTTCATCGACCATCTGCTGGCGCAGCCCATTGCCGGTCTTGTGGTTGATCTGGTGAAAAAGGGTCCTCTCGGATTGAGAGGATGCCGGATAGAGCGCCACGGGGCAGGTCACCAGCGACAGTTTGAGGTCGCCTTTCCAGTACGCGCGACGGGCGGCCATGTCGGAACTCCAATCCCCCCGCTCGCGGAACGCCAGCAAGATGATATCGTTCCGGTCTTGCGCAGCCCTTCGGGAACGCAAGATGCGGCCCTGCCGTTGCACAGAAAAGGGCTCACGAGCGTCATGGCGAAGAGCAGATTAGCCCTCTACCGGCAGAAGCGGGATTTCACCAGGACGGCCGAGCCGAGCGGCAAGGCCGGCATCACGCCGGCGGAATACCCTCGCTTTGTCATCCAAAAGCACGCGGCGACGCGGCTCCACTATGACCTGCGCCTCGAGGTGGACGCCGTTTTCAAGTCCTGGGCGGTAACCAAAGGACCCTCGCTCGATCCCGGCGACAAGCGGCTCGCAGTGGAGACCGAAGACCATCCGCTCGAGTGCGGCGACTTCGAGGGCACGATCCCGAAAGGCGAATACGGCGGCGGCACCGTGATGCTGTGGGACCGCGGCTTCTGGGCCGCGGAGGGCGATGCAGACAAGGCGCTGCGCAAGGGCGAGCTGCGGTTCACGCTCGCTGGCGAGAAGCTGCAGGGAAGCTGGGTGCTAGTGCGCCTGCGCCACGATCGCGAGCATGGCAAGCGCACCAACTGGCTGTTGATCAAGCGCCATGATGGCTACGAGCAAGAGGGGGACGGCGACGCCGCGCTGAAGGCAGACCGCTCGGTCGCCTCCGGCCGCACCATGGAAGAGATCGCGGCCGGCAAGGGTCGAAGCCCGAAGCCGTTCATGCTCGGCAAGCAAAGCAGCTTCAAGGCGGGTGCGGTCTGGCACTCGAACCGGGGTCACGGTGCGCGTAAGCCGGCATCTCCTGTTCCAGCGCTGAAGGCGAGGCCGCCACGCCGCGCGCGCAGGAGCGCAGGAGCGATGCCCGGCTTCATCGCCCCGCAGCTGTGCAAGAGCGTGAGCCGCCCGCCGTCGGGGCAGGACTGGGTGCATGAGATCAAGCTCGACGGGTATCGCATGCAGCTCCGGGTCGAGGGCGGCGACGCCATCATGCGTACGCGCAAGGGTCTGGACTGGACCGCGAGATTCTCGGCCGTCGCAGAGGCTGGTGAGGGCCTTCCCGACTGCATCATCGACGGCGAGGTGGTCGCGCTCGACCGGAACGGCGCGCCCGATTTCTCAGCGCTGCAGGCGGCCCTGTCCGAAGGGCGCTCGCGCGACCTCATTTACTTCGTCTTCGATCTGTTGTTCGACGGCGGCGCGGATCTGCGGCGTCTGCCGCTGACCGCGCGCAAGGAGCGGCTCAAGGTTCTGCTCGCTCGCAAGGGAGCGCACGGCCAGCACATCAAGTATGTCGAGCATCTGGCGGAGCCCGGCGACGCGGTGCTCAAGTCCGCCTGCAATCTCAACCTTGAAGGCATCATTTCCAAGCGGGCGGGGGCGCCGTACCAATCCGGCCGAACGGAAAGCTGGATGAAAGCCAAGTGCCGCGGCGGCCATGAAGTCGTGATCGGCGGCTGGAGCGGCAGCGGCAGCAACCTGCGCTCACTCGTGGTCGGCGTCTATCGCGGGGATCATCTGGTTCACACGGGCAAGGTCGGAACGGGCTTCAATGCCCGCAATGCGGGCGGGCTGCTCAAGAAGCTGAACAGCCTGAAGACGGACACCAGCCCGTTTGGCGGCAAAGATGCGCCGCGCAGGGGAAAGGACTGGACCTGGGTCAAGCCGAAGCTCGTAGCGGAGATCGAATTCGCGGGCTTCACGGCCGAGGGCATGGTGCGGCAGGCGGCCTTCAAGGGACTGCGGGAAGACAAGCCCGCGACCGAAGTGCGCGCCGAGACGCCGGCGCCGCCGGAAGCAGCCGAGCTGCCCAAACCCGCCCGGCGCGGCAGCCGCATCAAGGGGGGCCGCGGCGTCGTCATGGGCGTGGTCATCTCAAATCCCGACAAGCCGCTCTGGCCGGCCCCCGACAACTACACCAAGCTTGATTTCACGCAGTATCTCGAGAAGGTCGGGCCGTGGATGATCGAGCATCTCAGGGGTCGGCCCTGCTCCATCATCCGTGCCCCCGACGGCATCGACGGCGAGCGCTTCTTTCAGCGCCATGAGATGCGCGGCATGTCGAACCTGCTCTCTGTCACCAAGGTCGAGGGCGACCGCAAGCCCTACATCCAGATCGACCGGATCGAGGGCCTGATCGCCGCGGCGCAGATCGCGGCCATCGAGTTCCATCCCTGGAACAATCAGCCCGGGCATCCCCCTATTCCAGGGCGGCTGGTATTTGACCTCGATCCCGCCCCGGACGTTGCCTTTGGCGCTGTCATCGCAGCCGCTAAGGAGATGAAGCAGCGCCTTGAGGCGCTCGGCCTCGTCGCCTTCTGCAAGACCACGGGCGGCAAGGGCCTGCATGTCGTGACACCGCTGAGTGTCAAGGAGCAAGATCATCTCGGCTGGCAGGAGGCGAAGGCCTTCGCGCAGGCGGTTTGCTCGGCGATGGCGCAGGACAGCCCGGACCGCTACCTCATAAACATGTCCAAGAAGCAGCGCGCAGGGAAGATCTTTCTCGACTACCTCCGCAACGACCGCATGTCGACCGCGGTCGCCCCGCTTTCGCCGCGCATGCGGCCCGGCGCACCGGTCTCGATGCCGCTGCACTGGAGCCGGGTACGCAGTGGACTCGACCCGAAGCGCTTCACGATGAAGACCGCTCCGGCCCTTTTCGCGAAGAGCAAGCCCTGGCAGGACTACTGCGACAGCGAGACCCCGCTCAAGGCCGCCATCGAGAGACTTGTGGGCCGCAAATGAAGCGTGGGCACCTGCTGGACAGCATCGCTCTTGGCCTTGTGTACGGTGTCGTCCAGGTGCTCGGGAGGTGCGTGGAGCGTGTAGAGTAGCAGCGGCCCCTCGCCCAAGTTGATGAGGTTATGCCGGGCGCCGGCAGGCACGATGACGGCGGTGTCGTCGTCAATTTGGTGCGCTGCCCATCTATGATGACCTCGCCCTCCCCGTCCTTCATGCAGAAAAACTGATCGCGGTCGCCATGCGCATCCTCCCCGATCTCCTCGCCTGGCTGACGCGGCATGAGAACGAGCTGCAGGTTCTTGTCGGTGTAGGACGCGCCGGAAGCGGGTGTCTTTCTCGGTCGGCTCTTCAATGTTTGCGATGAAGCCCTTCATGGCATGCGCTCCGGTCGTTGGCGGGTGTGAAAATGCGGCTCGGGCGGGGTCGCCAGGAACAAACGCCGTACCCCTGCGTTAGTGCGGTGACGATCCTTGGATGGCCCGTGACCGCGACTGCCCCCCTTCGACCTTGTTCAGCAGGAGCTGGAAACGACCCGCAGCGGCCGGCCGTGCATCTTGTGCATGGGGCGGGCCGCACAGGCGGTCGCCGCCACACGCAAAGAGGGGGTGCCGCCGGAGCTTTGGCATGTGGGCGCTGCTGACGAAGGCCGTTAACGGCTGGCTCCGCCACAAGAACGCCCGCTTCGGCGCGGCGCTTGCCTACTATTCGGTGTTTTCGCTAGGTCCCTTGCTCCTGATAGTGACGGCGGTTGCCGGCCTTTTCTTCGGCGCCGAAGCGGCGCGCCGATCCATCACCTCGCAATTCCGCAGCATGCTCGGCGATATCGGCAGCCAGGCGGTCGAGGCCATGCTCAAAGGCGCAGAATCGGCCACCGGCGGCGGCTGGACCGCTATGCTCGGCATTGCGCTGCTTGTGGTTGCCGCGCTTGCGGTCGTGGTGCAGCTTCGCGACGCGCTTAATACCATCTTCGAGTGCGAAGAGCCTGCGGATGCGGGCATTGCCTGGTATGCGAAGGTTTACGCGCTGTCGTTCGCCGGCATTCTCGCGCTCGGCTTCCTGCTCGCCGTCTCGCTGATCGTCAGCGCGGCACTCGCCGCCGTCTCGGTGTGGCTCAGCGGTTCGGCCGTTGAGAGCGCGCTTCTCACTCTCCTCAATTTCGCCGTCTCGCTGGCCGTGCTGACCTTGCTGTTTTCCGTGCTCTTCAAGTGGCTGCCTGATCGGCAGCTGGCATGGCGTGACGTGTGGCTGGGCGGCTTCGTGACAGCGCTCCTATTCAACATCGGAAAATCCGCGATCGCCTGGTACATCGGAACACAGGGGTTCGAGTCCACCTACGGTGCCGCTGCTTCCATCGTCGTTCTGCTGATCTGGGTCTACTACTCGGCGCAGATCGTGCTGTTCGGCGCGGAGCTCACGCAGGCCTATGCGGCGCGAAAGACGGCTGACGAGCGCCATGCGTGAACCGCTCGAGAAACGCGCCGAGACGGTTGTGCAACTTGCGCTCGCGCGCGGCGAGACGTTGGCAACGGTCGAGTCCTGTACGGCTGGATTGCTTGCGCATCTGCTTTCGCAGGCAGAAGGCGCGAGCTCGGTGCTGCATGGCGGGTTCATCGTCTACACCAAGGAGAACAAGACCGCCTCGGTCGGCGTGCCGGAAGAGGTGCTTGCCGAGCATACCGCGGTGAGCGGCGAAGTCGCAGAGGCCATGGCAGCAGGGGGGCTTGCACGCTGCCCGGCCGCCTTCGTCATGGCGATTACGGGTGTCGCCGGCCCCGAACCTGACGAGGACTGCAACCCCGTTGGCCTTGTCCATGTCGCCGTCGCTGCGCGGGACGGGCGCATGAAGGCGGTGAAGCATGAGTTCGGCGAGCTGCCGAAACAGGAAATCTGCGCGGCCGCCATCGGCGCGGCGCTCGATCTGCTGGAAGAGTTTCTGCGTGCGCTGCAATGCGGGCCGCATGCAGATCAGGTTTCCGACACGGCTGAGCAGATCAACACGAGCGCCGATCGAGCGAAGGGCTGATGTTCAAGCGCTACTTCTTCCAGAGCGCGCCGAGCACCAGGCCGATCGCGCCTGCGACCGCAAGGGTTGCCATTGGCTGCTCCTTGAGCGACTTCTCGACGAAGGGGCGAAACCGCTTGGCTGCCTCCTGCGCCCGCTCTGCATGGTGACCAGCCTGATCGGCGATATTGCCGGCGATTTCCTGTGCGCTGTCCGCGGTCTCCCTCATCCGTTCGCCAGTAGCGTCCGCCATATCGCGAAGATGCTCCTCCGCGCCTTCCGATGTGGTCCCGCCATATCCCTGTGAAGGGTAACCGGCCTTCTGCTGTGTCATGGGCATCTCCTTCGGCCGCGCACCGGCGGCTTTGCGACTTTGCGGCTATTGTGAAGCGAACGCGCGGCTGTTGGGCTTGTTCCAGCCGGTCGCGAAACGGGCAGACCGGAAGCAACTCGGCCGCCTCGGACCCTCGCATATCGCTCTGCTGGGAGCCATTTAGGAGAACTGGTGAGGATCCCATCAACAGGAAGGATCACCGTGCAGGCGGGCGCCGCCGTCAAAGGCCAGGTGGGGCGGGCCGCAGCGATCCCGAACTCGGGCCTTCAGAGCAGCCATCTATTGATGGCAAGGCCGGCCGCGTGCACCTTCTGCGGCCGCGACGATAGAGCTGCACGTCGCGCGACACGTCGCCTGCCACAGGTGGACTTGCGGCCCGATGAGGGTCTCGTCATCGAAATGACCGAACCTTGAGCGCTATCATTGGCAATCCTGGTGCCGAGGTTCGCGGGCCATGCTCCGGAAGGTGATGGAATAGCGGAGAGTCGCGACTGGAGGGATGCTGTGCTCCCACTCCGTTCGCGATGGCCCGCGCAGCAGATAGACGGATCGCGGCTCGAGCGTCAGGGAGGACCGTGCCCACCGATCGCGACATTTCTTCCTCAGGCGCAACGTGCATGGCGCGAGCAGCGAGATTCCGATCACGTCGCCGAAGACAGACCGATCCTTGTGCCAGCCGATGGCGGCGCCGGGACGATACTCGGTAATCAATACGTGCCTGAGGTCGGTTGCCGCGATTTTCGCGAGATCGCCAACGAGCTCACGGACCGGTAGCAGGAACTGGGGAATATCCTCCGCTTTCTTCAGCCCCCCACCGCCGAAGTCGTAGCGCCAGCCAAAGGACACAACGCGGCGCTTGCCAACGAAGCCGTGAAACTCGAACTCACGGAAGGGAAGGCCCTGTAGCTCCGACACGAGCGTCGCTTCCACCGCCTCGGTAAAGAGGCCTGGCTTGTAGGCGAAGCCTTCGGGCAAGCCGTCGCTGCCGAACAAATCCTGCATCGTGCATTCGCTGTCACTTGCGCAGTTTGACGACCAAGCCCTCATCAGGCCGCAAAATTATCGCGTCCACAACGAGTCGCCGTGGAATTGGTCGAGATGGATCGAGAGCAGGACATCCGCGCGACCATCGAACTGCATGCGACGCGGCTCGGGCAAAAGATTGAGGGTCTATAACCACGCGCATGTCCGCGAGATAACTCAGTAGCGGCATCGACATTGCGAAACGAGATCAGCGCGATTTCGTAGAAGACAGCCCTCTGCCACCAGGAGAGTTTTGGTCTCCAACGAGCCCTGCTCCACGAGTGCGGGCCCGGCGATTCCGGGACCTCGCAATTTCGGATGGCCTCATGCAACCGGCTCTGGCATCCGGGCGGCAGACATCAAGGGTCGCGCCAGTTGGTTGAGGAGCTGGTCGGCATTCTCCTCCTCTGCCAGCGAGAGCTGCAAGAGCTGCACCAGACCGGGCATCTGGAGCTGCTGGGCGAGGTTGCGGGCCGTAATGTAACCTGCCATCTCATAATGCTCGACCTTCTGCGCGGAACCGATGAGAGCGAGGTCGGCGCCGGCCGGCTCCATCTTCTTTCCCTCTCTCATCACTTCGTCACCCTCCTCGAGCAGGCCCATCATGCCCTTGCATGGCTTGGCCCTCGCGACGGCATCCAGCATCTTCAGTCCCTCGGTCAGGCGCTCGACCTGCGTTTCCGTCTCGGTCAGATGGTGCTCAATGAGTCTCACGAGCTGCTCGGACTGGGCCGCCTTCGCCATCTTCGGCAGTGCCTTGACCAGCTGCTTCTCGGCATGAAGGAGATCGCGCATCTGATCGATCAATAGCTCGCGGATTGCATCGGCGTCCGATGCTTGCGAGGCTTCGGAGCGAATCTCGGCCTCACCGTTCATGCCGCGTGCCTCTTTGAATGCGGGGGCGTCCACCACCTGCCAGGTCTCCCCTTCATTCCAGGGTCCCTTGGTGTCGATTTCACCCATGTCGCCTTGCCCTGTGGAGTCATTGAAGT